>NZ_JCANNB010000003.1:0-314330 GCF_059553435.1 Micromonospora sp. PRAS1
GCCAGTCGTTGCGGCGGAACCAGCGGTAGAGGGTCAGGGAGATGGTGAGCATCAGGGCCAGGACCACCGGGTAGCCGTACGTGACCTTGAGTTCCGGCATGAAGTCGAAGTTCATGCCGTAGATGCCGGCGATGGCGGTCCAGACGGCGGCGATGGCCGCCCACGCGGCGATCTTGCGCATGTCGTTGTTCTGGTCGACCGTCACCTGGGCCAGCCGCGCCTGGAGGATCGAGTTCAGCAGGTCGTCGTACGAGTTGACCTGCTCCACGGTGCGGCTGAGGTGGTCCTGCACGTCGCGGAAGTAGCGGCGTACCTCCTTGGGCACCTCCCGGGTCAGCTGGGTGGCCAGCGCCAGCAGCGGACGCTGCAACGGCATCACCGCCCGCTTGAACTCGACCAGTTCCCGCTTCATCTGGTAGATCCGCTGGATCCGGCCGCTGGACTGCCGGTCGAAGACCTCCGCCTCCAGCACGTCCATGTCGTCCTCGAGCCGGTCGGCGACCTCCAGGTAGAGGTCGACCACCCGGTCGGTGATCGCGTACGCCACCGCCCAGGGACCGTGCAGCAGCAACTCCCGTCGAGCTTCGAGTTCCTCGCGGACCGGGGCGAGCCGGCAGGCGTCCCCGTGCCGGACGCTGATCAGGAACTGCGGGCCGATGAAGAGCATCACCTGCCCGGTCTCCACCACGTCGGAGTTCTCGGTCAGCTCGTCGTGCTCGCAGTACCGGGCGGTCCGCAGCACCAGGAAGCTGACCTCACCGAAGCGCTCCAGCTTGGGCCGCTGCTGGGCCTTGACCGCATCCTCCACGGCCAGTTCGTGCAGCCCGTAGGTCGCGGCGATCTCGCTCATCTCGGTCAGGTCCGGCTCGTGCAGCCCGAGCCAGACGAAGCCGGTCTCGGCGCGGCGGGCCTCGGCGAGCGCCTCGGCGTAGTCCCAGTCGCCGGACTGCCGCCGGCCGTCGAGGTAGAGCGCGCAGTCGACCATGGCGCTGCGGCGGGGGCCGGCCGGGTGCTCGGCCGGCGGGGAGCCGTCGGGGTTGAGCCGGCGGGTCACGGCCCGTACCGGTGACCAGTTGCGGGGCCGCAGCGCCCGGCCACTCTCCGGGGTCCCGGCCGGAGTGCCGGCGGGAGCCGCCCGGTGATCGCTGGTGGAGGTCGCCCGTCCTCGCTGGATCCGATCCGCCATCCCGCCCCCCTCTCGCGCCCGGCTGCGGCTTGCAGGTTACGCCGCCGCGCCGATCATCGAGACAACGGCGAAGAGCGAGGGGTGGCGCCGGACGGACCGGACCGCATCGGGGGGTGAGGGGCGATCCGGCCCGCCCGGCGCCATGGGGGCGGGGGGTTGTGCTGGCGCGCCACACCAGCGTGCGGGGCGGCCGGGCCGCGCCGGAAGGGAACCGCGGCGAGCTGCGCCGACGGATCAGCCAGTACGCGTGGTGAATGACGCTCGCAGCATTGTGGGCTGCCAGCGACGCCAGCGGGAGCCCCGAGGCGAGCCGGATTCGCTTTCTGTCAGAAATCTGACAGATATCAGCCGCGAACCGCCTCCATCGCCTCCGCCAACCGCCGTACGCCCTCGTCGATCCGATCGGCGGTCACCGCCGAGTAGGCCAACCGGAGCGCGTGCCGCCCACCGTCGATGACGAAGTCACTGCCCTTGACCACCGCGACGCCGCGCTCGGCCGCCGCCGGGGCGAGCTTGTCGACGTCCACGTCCTCGGGCAGCTCGACCCAGAGGAAGTAACCGCCGTCCGGCTCCACGAACCGGGCCTCGGGAATGTGCCGGCGCAGCGACTCGGCGAGTACCCGGGCCCGCTCGCCGAGGGCCGCCCGGACCGTCTCGATCGAGCGCTCGATGTCCCCGGAGACGCAGAACTGGTGCACGATCGCCTCGGAGACCATGCCCGGGGAGATGTAGAGGCTGGTGGCCTTCTTCGCGATGTCGGCGATCAGGTCCGCCGGACCCACCAGGTAGCCCACCCGGACCCCGGGGCAGACCGTCTTGGTGAAGCTGGAGGCGTGCACCACGACGTTGCGGGTGTCCATCGAGAGCATCGACGGCAGCGGCTCGCCCCGGAACCGGATGTCGGCGTACGGGTCGTCCTCGAAGATCGTGAAGCCGTACTCGGCGGCGAGGTCGAGCAGCTCACGACGCTTGTCCAGGGAGAGCGTGACGCCGGCCGGGTTCTGGTAGTTCGGAATGATGTGCGCCAGCCGGGGACGCACCCCGGACTCCAGCAGCTTGCGCAGCTCGACCGTGTCCAGACCGTCCGGCTCGATGGTCACCCCGTGCAGCTCGGCGCCCGCCCGCTGAAGGTTGAGCAGGGTCCGGTCGTAGGTCGGCCGCTCGACCACCACCGCGTCACCGGCCCGGACCAGGTGGTCGAAGAGGAAGGCGTCGGCCTGCAACGACCCGTTGGTGATCAGCACCTGGTCCGCCTCGACCCCGTGCTTCTCGGCGACCCACCTACGCAGCGGGAGGTAGCCGACGGAGGTGCCGTACGCGGTCACTCCGGCAGGATCGGCGTCGAAGGCACGGACGGCGGCGGCCTTGAGTCCCTCGACATCGACGATGTCCAGTGAGGGGGCGCCACGGGCGAAGGAGATCAGCTGCTCGGCGGTCATGGCTGTTCAGCGTACGGGCGATGGCGGGGCGTACGCGGACGGCACGGCGATGTCCGCATCCTGAGCCACCGGGTCGGGTGAACCCGACCATCCGGGGAGCCGGTGCCGACGGGTCGGCTGTGTGCCAGGTCAGGCCGGAAGGCCGAGCGGTTCCGGTTGCGGTGCCCGGGACAGCCCCGCCACCTGAAGCCCGAGCAGCGCGATCAGCTGCCCCCAGTCGAAGTAGGACCGCCACGCCACGATCCGGCCTCGGCGCACCCGGACCACGTCCGCCACCTCCCAGGAGACGCTGCGTCCGGTGGGGGCGACGGTGCCGAACGGGGTGTGCAGCACGCCGGTGTGGGTGCCGGTCAGGCGCTGCTCGACCGCTGCCCCGCCGGCCGTGCGTACCACGCCGAGCGGGTCGACCCGCAGGTCGGGAAAGGCACCCGTCCAGGTACGCAGCAGGGCCGGCAACTCGGCCGGACGCACGGTCACCCCGGGCATGGCGTACTCGGCGTCGGTGGCGTACAGCTCAGGCAGCCGCGCCACGTCCCGCCGCAGGAGCATCGTGTACTGCTGCTCGATCAACCGGTCCGCGTCGCGCATGGATGCCTCCCCACGGGCACGCTCGGCCGTACCCGCAAGGAAGGCCTTACCCCCGGCAGCGCCGCCGCACACCGACCGACATCGGCGAGGCTGGTTCGTGGCAGCTACTGTTTCGAGGTGCCCATCGAGCCGCTGCGCTGCGCCGGAGCGCTGATCGTCGCCCCCGAGGGACGCCTCTTCTTCCAACGCCGCTCCCCGCACCGACGCCTCTTCCCCAACTGCTGGGACATCGTCGGCGGGCACCTCGAACCGGGCGAGACCGTCGAGGAGGCCCTGCGCCGCGAGGTCACCGAGGAGACCGGTTGGCGGGTGTCGGAGATCCTCGGCCGGGTCGGCGAATACCACTACGTCGGCGACGACGGCCTGGCCCGGATCGAGAGCGACTGGCTGGTCCGGGTCGAGGGCGACCTGACCCGGCCGGTGCTGGAGGCGGAGAAGCACACCGAGTACCGCTGGCTCGGCCCCGGCGACCTCGACCTGCTCGACGAGCACCGCGACGTCAACGACGGCCTGATCCGGCGGATCGCCGAGCGGGCCTTCACCATGCTGGGGTCGACCGGTTCGTGAGCGACACCGTCGGTCTTCCTCCGCACCGGCACGCCGCGCTCGTCGCGCCCGCCGTCGACCGGGTGTTCATCGCGGCCATGCAGGCCGGCCGGGACGGCGGTGGCGCCGAGCTCAGTCAGCGGTACGGCGGCCCGAGCGCCACCGGCCTCCTGGTGGAGCTGCGCACCCGGCTGGCCGTACCGGGCGGCACCGTCGACGGTCCCGGCTTCGCCGCCGTCAACCGCTACCGCGATCCAGTCGCCTGCCGGCGGACCGTGGACCGGCACGTCGCGTACGGGATGGTCCATCGCGCGCCGGACGGCGCGCTTACCGCAACCGAACGCGGCCTGGCATTCCTGGCCGAGCTGTACCAGGTGCACGCCGAGGTGACCGAGGAACTCTGGGCCGGTCACGACGACCGGGTGCTCCGGTTGGCGGCGATGACCGGCCGGCTGCTGGCCGCCGCGTTGACCGGGGAGGGATTTCCGGACGACCCGGCCGAGGCCGGCGACGGCAGCGCCTTCGCCGCGCTCGCGCCCCCGCACGAACCGGACGGCACCCCGGCCGGCGTGCTGCTGCTCAACCGGCTCGGCACGCTGCGATACCACCGGGCCGACGCGCACGCCGCAGCCTGGGCCGCCGCCGGGCACACCCCGCGCACCATCGCCGAGCTGCCCGACGGAGCGCAGCGGCGGGCCATCGAGCTGGAGACCGACCGGCGGGCCGCCGGCCCGTACGCCACGCTTACCGCCCCGGAGCGGTTGGAGCTGCTCGCCGACCTGGCGGCGCTGCCCGGCTGACGGCCCGCCGGGTGACTGACGACTGCCACGCGGCTACGGCGCTGACCGGCGACGGGCGCGGCACGGGCGGCGCTATCCTCCTTCGGTGACTGCCCCGAGAACAGGAACCGATGCCGGCATGGTCGGAATGGTGCTGGCGGCGGGAGCCGGCCGCCGGCTGCGCCCGTACACCGACACCCTGCCCAAGGCGCTGGTGCCGGTGGATGGCGAGATCACCATCCTCGACATCGCACTACGCAACCTCGCCGAGGTAGGGCTCACCGACGTGGTGGTCGTGGTCGGCTACGCGGCGGACGCCGTCCGCGAGCGCCAGGCCGACCTGGAACGCCGGTACGGCGTCACGCTCACCCTCGTGCACAACGACAAGGCCGAGGAGTGGAACAACGCGTACTCCCTCTGGCTGGCCCGCGACTGGTTCGCCCGGGGGGTGCTGCTGGTCAACGGCGACACCGTGCACCCGGTGAGCGTGGAGAAGACGCTGCTGGCCGAGCGCGGTCCCGGCGTACTGCTGGCGATCGACACCATCAAGAAGCTGGCCGAGGAGGAGATGAAGACCACCTTCGACGCCGCCGGCCAGCTCACCCGGATCACCAAACTCATGGACCCGGGCGAGGCGTACGGCGAGTACATCGGCGCAACGCTTATCGAGCCGCAGGTGGCCGACGCCCTCGCCGACGCGCTGGAGGCGACCTGGCGGCGCGACCCGAACCTCTACTACGAGGACGGCTACCAGGAGTTCGCCGACCGGGGTGGCGAGGTGCGGCCCGCGCCGATCGGCGACGTCGCCTGGGTGGAGGTCGACAACCACGACGACCTGACCCGGGCGCGGGAGATCGCATGCCGCTACTAGCCCGTACCGTCACCACGCCGCTCTCCATCGAGGTGCGCCGGGGCGCGGTGGCCAACCTCGGTGCCCTGCTGGCCGACCGGCGGATCTCCGGCGGCGGCGACGTGGCGGTGGTGGTCGGCCCGGGACAGGGCGAGAAGATCGTCGAGTTGTGCCGGCCGTCCCTCGGGTCGGCCGACGTGTTCACGGTCGCGGGGGGCACCATCGACGCCGCGAACGAGTTGGGCGACCGGCTGCGCCACCGCCCGTACGACGCGGTGGTCGGCATCGGCGGCGGCAGGACCATCGACACCACCAAGTACGCCGCCACCCGGTACGGCATCCCGATGGTGACCGTGGCGACCAGCCTGGCCAACGACGGCATCGCCTCGCCCACCGCCTCCCTGGACCACGAGGGCGGCAAGGGCTCCTACGGGGTGCAGATGCCGATCGCGGTAATCGTCGACCTGGACTTCGTGGAGAACGGGCCGGACCGGCAGACCCAGGCCGGCATCGGTGACGCGGTGAGCAACATCAACGCCTGCGCCGACTGGGAGCTGGCCCACGAGATGCGCGGCGAGCCGATCGACGGGCTGGCGGTCACGCTGGCGCGTACCGGCGCGGAGGCCCTGCTCAACCACCCCGGCAAAATCACCGACGACGGCTTCCTCACCACGCTGGCCGAGGCGCTGATCCTGGGCGGCATCGCCAGCGCGGTCTGCGGCTCCACCCGCCCGGTCAGCGGCGGCGACCACGAGATCTCGCACGCCATCGACCGACTCTTCCCGGGCACCGCCTCGCACGGCGAGCAGGTCGGGCTGGGCGCGCTGTTCTGCACCTTCCTCCGGGACGACCTGGAACGCTTCGGCCAGCTCGCCCGCTGCCTGCACCGGCACGGGCTCTCCACCCGGCCCGCCGACCTCGGCCTCACCGACGAGCAGTTCGTCGAGGCGGTCGTCTTCGCGCCGAACACCCGACCGGACCGCTACACCATCCTCGAACACCTCGCGTTGCCCGCTGATGACCTTCGATCCCGCCTGGGAGACTATCGTGACGCCCTCCGTGAGCACCTTGGCTGAGCCCTCCCACCCCACGGTCGCCGACTTTCACCGCGTCAATCGGGGCGGCGGCCTGTTCAGCGAGTCGATCAGCCAGTGGATCGGCGCGGTCTTCGCGCTGGTCGCCCAGCGGCTCGGGCTGCGCCCCAGCGCACTCACCATCACCAACCTGATCCTGGGCCTGGCCACCTCGGCCACCGTGGTCGCGCTCGCCGGCCCGGTCGCCGCCGGGGACGTACCGGCCTGGGTGGTCGGGCTCGCGGCCCTGCTGGGCTGGCACATCGCGTACGCCCTGGACTGCGCCGACGGTCAGCTCGCCCGGGTCACCGGGCAGGGCAGCGCGGCCGGTGCCCGCCTCGACGTGCTCTGCGACGTGGCCGCCCAGATCGCCCTGGTCACCGCCCTCTCCGCAGTGGCGGTGGCGCAGCGCCCGGAGACGCCGGTCTGGCTGGTGGCCGCCTTCGCCGGCACCTGGATGGTCAACCTGGTCACCTCGGTCATGCAGTCCGGCCCGAACGCCGCCAGCATGGTCACCTCCACCAGCCTCCCGGTACGCCTGGTCAAGCTGGTCCGCGACTACGGCGCGGTCATCTTCGTCGCCGCCCTGGTCCTGATGTTCGCCCCCGCCCTCGTCTTCTGGGTGATCATCGCCTTCACCGTCGTCAACGGCGGCTTCCTGCTCGCCAGCATCGCCTTCTCCGCCCGCGCTTCCTTGTAAGGAGGGGCCCCCTATTAACGTCTCGTGTATAGGAAGGGCCCCCTATTAACACGGCCATTCTCGCCCCACCTTCTCGCATTGGCGATCTTGGACGGATTCTGCCCCTATAAAGGTCGTTTCCGTCCAAGGTCCACCTCGGCCAGAGAACGCTAGCCGGAGGTCGGGGCCACGATTTTGTGGTATTGCAACTCGTACATGTGCCCGGCCTTCACCATGACCGTCGCCTCGATCGGGCGGCGGCCCTCCGCGTAGACGACCCGGAACGTCCGGATGATCGAGATGTCCGGAGGTAGCTCCAGTGCGATGAACTCCTCCGGGGTCGGCGGACGCGTCGACACCTGGTCGATGAACTCGTAGGGAACGAACCCGAGGTCGCTGAGGATGCGCGGCGTGCCGCCCTTGATACGCCGCTTCTCGGCGAGCGGCGTTCCCCGCGCGATGTCGACCGGGTAGTAGGAGTGCACAAGTTCGGCGGGTTCGTCGTCGAGCCGCATCAGTTGCTTGCGCAGCACAGCCACGTCGCCATCGGCGAGGCCGAACGCGAGTCGAACCTGAGCGGGTGGGGTGGCCTCAGCGACGTGCAACAGGTCAACCGCCCCCTTCAACCCACGCCGTTCGGCCTCGCTGAGCCACGGATATGGCTGCCCGACCGGCGGAGGCGTGATGAAGGCTGCTGGCGTGACGATGTGCTGCGGCCGTTCACGGACGAACACGCCCTTGCCCGGCGCACTGTCCGCGTAACCCTCGCGCTTGAGGACAGCGATGGCGTTCTGCACAGTCTGATTAGGTACGCCGTACTCCTGCTGGAGCTGCGCGGTGCTCGGCAGCTTGCTGCCCGGCGGCAGATCCTTGGCGAGAATCATCGCCCGCAGGTCGGCGGCCACCTGCTGATGGCGAGCACGCGGGTCCTTGTTGGGTCGAGGCATGGTCACGCCTTGGTTTGATAGCGGAGGTGACGGCCCGCAGCAGTCATGGTCATGACGCTGTATTCAAAGGGCGTACCGTCGGCGGCGAACGTGAGCCGGGTCAAAACAATTACCGGATCTTGCTCGGAGATGCCGAGTTCACGTTGCTCCCTGAGAGTCGGGAGACGCGCGGTGATGTCGTCCACCGCGCGATCGGTGGTGTATCCGAGGTTGGCGAGCAGAGTGACTGAGCCGCCGGGAATCTTGGCGCGGCCAGCCAACGGTGTTCCGGCGGCAATGCGGCTCGGGTAGTAGGAGTCGGTGAGTTCGACGACGTGACCATCCAGCAGCATCACCCGCTGCCGGAGCACGACACGAGTGTTCGGCGTCAGACGCAGGGCCTCGGCGACCTCTGCTGGCGCGACAGTCTCTTCCGCTGCGACGATCCGCTGGGTTCCCTGCTTGCCTGTCGAGGCTGCTTCGTCAGCCCACGCGTCGCCGCTGCCGGGGTTCACGTACCGGTCTGACGTGCTTCCTTGCTGGTGATGGCCCACCCGAACCCTCCCTCCCTCATGCGAAGACGACTCTACTGCCCTACCTAGCAACCTCACTCTTCACCAACTTGAGCCCTACTAGGTATGGCAGTATGGTTACGTTCGACGCCACACCCGATCAGCAGACCCCGCCACGCATGCAGGTCGCGGTTCACCGGGGCCGAGCCCTGGGAGCGCCGGTCCGGGCGGCACCTCCGACACCGCCGCCCGCTTCGACCCGGGCCGCACATATCTGTTAACGGCGATGGACGCGATCATGCTCCGCCCCATCCGAGTGCTCGACCGACCGACCTACCACGCCGGAGGCGACCATCGTGCCGAAGCCCACCGCACAGCCGAACCCCAACCACCGAGAGAGGCCAACCAATCCCCGTTGATCATGAGGTTAGCGGCAGTGAAGAAGATCAAGACCGCCGCTAACCTCATGATCAACGGGAGGGGTGAAGGGGCGGGGGCGGGGGCGGGGGATCGCGGGTCCTGGGATGGCTGAGCCCTGCCTCTGGGGTCGCGGCGGCGGCAGGGTGAGGGCATGGACAGCTCTGGTAACACGATCTTCATTCCCGGCTCGACGAGCGGGATCGGCCTCGCGCTCGCCCTCGAACTTCAGGCCCGGGGCAACACCGTGATCCTCGGTGGCCGCCGCAGGGAACTGCTGGACAAAATCGCCGCAGACAATCCCGGCATCGACACCGTCACGATCGACACGGCGGACCCGGCGAGCATCGCCTCGGCCGCCCAGGACGTGCTGGCCCGGCATCCCGACCTGAACGTGCTGATCACGATGGCCGGAATCATGCGGGTCGAGGACTGGCACCAGCCGGAGTCGTTCCTCGCCTCAGCCGAGTCGGTGGTGACCACCAACGTGCTCGGCCCGATCCGACTGATCGCCGCGTTCATCGAGCACCTGCGGTCCCGGCCAGACGCCACGATCATGACGGTCTCCTCCGGCCTGGGGTTCACGCCGCTGAAGGCCACGCCGAGCTACAACGCGTCGAAGGCCGCGATCCACCTGCTCAGCGAGTCCCTGCGCCTCCAGCTCGCCGACACGAGTGTCAAGGTGCTGGAGTTGGTGCCGCCAGGGGTGCGTACCGAACTGCTGCCGGGGCACGAGAACAACGAGGCCGCAGTGCCACTGGACGAGTTCGTACGCGAGGTGCTCGGGCTGATCGAGAAGCAGCCGGACGCGACGGAGATCCAGGTCGAGCGGGTGAAGTTCCTCCGGTACGCCGAGGTGCGCGGCGACTACGCCACGGTGGTCAAGACGCTCAACGCCACCGACCCGCACGGCAGGTAGGCGGTCAGCTCCCTCCGGAAGAGTTCAGCGAGGCGTAGACGTCGATCAGGCGTTTGGTGACCACGTCGGGGTGGAAGGTGCGCTCGTAGCGGGCTCGAGCGGCGGCGGAGAGTGCGGCGGCGCCGGCCATGGCCACCGGTAGCGCGGCGGCCAGCGCGGCCGGCTCCGGGGGCACCACCCAACCGGCCTCGCCGGGCTGGATCCCGGTGGGCAGGGCGCTCACACCGACGGCCGGCTCCACACCGACGGCCGACTCCACACCGACGGCCGACTCCACTCCGGCGGAAGCGACGGTGGCGGGGCCGGTGCCGGCGGGTTCGCGGGGGGTGTCCGCGCCGACCAGGTACGGGATGCCGCCGAGCGCGGTGCCGAGCACCGGCCGGCCGCTGGCCAGCGCCTCGATGATCACGGTTGGCAGCACGTCGTGCCAGGTGGAGGTGGCCAGCACCACGGCGCTGGCGGCCAGCGCGGCGCGTACGCCGGCCCGGTCCAGCGGGCCGAGGAAGGTGACGTCGGCGCGTTCGGCCGCCACCGACTCGACGAGTGGACGCAGCTCGCCGTCACCGGCGATCCGCAGCGGGCCGAGTGCGCCGTCCGGGTGCCGGCGCCAGGCTTCCAGCAGCAGGCCGAGCCCCTTCTCCGGAGAGAGCCGGCCGAGGAAGAGGAAGCCCTGGCCGAGCGGTGCGGGCGTACCCGGGTCGGGGATCCCGTTCGGCTTCACCACGATTCGATCGTCCGGGATGCCGTAGTCGCGCAGGTGATCGGCGACCGCGCTGGTCAGGGCGATGAACCGGTCCACCGACTTCCAGGTGCCCCGGTGCACGGCAAGCGTGGTGGCCATCAGGGCGCTCTGCGCCCGCGACCCCCGGTAGCAGCGGTGCACGACCGCCGGCACGCCGAGCGCCCGGCCCCGGCAGTCCTGGCAGATCACGCCGTCGCGGAAGTAGAGCCCGGAGGAGCAGACCTGGCGGTAGTTGTGCACCGTCTGCACCACCGGTACGCCGTGCTTGTGCGCGGTCCGCACCACCCAGGGCGAGAGCAGCGGGTACGGATTGTGCAGGTGCAGCACGTCCGGCCGGTGCTCGGTGAGCAGGCGGGCCAGGTCCTGCTGGGCCCGGGGCGCGTAGATCGGGGAGATCGGCAACAGCGCCTTGGCCGTCTTCGGCATCGAAGCGATCTCGTCGGAGCTGCGCAGGAACGGCAGCACCTCCACGCCGGCCGCGGTGAGCTGGGCAATCTCCGCGTCGACGATGGTGTTCTCACCGGAGGGCTGAGCTTCCCGGTACCGGTTGTGTGCCACCACGATTCTCACGGCAAAGAAGGCTACCGTTGAACGGTGCCCGAACTTCCAGAGGTGGAGGCGCTCGCGGGTTACCTGCGGCAGCGCGCGGTGGGCCGCCGCGTCGACCGGCTGGAGATCACCGCCATCAGCGCCCTGAAGACGTACGATCCGCCGCCGACCGCTGTCGCGGGCCGGGCGGTGGCCGACGCGCGGCGGCACGGCAAGTTCCTCGACATCGTCTTCGACGGCGGCCTGCACCTGGTGGTGCACCTGGCCCGGGCGGGTTGGCTGCACTACCGCGAGGCGTTCGCCTCGACCGTGCCGTTGCGTCCCGGTAAGGGGCCGATCGCGCTGCGGGTCCGCCTCGACGACGGTTCCGGTTTCGACCTGACCGAGGCCGGTACGCAGAAGAAGCTCGCCGTGTACCTGGTGACCGACCCGCAGACGGTGCCCGGGGTGGCCAAACTCGGACCGGACGCGCTCTCGGCCGACCTCGCCACCTTCGCTGGCGCGTTGCGCAGCCGCCGGGGACAGCTCAAGGGCGTACTCACCGACCAGGCGGTGCTGGCCGGGGTGGGCAACGCGTACTCGGACGAGATCCTGCATGCGG
Source organism: Micromonospora sp. PRAS1 (assembly GCF_059553435.1). NCBI lineage: Bacteria > Bacillati > Actinomycetota > Actinomycetes > Micromonosporales > Micromonosporaceae > Micromonospora > Micromonospora sp. PRAS1. The sequence continues at coordinate 11,807 of NZ_JCANNB010000003.1, forward strand.
CGAAGCTGTCACCGTTCGCGTTGACCAACCGGCTGACCGACGACCAGCTGGCGACCCTGCACGCGGCGACCCGGCGGGTACTCGGCGACGCGGTGACCCGCTCGCTGGGCCAGCGGGCCGCGGAGCTGAAGGGCGAGAAGCGCTCTGGGCTGAAGGTGCACGCCCGTACCGGCCTGCCCTGCCCGGTCTGTGGCGACACCATCCGGGAGGTTTCGTTCGCCGATTCCGACCTCCAGTACTGCCCGACCTGCCAGACCGGCGGCAAACCCCTCGCTGACCGTCGGTTGTCCAGACTCGTACGGTGAGTAACGCCACTCGCTGGTTACGGAACGGAATCGGACGTCCGGTACGGAACCACCGGTCCGCCGCTCTACCCGGGCCGCCATCCATCGGTATAGTGGCCCGGTCCCCGGCTTCCGGATGGCGTGGAGCCGGCCAGATGCCAGGCGAAAACGAGCCCGTCGCGCAATGTCCCTCGGGTCGGCGATGCAACGGATCACGCGTGGAAGACTGGAACGGTGGGCGACCCGCGTCCTCACGGCGAGTGAGCGGCGCGCGGCATGCGGGAGGACATGGGTGAGGTGACGACTAGCCTCCAGCGCCCGGTAACCAACGAAGGCCGGAGCAGACCCGTGCGGCACGTCGACAGCTTCGAGATCCAGCCGCCGAATCAGCCGTCCCACAACGGCGTGCCCCGGTCGGCCTGGGCTCGGGCCCGGCGCCGCGTCTCCCGCTGGCACCGCCCGTACACCCTGGTCCTGCTGCTGCTCGACTTCGCCGCGGTGGCCTTCTCCAGCTTCACCGCGATCCACACCTTCGACCAGGCCACCGCCGGTTTCCACGAGGCCCAGGACGACCCGACCTGGTTCTTCACCGTCGCCTTCCTGCTGCTGCCGCTCGGCTGGCTGATCATCCTGTGGTTCAACGGCGCCTACGACCGGCGCTGTCTGGGTCTCGGGCCGGACGAGTTCAAGCGGGTGATCCGGGGCGGCGTGGCGGTCTGCGCGGCGGTCTCCTTCATCGCCTTCGCCACCAAGACCGACCTGTCCCGGTTCACGGTGGGCACCGCGCTGTTGATGGCCCTGCTGCTGATCCTGCTGGGCCGGATCCTGACCCGCTTCGTGCTGCACGTGATGCGTCGCAACACTCGGCAGGCGGCGCACCGGATGGTGCTGGTCGGCACCCTGCCGGAGTGCCTGGAGGTCTACACGGCGGTCACCCGTAACCCGTCGGCCGGGCTGGTGCCGGTGGCCATCCACATCACCGACGGTTACGCCGCGGCCAAGGGCGTGCAGACCCCGGTGCCGGTGTACGCCGGCCGCGACGTGCTGGCCCTGGTGCGGGAGGTCGGCGGCGACACCATCGCGGTCTGCGGCTCGGCCAGCGCCGAACCGGGCGAACTGCGCCGGCTGGCCTGGCAGTTGGAGGGCTCCGGCGTCGACCTGGTGGTGGCTCCGCAACTGACCGACATCGCCGGCCCCCGGGTGCACATCCGCCCGATCGAGGGCCTACCGCTGCTGCACGTCGAGGAGCCGACGCTCTCCGGGCCGGCGCTGCTGGCCAAGAGCATGATGGACCGGGTCGGCGCCGGGCTCGGCCTGCTGATGCTGGCCCCGGTCTTCCTCGCAATCGCCGTCGCGATCCGGATCTCCGACCCCGGGCCGGTCTTCTTCCGCCAACCCCGGGTGGGGCACGAGGGGCGCACGTTCCGGGTGTGGAAGTTCCGGACCATGTACGTCGACGCGGAGGACCGGCTGGCCAGCCTGGTCGACCAGAACGAAACCGACGGCATGCTGTTCAAGATGAAGCAGGACCCCCGGGTCTTCCCGGTGGGCCGCTTCCTGCGCGCCTCCTCCCTCGACGAACTGCCGCAGCTGATCAACGTGCTGAAAGGCGAGATGTCGCTTGTCGGCCCGCGACCGCTGCCCGCCGACGACGGTGACTTCCTGGGCGATGTGCGACGCCGGCTGCTGGTCCGCCCCGGCATGACCGGGTTGTGGCAGGTGTCCGGCCGCTCCGACCTGTCCTGGGACGAGGCGGTCCGGCTCGACCTCTACTACGTCGACAACTGGTCGCTCGCGTACGACCTGAGCATCCTGTGGCGCACGGTGGGCGTGGTGCTGGCCCGCAAGGGCGCGTACTGATCCCTCTTCCCCTCACCCGGGCGCAACCAGCAGGATCATCGGCGTGGGTGGCAACCTCTCCGCGATCGTCGGAGTCTTCTCGCTGGTCACCGTCGTGGCCGCGGCCCTGGTCGCGGTCGCCCGGCTACGCGGCCGCCGGGCCATCGCCACCCCCGGTCAGCGGGCCACCTACGAGGTGCTGCACACCGCCGGGCTGGCCGCCGAGCCACTGCGCGCCGGGCTGAACCCGGTAAACGCGGCAAAGGCCGCCCGGCATCTGCGCACCCTGATCGGGGCGGAAGGGCTGGCGCTCACCGACACCGACGAGGTGCTCGCCCTCGACGGGCGGGGCACCCACCACGGTGAGCAGCTGCGGGCGGCGGCGCGGCGGGTGGTCGCCTCGGCACGTTCCACCGTGCTCGCCGAGTCAGAACTTGCCTGCGACCGGCTCGACTGCCCGGTCCGGGGGGCGGTGGTGGCGCCGTTGTCGGGCGCGGAGGGGCGGATCGTCGGTGCGCTTGTCGCGGTCACCGACGGGGTACCCGCGCCCGGCCTGTTGCAGGCCACCCTGGAGACCGCGCACTGGGCCGGCAGCCAACTCGCCCTGGCCGAGCTGGACTCCTCCCGGGAGCGGCTGGCCCGCGCCGAGGTCCGGGCGCTGCGGGCGCAGATCAGCCCGCACTTCATCTACAACGCGCTTACCGCGATCGGCTCGTTCGTCCGGACCGACCCGGAGCGCGCGCGGGAGCTGATCCTGGAGTTCGCCGAGTTCACCCGCTACTCGTTCCGGGCGCACGGCGAGTTCACCACGTTGGCCGAGGAGTTGCGCTCGATCGATCGCTACCTGACCATCGAGCGGGCCCGGTTCGGCGACCGGCTCCAGGTACGCCTCCAGATCGCCCCCGAGGTGCTGCCGGTGATCCTGCCCTTCCTCTGCCTTCAACCGCTTGTGGAGAACGCCGTCCGGCACGGGTTGTCGCGCAAGCCCGGCACGGGCATGGTGAGCATCGAGGCCCAGGACGCGGGCGCCGAATGCCACATCACGGTGGAGGACGACGGAGTGGGGATGGATCCAGGCACGCTTACCGCCGGGATCGCCGAGCTGGCCGGAAGCACCGGCGACCCGGGGGACGACCCGGGCCAGCACGTCGGTCTCTCGAACGTCGACGAGCGACTCCGGTCGGTCTTCGGGGACGGCTTCGGCCTGGTCGTGGAGACGGGTCTGGGTTCGGGTACGAAGGTGAGCATGCGGGTGCCGAAGTTCCATCCCGGCGTACGGGCCAGCTCATGACCGGCAACGGCGGGACGTCAGGCTTCCTGCGCGTACTGGCGGTGGACGACGAGCCACCGGCGCTTGACGAGTTGGCGTACCACCTGCGGGCCGACTCCCGGGTGGCCCGGCTGCACACGGCCGGTGACGCCACCGAAGCGCTGCGGGTGCTCCGCGACGGCGACGTGGACGTGGTCTTCCTGGACATCCGGATGCCCGGCCTGGACGGCATGGAGCTGGCCCGGGTGCTGCGCCGCTTCGCCCGGCCACCGGCGATCGTCTTCGTCACCGCGTACGACGACGGCGCGGCGGACGCCTTCGACCTGGGCGCCACCGACTACGTCCGCAAGCCGGTACGCGCCGAGCGGCTGGCCGAGGCGCTGCGCCGGGTGGTCGGCTCGCGGGTGGTGCCGTCTCATCCGGCCGCGTTGGCCCGCGCCGAGGCGGATCCGACGATCCCGGTGGAGCTGGCCGGCAGCACCCGGATGCTGCCCCGGTCGGCGGTGCGCTGGGTGGAGGCGCAGGGCGACTACGCCCGGCTGCACACCGCAGAGGGTTCACACCTGGTCCGGGTGTCGCTGGCGACGCTCGCCGAGCGGTGGGCCGACGCCGGGTTCGTCCGGATCCACCGGTCGTACCTGGTACAGCTCCGGCTCATCGCCGAGCTGCGGCTGGTCAACTCCGGCTACGTGGTGGTGGTCGACGGCACCGAACTGCCGGTGAGCCGGCGGCACACCCGCGAGCTGAAGGACAAGCTCGTCCGGGCCGCCAAGCAGGAGTGGGGTCGCTGACCAGCCAACGGCTGAGCCGCCAGCGGCTCGTCGTCGCTATTCCTGCTCGTCGCCGTCGGTGGCGCGTGGCTGCCGATACTTCGCGATCCAGGCTTCCACATCAGCCTTGAGCCAGACCTTGGTAGCCCGTAGCTCCTGGTAGGGCTCCGGGAAGGTGGGCCGCATCGCGATCTGCTGAAAGCGCGAGCGGGTAACGCCGAGCATCTGGGCGATCTCCCACGGCCCAACCAGCTCGCCTGGTCCCTTCCCAGCAGCCATAGAGCCGAAGGTATGTGCGCGATACCCTCCCCAGTCGGGGGTCCCCGCTCATTCACCCCCGATTGGGGGTCCCCAGATGATTGACAGTTGGGGAGATTGCGGGTGTGATTTAGATAGCCCCTCGGCTGTTGGAGGCGGAGCCCGGCGGCCGGGGGTGCCTGGACCTGTGTGGGAGGAGCCGTCGATGCAGCGCCACGCACCCGTCAAACCCCTCTGGTTCTGCGCCGCGTGCGCGCACGGCTGGCCCTGCCGACAGGCCCGCACCGACCTACGCGCCGAGTACGGCACGGGTCGGCTGTTGGGCCTGGACATGGCCGACCTGCTCACCGAGGCGACCGCCGACCTGACCCGCCTCGGCGCGCCCTTCGACCCCCGCGACATGCACGTCCGGTTCCTGGGCTGGATCAGGAAACCGACCTGCTGAGCGTCGAATGCGAGAGCTTCGTCCACGGGGTTATCCACAGGGATGAAGCGTTGTCCACAGGTTGTCCACAGCCCTCTTGACAATTGTGGGCAGCGGACCAGACTGCCGGGATGGTCGCCGAGGAACCAGTGCCGGCACCCCGTCGCCCCGAGCCGTATCGGGCCGACGGGGCGCAGCCGGAAGGCGTGGGCGTCACAGCGGACGTACGGCACTCGCCCGGGCGTACCCGGGTGGTGTTGGCTGAGGTGTCCCGGCGGCAACACCGGCCCGGGGGCGCCCGCACCGAGCTGACCCAACAGACCCGGGTCGGCGAGGCGCTGATCCACGGCCTGGTCCGCGCCCAGTTGGCGCTGGCACTGCAACTGTCGGCGGTGGTCATGGTGGGGCTGGGTGGGCTGCCCCTGCTCTTCGCTGTCGCGCCCTCGGTCGGCCGGACGACCGTGCTCGGCGTCAACCTGCCGTGGCTGCTGCTCGGGGTGCTCGCCTTCCCGTTCCTGGTCGCGGTCGGCTGGACCTACACCCGGCTGGCCGAGCGTAACGAGCAGGACTTCACCGACCTGGTCCAGCGGCCGGAGCGCTGAGGTGGGCAACGGACTGGTCGTACCGGCGATCGTGGCGGTCACCCTGGTCACCGTCGGGATCGGCTTCTACGGGCTGCGGTTGGCCCGGACCACCTCCGACTTCCTGGTCGCCTCGCGCGTGGTCAGCCCGACCTGGAACGCTGCCGCGATCGGTGGCGAGTACCTGTCGGCGGCGAGCTTCCTCGGCGTCGCCGGGCTGGTCCTCAAGTACGGCGTGGACGTGCTCTGGTACCCGGTCGGCTTCGCCGCCGGCTACCTGGCCCTGCTGCTCTTCGTGGCCGCGCCGCTGCGCCGCTCCGGCGCGTTCACCCTGCCCGACTTCTGCGAGGTGCGGCTCGGCTCCCGCCGGCTGCGCACCCTGGCAACCGTCTTCGTCATCTTCATCGGCTGGCTCTATCTGGTGCCGCAGCTACAGGGGGCCGGGCTGACGCTGGCCACGCTGGCCGGCTCGCCGTACCCGGTGGGTGCCCTGGTGGTGGCGGTGGTGGTCACCGCCAACGTGGCGCTGGGCGGGATGCGGGCGATCACCTTCGTGCAGGCGTTCCAGTACTGGCTGAAGCTGACCGCGCTCGCCGTACCCGCGATCTTCCTGGCCCTTCAGTGGCAGGCCGACGGGCGGCCGGCGGTGACCCCGCCCGAGGGACCGACGTTCCGCACCGCCACCACCGTCGTGGTCGAGCACCGTGCGGTGCTCACCTTGCCCGACGGGCAGTCCCGCGAGGTGCAGCCCGGTGACGAGTTGACCTTCGCGGCGGGCGAGCCGATTCCGGAGGTCTCCGGGGTGGCCACGAGTGCCACCGACTGGCTGCTGCCCAGCGCGGCCGGCTCCGACGACCGCGGGCTCTTCGCCACCTACTCGCTGATTTTGGCCACCTTCCTGGGCACCATGGGACTGCCGCACGTACTCGTACGGTTCTACACCAACCCGGACGGCGCGGCGGCCCGCCGAACCACCCTGGTGGTGCTGGCCCTGGTCGGCGGCTTCTACCTGTTTCCCACGATCTACGGCGTGCTGGGCCGGATCTACACCCCGCAACTGCTGATCAGCGGCAAGACCGACGCGGTGGTGGTGCTGCTGCCCGAGGCGGCGCTCGGTGCCGGGACGGTCGGCCGGCTACTCGCCGCACTGGTCGCCGCCGGGGCGTTCGCGGCCTTCCTCTCCACCTCGTCCGGGCTGCTCACAAGCGTCGCCGGGGTGATCTCCACGGACGTGCTCGGGCACGGCTCGGTACGCGGCTTCCGGCTGGCCACGGTGATCGCCGGTGGGGTGCCGCTGATCCTCGCGCTTAACGTCTCCGGGCTGGACGTCTCGCAGGTGGTCGGGTTGGCCTTCGCCGTCGCCGCATCCAGCTTCTGCCCGCTGCTGGTGCTCGGCATCTGGTGGCGTGGGCTCACCGACGCCGGGGCGGCGGCCGGAATCCTGGTCGGCGGCGGTGCGGCGGTGGGCGCGGTGCTGCTCACCGTGCTCGGCCCGCCGCTGTCCGGCTGGCCGGCGACCCTCACCGCACAGCCGGCCGCCTGGACCGTGCCGCTGGCCTTCACGGTGATGGCGCTGGTCTCGCTGGCGACCCGCCGCCGCGCACCCGCCGACGTCAACCGCACCATGCTCCGGCTGCACGCCCCGGACAGCCTCCGGCTCTGACCAGCGCGGGCGTACGCCTGAGGGAGGAGCCCGGAATCCGCCTCCGGGCTGGCAGGACCCTGGCCAGGACCCGATACGGTCGGGTACATGACTGGTGAGCACCCTGCCCTGGCGCTGCGTGGCCTGGCCAAGAGCTTCGACGGCAAGATCGCGGTGGCCGGCGTGGACCTGGACGTGCCGACCGGCTCGTTCTACGGCCTGCTCGGCCCGAACGGCGCGGGCAAGACCACCACCCTGTCGATGGCGGTCGGGCTGCTGCGGCCGGACTCCGGCGGGGCCTGGGTGCTCGGGCGGGACGTGTGGGCCGACCCGGTCGGCGCCAAGCAGCTGCTCGGCGTCATGCCGGACGGCGTACGGCTCTTCGACCGGCTCAGCGGCGGTGAGCTGCTGGCGTACCACGGACTGCTGCGCGGCATGGACCCGGCGGTGGTCGACCAGCGCGCGGCGGAACTGCTCGACGTGCTCGCCCTCGCCGATGCCGGCCGCACCCTCGTGGTCGACTACTCGGCCGGCATGAAGAAGAAGATCGGGCTGGCCTGCGCGCTGCTGCACGGTCCTCGCCTGCTGGTGCTGGACGAGCCCTTCGAGGCCGTCGATCCGGTCTCGGCGGCGCTGATCCGGGACATCCTCAAGCGGTACGTCGCCGGAGGCGGGACGGTCGTCTTCTCCAGTCACGTCATGGAGGTGGTGCAGCGCCTCTGCTCGCACGTGGCGATCCTCGCCGAGGGCACCATCAAGCGGGTCGGCACCCTGGAGCAGGTACGCGGCGAGCGCTCCCTGGAGGAGGTCTTCGTCGAGGTGGTCGGCGGGCGTACGGCCACCGGTGAGGAGCTGGCGTGGCTGTCCCAGTGAACACACCGGGGAACGCCCCGATGAACGGCTCGGTGGGCGGCTCGGTGGGCGGCTCGACGGCTCCCGTCCGGCGCGTGTCGGCGTGGCACTTCGTCCGGCTCAAGCTGCGGGTGATGGGCAACAACTTCCGGGGTCAGGGCTGGCGGATCGCGCTCTTCCTGATCGGGTCGCTGTTCGGGCTCTGGTTCGCGGTCAGCGCCTTCTTCGGCCTGGCGGCACCCGGGCTGGCCGGCAACGACAAGTACGCGATGCTGATCGCCGCCTTCGTCGGTGGGCTGACCGTACTCGGCTGGCTGCTACTGCCGCTTGTCTTCTTCGGCGTCGACGAGACGCTCGACCCGGCCCGCTTCGCGCTGCTGCCGCTGCCCCGACGCACCCTGGTCACCGGGCTGTTCGCGGCGGCGCTGGTGAGCGTACCCACGGTCGCCGTGCTGGTGGCGCTCTCCGGCCTGGTCGTCACGGCCGGTGTCTTCGGCGGCTGGTCCGCCGCCGTGGTCGCGGCGGTCGGGGTGGTCTGCGGGCTGCTGCTCTGCGTGGCCGCGGCCCGGGCGGTGACCAGCGCCTTCGCCACCATGCTCCGCTCCCGGCGGGTACGCGACCTGGCCGCCGTGCTGCTCGCGGTGGTCGCCGCGCTGCTCGGGCCGTTGCAGCTCGCCGGGCTCGCCGCGATCCAGGACGTCAACTGGGACCGGCTGGCCGGGGTGGCGACCGTGATCGGCTGGACGCCGTTCGGCGCGCCGTGGACGGCCGGCATCGACGTGGCCCAGGGCCGGGTCTGGGCCGCACCCCTGAAGCTCCTGATCACCGTCGCCACGATCGTTGCGCTGCTGGCCTGGTGGTCGCGTTCGCTGGAGTCGGCGATGGTGGGCGCGGCGAGCGGCGGCCCGGCCCAGGCCAAGGCGTCGGTGACCGGCGGGGTGGTGGCCCAGTTCTTCCCCCGCGCCACCGGCTGGCTGCGCCGGGACAGGTTCGGCGCGCTTGTCGCGCGGGAGGCCCGCTACTGGTGGCGGGACGCCCGGCGGCGGGCCAACTTGATCACCATCGCGGTGGTCGGCCTCTTCGTGCCGGTGATGGTCAACTTTGGCGGGCAGGGTTTCACGGTCGACAACGAGCAGGGCTTCAGCCTCGCCGGTGACACGTCACCGGTGCTGGTCAGCCTCTCCATGGTCTTCGTCGGGCTACTCGCCGCGGTGACGCTGGCCAACCAGTTCGGTTTCGACGGCAGCGCGTACGCCGCGAACGTGGTGGCCGGGGTGCCCGGCCGGGTGGAGCTGCGGGCCCGGATCACCGCCTTCTCGCTGTACGTACTGCCCATGCTGGCGGTGGTCGCCGTGGTGATCGCCGTGGTGCTCGGCGAGCCGGCCTGGATCGGGTTCATGGCGGGCACGCTTGTCGCCACCTACGGCGCGGGGTTGGCGGTCAACTCGTTCGTGTCGGTGCTCGGCGCCTACTCGCTGCCGGAGACGAGCAACCCGTTCGCGATGAACAGCGGCGCCGGGATGGTCAAGAGCCTGCTGACGCTGCTCGCCATGGTCGCCACGGCCGCGATCGCCGTACCGCTGGTGCTCGCCGCCGCGCTGCTCGGTGACGCCTGGCTCTGGCTGGGCCTCCCGCTCGGTGTGGCGTACGGCGTCGGCGCGGCACTGCTCGGCACGTACCTGGCCGGCGACACACTGGACCGCCGCCTGCCCGAACTGCTGGCGATGGTCACCCCACGCCGCTGACCCGGTCACCTGGTTCCCGCGGTCATCGCGGTTCGCGCGGGGTCGCGCGGGCCTGGTGGCCCCGGGAACGCAGGGCGGCGCGAACTTCCCGCCACCCGATATTCCGGCCAGGCAAGATCGAGGCGGGCGACGAAACGGCCCTGCCGCGACACGACCCATTGGGTACGAGGACGGGGCAGCCCGGCCAGCACCAGCCGAACACGAGTGCGGGATTCCTGCGGAGATTCGGCACCGGCATCCGCCAGGTCGACCGCCCGGAGCATCGCCCGCCAACCTCGACGGCCCGCCCTGGCCAGGGCGTACCCGCGCAGTGCCGGCACATCGGTGAGCCGACGTGACAGCAGCGCGTCAATGATTACCACTGCCTCCACGAGGTCGAGCCAGTTCGCCAGGTCCCAGCAGGTGCGCTCGGGTGAGGTAACTGCCGTCCCCGGCCGCTCGACGATGTCCCCCTGGTCGACCGGCCCTTGATGGACGCGCAGCCCCGCGTGCGGCGCGAGGCGTACGCCACGGGGTACGAGCACGTCCACCGGATCATCAGCCCTGCCCTGGGCGCAACCGAAGAGCGCTGCGGCGGATCGGCCCGCGATCGCCGCGCCCGGCGGGACCAGCCACTGCCCGGCCGCGGCACACCGGACCCGATGGGTGTCGAGCAGTTCGGCATCCGCATAGACGTCACGGAAGAGCGGGCGCCAGGCGGTGCTGCGAAGATCATTGCGAGTGAGCAGGCCACGGGTGATGGCGACCGAGCCACGGAACACACGTCCCCGCAGCTGCGGCGGCCGACGAGGCGATCGAGGCATGTCCCTGACGGTGGCATCCCCGCCCGCCGCCGCGCTGCCCCTGTGGATAACCCGCCGAGGGCGGCCCGCCATGATCACGCTCGATCCAGGAACGAGTGGCATCCCACGTCGGAGGAGACCACTCGATCCATGAACGAGCGTGATCTTCCGGTCCGGCCCGCAAACACCCGCTTGACCCGGTCACAATGTTTCACGTGAATCATGAGCCGGGTGCCCAGATCCACCACACCGACCCGTTCGCCGTGCCGGCGGGGCAGCGTTCACCCGTACGCCGGCTGCGGGGTCGGCTCGCCGCGCCGGTGACGCTCTGGACGGCGCCCGGGCCGGCCGGGCTGACCGTGTCGTCGGCTCTGGTGGCCGATGGTGACCCGGGTCGGTTGCTCGGCCTGGTCGACGCGGAGTCGGATCTCTGGACGGCGGTCGAGGAGGCCGAGGTGTTCGCCGTGACGCCGCTCGGCCCGCCGCACCGACAGCTGGCCGACCGCTTCGCCGGGCTCTTCCCCTCTCCCGGCGGCCTCTTCGCGACCGGTAGCTGGACCGACACGCCGTACGGGCCGGTGCCGGCCGACGCTGGCGGCTGGGCGGGTTGCCGGCTGGACGCCGTCCGGGAGTACGGCTGGAGTCTGCTGGTCGAGGCGACCATCGAACGGGTAGAGCTGACCGAGGAGAGCGAACCGCTGCTGCATCACCGGGGCCGCTACCGCGAACTGGACTGATCATCACATACCGGTCTCCGCAGTGCGGTCGGTCGCTTGGCGCAACAGCACCGGTCGCTTCCGCGCAACAGCACCGGTCGCTTGGCGCAGCCGCAATGGTCACTCGGCGCAGCGGCACCGCCGCTCGGCGCATTCAACGACCGATGCCGATATTCACCTTCTTCGGCGGGTAGCGCGCTACTTACCGTGCGCAGTGTTCCTGTCGCCTGTGAAGGTGGTGATCCACAGAATGTCCACGGACACGCCCCCCGCCGCGCCGAGCGATTCACTTTCGAAGCGGTACCTCGCGGTTCAACGGTCGGACGAGTTCGCCGGGTTACGTCGCGCGTTGCGCGGCTTCGTCTTCCCGATGACCATCGCGTTCTTCCTGTGGTACGCGCTCTACGTGATCCTCTCCGCGTACGCGCGCGACTTCATGGGCACGCGGCTGTTCGGCAGCAACATCAACGTGGCGTTGGTCTTCGGCCTGCTCCAGTTCGTCTCGACCTTCCTCATCGCCTGGTACTACTCGCGGTACGCGGACCGGAAGATCGACCCGGTGGCCGACAAGATCCGCGACGAGATGACCGGGGGTGAGTCGTGAACGCGATGAACCTCGCGGTCGAGGCGGGCAACACCACCGCCCGCAACCTGACAATCGTGCTCTTCCTCGCCTTCGTCGCGGCCACCCTGGCCATCACCATCTGGGCCAGCCGGCAGACCAAGACCGCCACCGACTTCTACGCCGGTGGCCGGTCCTTCTCCGGTTTCCAGAACGGCATGGCGATCGGCGGCGACTACATGTCCGCCGCGTCCTTCCTCGGCATCGCCGGCATCATCGCGCTCTACGGGTACGACGGCTTCCTCTACTCGATCGGCTTCCTGGTGGCCTGGCTGGTGGCGCTCCTGCTGGTCGCCGAGCTGCTGCGGAACTCCGGTCGGTACACGATGGCCGACGTGCTGGCCTTCCGGATGCGGCAGCGTCCGGTGCGTACGGCGGCGGCGGTCTCCACGATCACCGTGTCGATCTTCTACCTGCTGGCCCAGATGGTCGGCGCGGGCGCCCTGGTGGCGCTGCTGCTCGGCATCCGGCCCGGCACCACCTTCCTGGGCATGGACGCGGCGACCGCCAAGGTGGCGACCATCATCATGGTCGGTGCACTCATGATCATCTACGTCACGGTGGGTGGCATGAAGGGCACCACCTACGTACAGATCGTCAAGGCGTTCCTGCTCATGGGTGGCGCGCTGCTGATGACGCTGCTGGTGCTCGCCAAGTACAAGTTCAACCTGTCGTCGCTGCTCGGCGACGCGGCGGCCAGTTCCGGGCACGGCGTCGACTTCCTGGGGCCCGGGCTGCGGTACGGCGTCGAGGTGGCCGGCAACGCGACCCAGACCTTCTACAACAAGGTCGACCTGCTCTCCCTCGGCATCGCCCTGGTGCTCGGCACCGCCGGCCTGCCGCACATCCTGATCCGCTTCTACACCGTCCCCACCGCCAAGGCGGCCCGCAAGAGCGTGCTCTGGGCGATCGGCATCATCGGCTCGTTCTACCTGCTCACCCTGGCGCTCGGCTTCGGCGCGGCGGCGCTGGTCGGCGGGGAGGCCATCCGCGCCCAGGACCCGGCCGGGAACACCGCCGCACCACAGCTCGCCGAGGAACTCGGGATCACCTTCTTCGGCGGCGAACTGGGCGGTGCCGCACTGCTGGCGATCATCGCGGCGGTCGCCTTCGCCACCATCCTGGCGGTGGTCGCCGGGTTGACCCTGGCCTCGTCGTCCAGCCTGGCGCACGACTTCTACGCGAACGTCATCAAGCGGGGCGAAGCGTCCGAACGGCAGGAGGTGAGCGTCGCCCGGATCTCCGCGCTGGTGATCGGCGCGGTCGCCATCGCGCTGTCCATCTTCGCGCAGAACCTGAACGTCGCCTTCCTGGTGGCGCTGGCCTTCGCCGTGGCCGCCTCGGGCAACCTGCCGGCGATCCTCTACAGCCTGTTCTGGAAGCGGTTCAACACCTCGGGCGCAGTCTGGGCGATCTACGGCGGTCTGCTGGCGGCCGTACTGCTGGTGTTCTTCTCGCCTGTGGTGTCCGGAGCGCCGACGGCGATGTTCCCCGACCACGACTGGCAGTGGTTCCCGCTCTCCAACCCGGGCATCCTCTCCATCCCGATCGGCTTCCTCTGCGGCTGGATCGGCACGGTCATCTCGAAGGAGAGCGACGAGGAGAAGTACGCCGAACTGGAGGTGCGCTCGCTGACCGGAGCCGGCGCGCACTGACCGACGCCAGGCTCAGCCCGGCGCTCACCCGGCGCGGCCCGGCGCGACCCGGCTCGTTCACGGCGCTCGCCCGGCGCGGCCCGGCTCGTTCACGGCGCTCACCCGGCGCGACCCGGCTCGTTCACGGCGCTCGCCCGGCGCGGCCCGGCGCTCGTGGGTTGAGTGTTAAGAAGGGGCCCCTCTACTACGCCAGGCGTTAACAAGGGGCCCCTCCTTATATGCTCAGCCGCATGAAGGTTGAGCAGCGTTTCGGGCCCGGTCATCGCATTCTGGTCACCGGCGGGGCGGGCTTCGTTCCCTCGCATCTGGTGGACGTGCTGATCGCCCGTGGCTGCACGGTGGTCGCGCTTGACAACTTCGTCACCGGGTCGCGGGAGAACATCGCGCACCTGCTCGACAAGCCGACCTTCACCCTGGTCGAGGCGGACATCTCCGACGGCCTGCCCGAGCATCCGGCGCTCGCCGAGCGCTTCGACGCGATCCTGCACATGGCCTCCCCGGCCAGCCCGACGGACTTCGAGAAGCTGCCGGTGGAGATCCTGCGGGTCGGCTCGGTGGCCACCCTGCACCTGCTGGAGCGGGCGGCTGCCGACGGTGCCCGGTTCCTGCTGGCCTCCACCTCCGAGGCGTACGGCGACCCGAAGGAGCACCCGCAGCGGGAGACCTACTGGGGCAACGTCAACCCGATCGGCGTCCGCAGCGTCTACGACGAGGCGAAGCGCTTCTCCGAGGCGGCCACGATGGCGTACCGCCGCAGCCGGGGCGTGGACACCGCGATCGTCCGGATCTTCAACTCCATTCTCGCCGACGAGATGGTGTTGTTCGATGACGGCAGCGAGCTGCGCCATGAGCCGGTCCAGGCGCTCGCGGATCGGATCGGAGCCTCGGTGCCGCTTGACGGCTACACGGTTCCTGCCTTCGACCTGAACGGACGAGTAAGCGCATCGGAAGCGACCTGGCTGGTGGGCCATCCCACCAGCGCACCATGTTTCCGGGTCACCACCGCGTACGGTCGCAGCCTCTCAGTAACGGGCGATCACAGCCTGTTCCGTCGAAACAGTGCAACCGGGGCGATCGAGGCCGTTCCCGTACGCGATCTCAAGGTTGACGACCGCGTCGCGATCGCCTCCCGGGTGGAGGTTGTTGAGCGGGACCGCAAGTCTGCCTCACTACTGAGCATGTTCGAACAGAACGGTACCGACCCGTGGAGTGTCGCCGTTTCCTGGAGTGGGCTGGGCCATCTTCTGCACGAGCGACGGCGTGAAGTCGTGGATGTCATCGCGGCGCGACGTGGTACCGGTGAGCGGCGTTCATGCTGGGGGACCCTGGCGCGCTGGAGATCAGCCGAGGATGCTCCGCTGGCCGTCGTCCACGCGCTTGGCATTCCGGTGCCCGCCGAGGCGACTGTCCGGCGATATGTGGCTGGCGCCAAGGCTCGGCTCCCCGTCCAGGTCGATCTGACCGATGAGGTGCTCTGGCTGATGGGCCTCTATGTAGCCGAGGGCTGCTCGGTGGACCAGCGGCCAAAGAGTGCCTATCTGAATATTTCCTGCGACGAGGAGACGCTTGGCCGGGCACAGTCGGTAATCAAAACGGCCTTTGACTTGCATGTGATACGAAGCCGCCAAACTGCACAGCGCGGAGGAGCGCTCTATGTGCATAGCCACCTTCTCGTGGATCTCTGGCGGCACCTCGGCTTGGCTACCGACGCGAAGGGTATCCCCGGCTGGATTCTCGGCCTGCCGTTGTCTCGACTGAAGTGGTTCATCGAGGGATACCGGCAGGGTGACGGCGTCCACTCGGGAAAGAAGCTGGCCGCGGGGATCCGGCACGAGTTTTCGACGGTTTCGAAGCGTCTCAAGGACGACCTGGTGGTCGCCTTCGCACGGTTTGGCCTCCTTCCCTCGATCGGGCGCTACACAACCACCATGACGAAGACGGGTGACCGGGAGTATCCCTTCTGGCGGCTCACCCTCTGCAATGTTTCCCCCTGGAGCCCGCTTGAGTGGGACATGGGCGTAGAGCAGAGGATCACGGCCGAACGTCAAGGGGATCTGGTCTGGGCGTCCGTGACCACCGTGGAGCCGGTAGAGGCAACCCCGCTCGTCTACGACTTCTGCGTACCCGGCAAGGAGAACTTCTGGGCCGGTGGTGCAATCATGGCGCACAACACCTACGGGCCACGGATGCGGCCGGACGACGGCCGGGCCATCCCGACCTTCATCTCCCAGGCGCTGCGCGGCGAGCCGATCACCGTGCACGGCACCGGCAACCAGACCCGCTCGATCTGCTACGTGGCGGACCTGGTTCGGGGCATCCTGTTGCTGCTGGACTCCACCGAGAGCGGGCCGGTCAACTGTGGCACCGAGCACGAGATGAGCATGCGGGAACTGGCCGAGACGATCGTGTCACTCTCCGAGAGCAAGTCGGAGGTGACGTACGTCACCCGCAGTGCCGACGACCCGGAGATGCGCCGGCCCGACCTCACCCTGGCCCGTGAGTTGCTCGGATACGAGCCGACGGTGGCGCCGGAAGAAGGCCTGCGGCGCACGATCGAGGACTTTCGCGAGCGGCTAGGGTAGCCGATCCGCCACGACGCGGAATTCGCCTCACGGCGACACTGGCTACTGCTGCGTACCCTGAGTTACATGTCAGCGACCATCCCCGCCGGGCAGCCGTTCTTCCACCTGCGTCGCGGCGCGGGCCGCGCGGCCGTGCCGGGTCCGGGCGGGCGACCCGCCGGACCGGCCGAGACCCGCTGGTACCCGTCGCACGACGAGCCGCCCATGGTCGGCGGGCCGGGTGGCCCGCGCGGGCCGGTGGGGCCGGACGGGCCCGGCGGCGGCGCACCCGCACCGCGCGGCCGGCGACCCCGCTGGCGGCGCATGGTTCTGGTGGCCGGTGTCGTGGTGCTGGTGTTGACGCTGGTCGCCGGGGCCGGCGCCTGGTTCTACGCCCGCAGCCTGGACAAGAACCTGGCCCGGACCGACCCGTTCTCGGAGATCACCGGTGGCCGACCGGCCAAGGCCGTGGACGGCGCGCTGAACATCCTGATGGTGGGCACCGACTCGCGGGATCCGGACGCCCCGATGGACCAGGCCGGCGAGTGGCGGGCCGACACGATCATCGTGATGCACATCCCCGCCGACCACCAGGAGGCGTACCTCGTCTCCATCCCGCGCGACCTGTACGTGCCGATCCCGGAGAGCGCTGGCGCCGACTGCGGTTCCGGCCAGCGCCGCAAGATCAACGCAGCGTTCGCCTTCGGCGGACTGCCCCTGGCGGTACGCACCGTCGAGTGCTTCACCGACGTACACATCGATCATGTGATGGCGATCGACTTCAGCGGCTTCAAGCAGGTCACCGACGCGCTCGGCGGGGTGGAGCTGAAGGTGGAGCGGACCATCACCTCGATCCACAAGCCGTACCGGAAGTTCACCAAGGGCACCAACCAGATGAACGGTGCCGAGGCGCTGGACTGGATCCGGCAGCGCAAGCAGTTCCCCGACGGCGACTTCGCCCGGATGCGCCACCAGCAGGAATTCCTGCGTGCGCTGATGGACAAGGCGGCGAGCACGGGCACGCTCACCAACCCGAAGAAGCTCAACGACTTCCTCCGCTCGGTGACCGACGCGGTCACCGTCGACAACGGCTTCTCGCTTACCGACATGGCGGTGCAGTTCCGTAACCTGCGGGGCGAGAACCTGACCTTCGTGACCAGTCCGCACCTGGGTAGCCAGACCATCAACGGCGAGTCGGTGGTGGTCTCCGATCGGGAGAAGGCGCTGGCCATGTACCGCGCGATGTCCGCCGACACGATGGCCGACTGGATGCGGGCGAACAAAGAGCCGGCCAACGACAACGGCTGAGGAATCAGACCTGGCGCACCAACCTCCGACCATCCATTTGGATCTGTCCGTTCGGGCATTTCAGCAGGATGACGCGGCGGGAAACCCTGTCTGGCCGTCACCCGAACTCGCCACGGCGGAACGACGTACGTAAAGTGTTCCCGCCCCCTTCGGAGAACAC
Organism: Micromonospora sp. PRAS1; assembly: GCF_059553435.1. Taxonomy (NCBI): domain Bacteria; kingdom Bacillati; phylum Actinomycetota; class Actinomycetes; order Micromonosporales; family Micromonosporaceae; genus Micromonospora; species Micromonospora sp. PRAS1. Next base: position 29,276 of record NZ_JCANNB010000003.1, read on the forward strand.
GAGCTGGAGCACGCATGCCGGTTCACAGCCCTGCCCTGCTCGAGCCGCCTCGTGCATCCGCCACGCCACCCCCGCCTCCCGGCAAGAAGAAGAAGTCCGGCAAGAGCGGGAAGCGCCGCAGGGATCCCCTCTGGGCCCGGCTCACCGTGGTGCTGGGTGCCGTGCTGATGATGACCAGCGGGGTGGCCATCGTCGGCAGCAAGGCGGTGATCAGCCAGGCGACCGGCAACATCTCCCAGCGCAACCTGCTCGACGAGGCGGGTAAGTCGCAGGCGGAGGGCGGCGGTGACCTGGAGGGTCCGATCGACATGCTGCTGCTCGGGGTGGACGCCCGGGAGCGGTGGGACGCCGACGACGTCCGGGCGGACAGCATCATCGTGCTGCACATCCCGGCCACCCACGACCAGGCCTACCTGATCTCGATCCCGCGGGACACCGAGGCGAGGATCCCGGCCTTCGAGAAGACCGGCTATCCGGGCGGGGTCGGCAAGATCAACAGCGCCTTCCAGGCAGGCGCCCGCAACGGCGGCGGCTGGGAGGGCGGCGCCCAGTTGATGGCAAAGACGATCAAGGGCATGACCGGCGTCAGCTTCGACGGCGCGGCGATCATCAACTTCGGCGGCTTCAAGGGCGTCATCGACGCGCTCGGCTCGGTACGCATCTGCGTCAAGCAGGAGGTCGAGTCGCTCCACATGTCGTACGTCGACGGCAAGCCGATGTGGAACGCGGACGCCAAGAAGACCGGCAAGCCGAGGACCCCGGTGGTGCACAAGAAGGGCTGCCGGGAGATGAAGGGCTGGGCGGCGCTGGACTACTCCCGCCAGCGCTACGGCCTCAAGGGCGGCGACTACGACCGGCAGGCGAACCAGCAGCAGCTGATCAAGGCGATGGCGAAGAAGGCCAGCACGAACGGCACGCTTACCAACCCGGTCAAGCTGAACGAGATGATCAAGGCCGCCGGTAAGGCGTTCATCCTGGACACCGGGGGCGTCGCGGTGGAGGACTTCGTCTTCACCATGCGCGGGGTCACCGGCAACGAGCTGATCATGCTGAAGACCAACGGCGGCACGTACAAGACCCAGGGCAACGGCAACGAGGCGCTCGACGAGCAGACCCTGGACATGTTCCGCGCCGTCCAGCAGGACAAGCTCGCCGAGTTCGTCTTCTACAACCCCGAGGTGATCTCCTCCCGGGAGTGACCCCGCTCCGGAGAGATCCGGCTCCGGCGGGAGATGCGACGAACCTCCGTCACGCCGGGTAGTCCTTTCGTAGCCTGATATGAGCAGTATTCATGTCAAGCCCACGGGGGGACGTCACGGCCAGGACGGCACACGACGGTGCAGCGCGGACACCGGGCAACGGCCCGCGTCACCCGCGCTGGCCCCGCGTACTGCTCGGTGCGGGGCTGGCCGTGGTGCTACTGGCCGCGCTCGCCGTGGTCGGCCTCCGGGTGCTCACCGACCGGTACGAGCGCACCATCACCCGGGAGGAGTTGCTTGACGATTCCGCCCGCGCCGACCGCACCGACCTGGACGGGCCGCTCAACTACCTGCTGGTGGGCTCGGACCGCCGGCCGGGCGACGCCGGGCCGCAGCAACGCACCGACACCATCCTGATCGTGCACGTCCCGGCCGGACTGCGCACCGGATACCTGATCTCCGTACCCCGCGACCTGCTGGTCAGCATCCCGCCCGCGGCCGGCTATCCGGGCGGCGAAGACAAGATCAATACAGCGTACGAGTACGGCGGCAGCGGCCCGGCCGGCGCGCGGCTGCTCTCGGCCACCCTGGCCCGGCTCACCGGGATCCGCTTCGACGGTGCCGCCCTGGTCGACTTCGCCGGCCTCCGCAACGTGATCGACCTGCTCGGCGGGGTCCGGATGTGCGTACGCACCGAAGTGCGCTCGATCCACACCGACCGGGTCTTCCACCCCGGCTGCCAGCAGATGGACGGCGCGCAGGCGCTGGACTACGTGCGCCAACGCTACGACCTGCCCGGCGGCGACTACGACCGGCAGACCCACCAGCAGCAACTGCTGGGCGCCATGCTGGCCCGGGCGGGCGAGACCCGGCTGCGCACCGATCCCGTCCAACTGCACCGGCTCATCGAGGCGGTCGGCAACTCGCTGACCATGGACACCAACGGGGTGCCGGTGGAGGATCTGCTGCTCGCGCTGCACGGCCTCTCCGCCGAGACGCTGCACGGCGTACAGGTGCCGTCACACCCGCAGACCATCGGCCAGGTGTCGTACGTCGTGCTCGACGGCGGCGGTCAGGGGCTGTTCGAGGCGGTCCGAGGTACCCGGATGCCCGAGTGGGCCGGCGGTCACCCGCGCTGGGTCACCCGACTCTGATCGCCGGCCGGTACCGTTAGGCTTGGTAGCCGTGTTCGGACCTCAGATACCCACGGTTACCGTCCCCGAGATCAGCGACGACACGTACCTGCTCGACGTCCGGGAGGACGACGAGTGGGCCGCCGGTCACGCCCCCAGCGCCCACCACCTGCCGATGATGGAGCTGCCGGCCCGGCTCGCCGAGGTGCCGACCGACCGCGACGTGGCCGTCATCTGCCGCTCCGGCGGGCGATCGGCCCAGGTGGTCGCGTACCTGATGCGCAACGGATGGGAGCAGGTGCGCAACGTCGAGGGCGGGATGGGCGAGTGGGCAGCCGCCGGGCGACCGGTGATCGGCGCGGACGGGCAGCCGGGTCAGGTCCGGTAGCGGACGCCGATGGGTGCACCCCTCGTCTTCGCGCACCGTGGCGCGTCGTACGACCTGCCGGAGCACACTCTCGCCGCCTACCTGCGCGCCCTCGACGAGGGTGCGGACGGGCTGGAGTGCGACGTCCGGCTGACCCGCGACGGGCACCTGGTCTGCGTACACGACCGCCGGCTGGACCGGACCAGCAACGGCCGGGGGCTGGTGAGCGCGCGTACCCTCGCCGAGCTGGAGGAGCTGGATTTCGGCTCCTGGCACCCCGGCTGCGTGCCGTCCGACGGCGACGAGGTGCTCGACGACTCGCACACCCGGCTACTCACCCTCGAACGGCTGCTGGAGGCCGTCCTCGCCGCCGGCCGGCCGGTCCGGTTGCTGATCGAGACCAAGCACCCGTCCCGCTACCGGGGCAACGTCGAGCGCCGGCTGGTCGCCCTGCTACGCCGGTACGGCCTCGCCGAGCCGCGTCCCGACGATCCGGTACGGGTCTCGGTGATGTCCTTCTCCCCGCTGGCCGTACGCCGGATCCGGGCCCTGGCGCCCACGCTCCCCACGGTACTGCTGCTGGAGATGCTGCCCCGCTGGCCGCACCTGGGCCGGCTGCCGTTCGGTGCCGGCATCGCCGGTCCGGGCATCGGGCTGGTCCGGGCCCGCCCCGCGCTGGTGCCGGCGCTGCGGGCGGCCGGTCACCAGGTCTACGTCTGGACCGTGAACGAGCCGGCCGACCTCGATCTGGTGCTCGCCGCCGGGGTGGACGGCGTGATCACCGACCGTCCGGCGCAGACGCTCGCCCGGTTACCTCGGTGAGCCACTCGGGGGTGCCCAACCACGCGAGCGGCAGGGCAGACTCGGGGACATGCCGGACCGCACCGACTACCCCGCGCTCATCGCCGGACACACCGTCATCATCGAGATGATCAATTCGGGCGATGCGGGCCTGCCGGTCCTGAACCAGTTACTCCAGGTGGCCCAGCCGGCGCTCGGCGCGGCGGGCATGGCGTTCGTCGAGTTCGCGCCCAGCGGCGGCCGGGTGATCGCCGCCACCGGTGCCGCCGAGTGGACCATGGGCCGGCCGCTGCCGGCCACCGACCCGGTCACCATCTGCCTGCTCACCGGTCCCCGCGTGCAGTGCGTACGGACCGATCGGTTCACCAACCAGCTCGCCGTCGAGCTGGCCGAACGTGGTCTGCGGCGGATGGTCGTCTGCCGGGCGGAGATCGCCGGGCACACCGTCGGCAGCCTGCACGCCCTCTACCTGGCCGGTGACGACGAGCCCAGCGCCGAGCAGCGCGGGGTGGTCGGCTACCTGAGCTCCTGCATCGCCCACATGTACGGCGACCAGAGCGGCCTGCCGGTGCACGGCGACGGCCCGGTGGTGGCGGCGCTCGCCGACGGGCTGGCCGTCGTCGACCGGGACGCCTACGTCCGGCTCTGGAATCCGGCCGCCGCCCAGGTGACCGGGCGATCCCCCGCCGACGCCCTCAACCAGCCGCTGCCGTTTCCGCTCCCGCCGTCCGGGCAGGTCCTCGACCACCAGCTACCGGACGGACGCTGGCTGCGGGTCACCTCCGGTGAACTGCCCGGCCCGGGCACCCTGCGGGTGGTCACCTTCCGGGACATCACCGACCAGCAACGCCACGACGACGAACGGGACCTCTTCGTGGCCGTCACCAGCCACGAACTCCGGACCCCGGTGACGGTCATCAAGGGGTACGCGGACACCCTCACCGACCATTGGGATTCGCTCAGCGAGACCGACCGGCGGCAGGCGGCCCGGGTGATCGGGCAGCGCGCGAACGAGCTGGCCCGGCTGCTCGACCGGCTGCTCTCCTCCGCCGCCGAGGCGTGGCCGGGAGACGGGCCGCCGGCGCCGTTGGACCTCGCCGAGGCCCTCCGGCTCGCCGTCGCCGACCTGCCCGCGGACCTGCGTCGCCGGGCCACCCTCCAGCTGCCGCGCGATCTGCCCCGCGCGGTGGGGCACCGGCAGAGCCTGGGCACCGTGCTGACCGAGCTGGTCACCAACGCCGGCAAGTACTCCCCGCCCGGGTCGCCGATCGAGATCAGTGCGGGCGCGGACGCCCGGACCGTCTGCTTCCGGGTCAGCGACCGCGGCATCGGCGTACGCCCCGAGCACGTCGAACGGGCCTTCGAGCGGTTCTGGCAGGGCGACTCCGGCGACCGGCGTCGCTATCCCGGCACCGGTCTGGGCCTCTATCTCGTCCGCCGGATCGTTGAACAGCAGAATGGGTGGGTATTCCTCCGACCGAGAACAGGTGGCGGTACGGTCGCAGAGGTGCGGCTGCCCCGCAGGTGAACCGGTCAGGGTCACGGGGCGGAAGAGGGGCGGAAGTGTCGACTGGAGCGGTCGAACGAGCGTGGTGCGTGGTGGTGCCGCACCACGCCACGGGAGCCCGGTCGGCCCGGCACCGGCTCGCCGCCGAGTTGGCCGAGGTGGTGTCGCCGGCGGTGCTGGCCGATCTGGTGGCGGTCCTGGCCGAGCTGGTCGGCAACGCCGTCCGGCACGCCGATCCGCTGCCCGGAGGCGTGGTCCGGGTGGCCTGGCGGCTACGGACGACGCCCGAGGGGGCACAGCTCCAGCTGCGGGTGACCGACGGGGGTGCCGCCGGTGGCCCCCGGATCCGCCCGGCGGACCCGGACGCGGCCGACGGTCGCGGCCTGCACATCGTCTCCGGCCTGGCGAGCCGGTGGGGAGTGGAACGCGACGGTCTTGGCCAGAGTGTCTGGGCCGACTTCGATCCCGTCCCGGACCGGCCGGGCCTGGTGGTGGCCGGCTGACCGGGCCTGGTAGCCGCCGACCGGCCGGGCCTGGTGGTGGCCGGCTGACCGGGGCGAGCGGGCCGGCAACCGGCTCCGCTGGCCGACTCCGGAGGTGGGTCGTCACCCCACCGGGCCGTGCCGACCTCTAGGCTGTCTCGCCGTGAGCAAGCGTCGAAAGAACCAGCGGGCGGCCGCGCCGAGCGGGAAGCGGGAGCGGGTACGGGACGTCTTCGTCCCCCGCCCCTTCGAGGGGCTCGCCGACGAGCCGGAGTGGATCGCCCTGCGGGAGCTGGTCCCCGCCGCCTCCGCACCGCTGCGGCTCACGCCGGCGCTGGTGGAGGAGTACGGCGACCGGCCGATCACGCTGGCCACCGTGCTGCCGATGGCCGCGCCCGCGATGAGCCGGACGGACGGGCACGTCTTCGTCGGGCTCCAGCGCCACCTCCAGTCCGGCGACGTCTCCCGGGACCTGGCCGAGTCGCTGCTCTGCGCGGTCCGGGCCGAGCCGGGTGCCCCGGTCTCGGTGCCGCCGCTGCCCGGCCCCGGCCCTCGGCTCCAGGACATCCTGGTCGACGGCCCGCTGGAGATCACCCTGCACGAGGGTTTCGACTTCTGGCTCGCCCCGGAGGCCGCCGACGACCCGACCGTGCAGGCCTCCCTGGAACGGGCCAACGCGGCGATCTACCCCACCGTACGGCTGGCCGCCGCCCGCGCCGCGTACTGGTGCAAGGTGCCGGAGAAGGCACACGTCCGGTGGGTGCTGCCCGAGGCCGAGGAGCCCGCCCTGGACGCGTTGGCCCGGCTGGGCGCGGCGGGCTCGCTGACCCTCGGCGAGGGGACCAGGTTCGCCGGCATGTTCCGGGCCCACGGACGACTGGTGCCGGTCTGGGATCTGCCCGAGCAGGCTCCGGCGGCCGACTGGGAGGGGCCGGTCGCCGACTTCGCGAAGCGCTACGCGGACGCGCTGACCGACACCGATCCGCTTGACGCCGCCGCCCGGCGGTCCCGGCAGGGCCTGCTGGGCCGCCAGCTCACCCTGCGCTGAGGCCGGCACCAGGGCTGCTTTCCTCACTCCCGGAGCAGCGGGCAGGACATGCAGCGGGGGCCGCCCCGACCCGAGCCCAGTTCGGAGCCGGCGATCGGGATGACCTCGATGCCGGCACGGTCCAGCTGGGCGTTGGTCTCGACGTTGCGTTCGTAGCCGACGCAGAGCCGGGGGGCCAGCGCCAGGGTGTTGTTGCCGTCGTCCCACTGTTCGCGCTCGGCGGTGACCGGGTCCAGCCCGGTGTCGATCACCCGGAGCCGGTCCAGGTCCATCGCGTCGGCGGCGGCCCGCAGAAACGGTGCCGGGCCGTCCACCCGGGGGGCCTCGCCGTCCGTGCCGGCGATCACGGTGTACGCCGACAGCGTGCTGGCGACGTTCGGGTACATGAGCACCGCGTCCACGTCGACCATCGTGCAGACGGTGTCCAGGTGCATGGTCGCGCGCTCCTGGGCGATCGGAACGACCAGGATGGTGTGTGCCAGGCCGGCGGCGAAGACCTGGCGGGACAGCCGCTCGGCACCGGCCGGGGTGGTCCGCTCGCCCACCCCGACGGCCAGCACCCCGGGGGCCAGCAGCAGCACGTCGCCGCCCTCCAGCGGCTCCAGGGTCGGCCGGTAGACGAACTCGGTACCTGCGAAGCGCGGATGGTGCCGGTAGATCGCGTCGGTGATCGTGCTCTCCCGTCGCCGGGCCGGCATGGCCAGGCTGGTCACGCCAACCCGGTCACCGATCCAGATGGACGAATCCCGGGTGAACAGCAGATTCGGGAGTGGCTCGATCACGAAGTCATGCCGGTCCATCAGGGTGTAGACCAGGCCGCCGCGCCGGTCCTGGCCGAGTCGCAGTTCCTCGTGGGCCAGACCGGCGACCAGGACCCCGCCGAGCGCGGCCGGATCGAGGTACGACAGGTGTGCGGCGACCCGGGCGCGGAGCGTGTCGCCGAGTCGGGGCGAGCTGAGCACCTGCTCAGTCAGGTCGGCCCGGGCATCCGGCACGGCCAGCGTCTCGGTGAGCAGGTCGGTCAGGTAGAGCACCTCGACGCCGCGCTGACGCAGCGCGGCGGCGAAGGCGTCGTGCTCCTCCTGCGCGCGCCCGACCCAGGGGATGGCGTCGAACAGCAGCGAGTCGTTGTTGCGTGGGGTGAGCCGCGCAAGTTCCGGGCCCGGCCGGTGCAACAGGACGGTGCCGAGCCGACCTACCTCGTTGTCGACGTGATGGGTCACGCTTGGCAGCGTAGGGCAGGGTTTGGCGGTATCCGACAAAAAGGCTGTGGATGAATATGGCATTCATCCGTACTCATTCCGGCGCTCCGGCTTGCCGACCACCCGGACCAGCAACGTAGGGTAGTGAGTAAGTAACTTCGAGGGACCTTTTGCCGGAGGTCACGATGACTGTCTTCCCCGCTCGTCGAGCCGTACCGTCCGCCCGGGCACTGCCGCCCGTGGCGGTACCGCACCCCCGAGTGGAGGCGCCAGGGGTGACCACGGCCCCTCGTCCGTCCCCGTTGGAGTGGGCTCGCCGGCGCCGGGCCGAGCGGGGCGCCCGGCGGCTGGAGGCGGCCGGTGCCCGCGCGCTCGGCCAACTCGACCATCTCGGGCCGGCCTGGCACGTCATCGACTGGCCCCGCACCGACGCCGCCGACGCTCTGCTCGACGACAGCGAGGACAACCGCGCCGGGTTCCTCGCCATCGGTCCGAGCGGGCTCTTCGCCGTCACCATCGCCGACCACGGCCGGGCCCGCGTTCTGGTCGCCGGCGACGTGGTGCAGATCAACGGCAAGCGGCCGCCGTACGTGACCGAGGCCCGGCGCGACGCCCGGCGGGCCAGCAAGGCGCTCACCGCCGCGGTCGGCCATCCGATCCCGGTGACGCCGGTGCTCACCTTCGTCGGCTCCGGCGTGATCAGCGTCTACGGCCTCCCCAAGGACTGTCTCATGGCGACGCACCGGGAACTCGACCGGCTGCTCGTCGCGGGCGGCAACCGGATCAGCCCGGCCACCGCCGAAAAGCTCTCCCGGGTGGCGCAACACCCGGGCACCTGGATGAACGGCACGTACTCACCGGCGGCGGACTACCGGTGGTACGAGGACGGCCGAATGGCCGCTGACAAGCGGGCCACCCACCGGTAACGTCTGCGGCGACGCCACGCGGTCGGGCCGGCCCAGCATCCGCTGGCCCGCGCCGTCGCCAACTCGGCACCGGTCAGCACCGACGGCCCGGAGCCCAGCGCACGGTCGTCGTTCACCGCGACGACCAGCTAGCGTGGACGTACCGTCGGTGTACATAGGAGGCGCGGTGGCCCACGTCGAACTCTCGCTCTCGGAAGTGTTCGCGCCCACGACGAGGACACCGACAGAGCCGGGGTGCGACAACATCGGCCGCTGGTCAGCGACGGTCTCCAGCGCCGACGAGCCCTGCCTGTTGATCGATGCCGAGACCCGGGTGCTTGCCGTCTCCGCCGCCGGCTGTGAGTTGCTCTGCCTGGGCACGCCGGAGGATCTGGTCGGGTTACCGCTGCTCGACGGGGGTCTGCGCCTGCTCGACTTCACCGCCAACCGCAATGAGCTGACCGAGCCCGAGCTCGACAAGATTCCACCGCTGCTCGCGCTCTCCTCCGGCCGGCTGGCCCGTGGCCTGTTGCGGATCGAGGCGGCTGCGGATGGCGGATCGGACGCGACCGTCGACGCCATCTCCACGCCGGTGCTCGCCGACGGCGCGGTTGCCGGCACGTTGACCTTCTTTTCGGAGGTCTGATCGGGCCAGGGCTTTTCGGGGGTCTGAATCGGCCCAGGGCGGGCGCAGGCCGGCGAAGATCCGGGAGATATGCCCTAGCATGGGCTCGGCCATCCACGACTGCTCGCCGCTGCCCTGAGGACCGCCACGTGCCGCCGATGACCGCCCGCCGCGCCGCCGGCCGCCCGTCGTACGGTTCCGGCCGGGGGCACCGCCGCCTTCCCACCACGCTGGCGCTGGCCGCGCTCCTGCTGGCCGGCTGTGGCGAGCCGCCGGAACTGCGCGAGCCGCCCCCGAGCCTGCCCACCCGGGCGGCCACCCCGAGCGCGAACGGTCCGGTCCCGTCGACAGCCCCGCCCACCGCCGTGCCACCGGCCACGGTCGCGTCCAGCCCGACCGCCGACCCGGGCCTGGTGGCGGTCGCCTGCCAGGGCGGAACGACCCAGCAGCGGATCGTCGACCTGGTTCGCGGTCGCGGTGGCCTGCTGCCCCGGGACGCACGGGTACGCGTCCGCACCGGCCCGCTCTGCGCCGCCGGCTGGCAGTTCACCGCCCTCGACGTGACCGGGCACGAGCCGCTCCAGGTGGTCACCCGCGACCAGGCCGGGAAACTGCGCCTGGTGACCGCCGGCACCGACGTGTGCTCGGTCGAGGTACGCGTCACCAGCCCACCCGGGATCCGGACGCTGGCCTGCGGCGACGAGGCCCAAGGTGGGGCGCCGCCGGCAGCCACGCCGGCCGCGCCGTCGCCGACGCCGACGCCCACTCCGACGCCGACCGCCACCACGTCAGCACAGTAAGCGTCCTCGTCGACGCCGGATGCGTAGGCTGGGCGCCATGCCGGGAACGCCGCCACCACGTTTCGTCTACCTCGGGCCCGAGGGCACCTTCGCCGAGCAGGCGCTGCGCACCGTGCCCGCCGCCGAGCACGGCATCCGCACGCCGTCCCGCAGCGTCGGCGAGGCCCTGGAGGCGGTTCGCGCGGGGGACGCCGACGCCGCCCTGGTGCCGCTGGAGAACTCGATAGGCGGCGCGGTCGGGGTGACCCTCGACGAGCTGGCCGAGGGAGAGCCGCTGGTGATCACCCGCGAGGTGATCCTGCCTGTGGAGTTCGTCCTCGGCGCGCGTACCGGCACGCTCCTGCCGGCCGTACGATCCGTCGCCGCCCACCCGCAGGCGTCCACCCAGTGCCGCGGCTGGCTACGCACGCACCTGCCGGACGCGGTCGTGGTCGACGTGCTCTCCAACGGCGCGGCGGCGGCCGGCGCGGCCACCGGCGAGTACGACGCGGCGATCTGCGCCCCGATCGGCGCGACCCGGCACCGGCTCGCCGTGCTGGCCGACAAGATCGCCGACCATCCCGACGCGGTGACCCGGTTCGCGATGCTCTCCCGGCCGGCCCCACCACCGCCACCCACCGGCGACGACGTGACGTCACTGGCGGTGTACATCGCGCACGACCGGGTGGGTGCGCTGTTGTCCGTGCTGATGGAGTTGGCGGTCCGTGGCGTCAACCTGAGTCGGATCGAGTCCCGTCCCACCGGCGAGGCGCTCGGGCGGTACGTCTTCTTCCTCGACTGCACCGGTCACGTGGCCGACGCCCGGCTCGGTGAGGCGTTGCAGGGGTTGCGTCGGGTCTGCGCCGACCTGCGTTTTCTCGGCTCTTACCCCAGGCACCGGTGGAACCCGACGATGACCGAGCGCCCGGTCTCCGCCCCGGCCGGCCTCTCCGACGCCGACTACGCGGACGCCGCCGCCTGGCTGGCCCGGCTACGCGCCGGCGAGCTGACCTGAGCGCGAGCCGGCTCGGCTAGCCCCAGCCGAGTTCGTGCAGGCGCTCGTCGTCGATGCCGAAGTGGTGGGCGATCTCGTGCACCACGGTCACCGCCACCTCGTCGATGACGTCCTCGTCGGTGTCGCAGATCCGCAGGATCGGGTTGCGGTAGATCAGGATGCGGTCCGGCAGGACGCCGGCATAGTCCCAGCCCCGGTCGGTCAACGCGTGCCCCTCGTAGAGCCCGAGCAGATCCTCGCCGGGAGGCGGATCGTCCTCCACCAGGATCACCACGTTGCTCATCAGCGCCAGCAGTTCCTCCGGGACCTCGTCCAGCGCCTCCCCCACCAACTCCTCGAACCGCTCTCGCCCCATCTCCACCGCCACGCACACATTCTCCCCCACCCGCGCGCCGATCTTGCACTACCGGTCGGGACATACAGCTCACCTTGCTGCATTACGGCGACCAAGAGTGCAAGATCGGCGCGGAGCGGTCAGGAGGTCAGGCGGGTGGTCAGGGTGATTTCGGCGGCGGGGGAGAGCAGGCGGGAGATCGGGCAGTTCTGCTTGGCCGTCTCGGCCAGCTTGGCGAACTCCGCCTCGTCGATGCCGGGCACCTCGCCGACGGTGTCCAACTCGATCCGGGTCACGGTGAAGCCGGCGTCGGTCTTGTCCAGGTGCACCTTCGCGGTGGTCTCCACAGAGGTCGGCGTCGCGCCGGCGTCGGCGAGCGCCTTGGAGAAGGCCATCGAGAAGCAGCCGGCGTGTGCCGCGCCGATCAACTCCTCGGGGTTGGTGCCCTCTCCCTCCTCGAAGCGGGACTTGAAGGAGTAGTTCCCCTGCAGCCCGCCCTTGCCGGTGCGGATGGTGCCGGAACCCTCGGGAAGGTTGCCCTGCCAGCGTGCGGAAGCGGTACGGATAGGCATGCACCCGACGCTAGTGCACCGCGCGCCGCCCGGCGACCGACCGGCGCGGCTTGCCCAACCTTGTTCCCTGGCGGGGCTCGCGGATTGTGCCATCATTCGAGACGGACGGTACCGGCGGCATGCGGCGCGGTCGGGGGTGCCCGGTGCCATGTCACGAGAGGTGAGTGATGACCCACGACCTCCCCATTCCCCGCCAGGACGACCGCCCCGACGGCACCAGCGTGGTCGAGTGGGGCACGGAGGACGAGAAGCCGCCGGTCGCAGGACGGCTCGGTCGGGCCTTCGCCGGCCTCGGCGGCGACCACCGGGTGCCACTGCTGCTGGCCGGGCTCGGCGCGGTGGCCGCCCTGCTCTCGCTGCTCGGCGAGTGGGTGACCGTCACGCTTCCCGCTGGGGAGGGCGACGGGGTCGCACCGGTCGAGATGCCCAGCAGCGTGTCCGAGATCGGCGGGCTGGGGGCCGGCTACGTGGTCGGCGTCCTCCTGCTCGGTGTCGTGGTCGCGCTCGCGCTGCGCGGCACCACCGCCGTACAAGCCAACGCGCGGGTGACCGGCCTGGCCCTGGCCGTGGGTCTGCTCGCGGTGCTGGCGGCGACGGCGGTCACGCTCGACGACAACCGTCGGGTGCCGTTCTACTCCGCCGAGGACGGTTTCAAGATCGAGCATGGGCGGGGACTGGTGATGGCCTTCGGGGCCGTGCTGCTCTTCGCCGCCGCGCTCGTCCGGGCCGTTCCACAGCCGGCCGGAGCGCCCGCCGAGCCGGACGGGCGGCCGCGCCGTACCGGATTCCGGCCCGACGACGCGGAGCCGGACGACGAGCGCCCGCCGGTCGACCTCACCGTCACGCCGACCGTTCCCTTCGCCCGGGAGGCGCCCCCGCGCCGAGGTCCGCTGGGCTGAGCACGGATCACTTCCGCGCCGCCCTCCGTTGGCACCCGATTCGCCGGGAAGTCATGGTTGCGGCCCGGTCCGCGAGGTACGGTTGCTGCCCGCCGTCACGCCGGGTCGCCTACCGGCGACCGTACGGCTGGCCGCGACGGCGGCGGGCGAAGGAGGAACGATGACCCGCCCGGGCCTGCCCAAGCTGATCGCCACCGACCTCGACGGCACCCTCGTCCGCAGCGACGACACCGTCTCGGCGTACACCCACGAGGTTCTCGACCGGGTCCGTGCCGCAGGCATCCCGGTGGTCGGCGCGACCGGTCGCGGTCCCCGGCTGGCCGAGCTGACCCGCAACGACATCCGGGCCGCGGACTTCCTGGTGATGGCCGGCGGCGGCCAGGTGGTCGACCAGAGCGACCCGGCCGGGCCGGTGGTGCTCCGCGACGAGCGGCTCTCCAGCGAGATGCTGGCCACCCTGCTGGCCGAGTTGGAGGCGGCGGTCGGCCCGCTGACCGTGATGGTCGAGGCGTCCGACGAGCACGATGCCCCACTCTGGGGCGATTACCACCCGGCCTGGCCGTACCAGGACCGGTTCGAGGTACGCAGCCGCGCCGAGTGCCTCGCCGGCGATGTGATCAAGGCGTTCGCCCGGACCGCCGACCATCACGTCGACGAGTTGCTGGCGGTCGCCCGGGAGATCGTGCCGCCACATCTCGCCACGCTCACCCAGGCCGGGCTGGGCTTCGTCGAGATCTGCCCGCCCGGCACCGACAAGGCAACCGGGTTGACCGTGGTGGCGCAGCGCCTCGGCGTGGATCCGGCCGAGGTGCTGGTCTTCGGGGACATGCCCAACGACCTGCCGATGTTCGAGTGGGCTGGCTGGAGCCGGGTGGCGGTCGCGAACGCCCATCCGACGCTGCGGGCCGCCGCCGACGAGATCACCCTGCGCAACGACGACGACGGGGTGGCGATCTACCTCGACCGGCTACTGTCCAGGTGATGGAGGCAACGCCACGCCTGATCGCCAGCGACATCGACGGCACCCTGCTCCGCGACGACCGTACGCTCAGCGACCACACCGCGGCCGTACTGGCCCGGATCTCCGCCCGGGGCACGCCGGTGGTGCTGGTCACCGGCCGCCCGATCCGCTGGCTCCGACTGGTGTACGACCAGCTCGCCGAGCCGCTGCCCGCAGTCTGCGCAAACGGTGCGGTGGTCTACGACCCGGTCGAGGACGAGGTGCTACGGGCCGATCCGCTCGCCCCCGACCTGCTCGCCGAGGTGGCCCGCCGGTTGCGGGCCGAGGTGCCCGGGGTGAGCCTGGCGGTGGAGATCGTCGACGGTCGGGAGATGCGCCACGAGGCGCACTACCCGCTACGGTGGGACGCCGACGAGGCCGCGATCCGGGTCGTCGAGAACGCCGACGAACTGCATTCGCTGCCGGCGGTGAAGCTGCTGGCCCGGGCCGAGGCGCACCCGGATCCGGACCGGTTCACCCAGTTGGTCGCCGACGCCCTCACCGGACTGGCCGAGGCCACCCACTCCTCGCGCTCCGGCCTGGTGGAGATCTCGGCGGTCGGCGTGACCAAGGCGGCCGGGCTGGCCTGGTACTGCCACCGGCTCGGTATCGAGGCGGCCGACGTGCTTGCCTTCGGTGACATGCCGAACGACGTACCGATGCTGACCTGGGCCGGTCGGGCGGTGGCGGTGGCCAACGCACACCCCGCCGTGCTTGCCGTCGCCGACGACGTCACCTCGGCGAACTCCACCGACGGGGTCGCGACGTACCTGGAGAAGGTTTTCGGGGTGGACTGAGGCACCGAGCCGCGCGGCCCGACCATCGGCGGGCCGCGCGGTCGCGGTCAGTCGGCGGGCCGTGCCGTCCCGGCCTCGCGCGGATGTGGTCAGAGGTACTGGCCGGTGCTGTGGCCCTCGCCACCGGGCTGCCCCATGCCCGGCATGCCCGGCAGCACCGCGCCACCCGGTCCGCTGGGCAGCGCCTGTCGGCCGGATCGCATCTGCTCCAGTTGCACCCGGGCCGCCATCTGCTGGGCGACGAGGGCGGCCTGGATGCCGTGGAAAAGCCCCTCCAGCCAGCCCACGAGCTGGGCGTGGGCGATCCGCAGCTCACCCTCGCTGGGTGCCTGGTCCTCGGTGAACGGCAGGGAGATCCGTTCGAGTTCCTCGCGCAGCTCGGGCGCCAGCCCTTCCTTCAGTTCGACGATCGATCGTTGGTGGATCTCGCGCATCCGGTGCCGGCTGGCGTCGTCCAGCGGGGCGGCCTTGACCTCCTCCAGCAGTTGCTTGATCATGCTGCCGATCCGCATGACCTTGGCCGGTTGCTCGACCAGGCGGGACGGATCCTCCCCCGGTCCGTCGTCGGTCTGCACCGTGCCGACCGGTCGGCCGTCCGGCCCGACCACCACCACCGTGCCGGGGTGCCCGGCGCCGTCCCGGCCAGGCTCGTCGTCTTGTCCAGCGGAGCGTGCTTCGGTCATGCCGTCCATCTTTACCCAGCCGGCTTGCTCGGTGCCCGCCGGCCCGACCAGGAGGGACCCCTATCCCGGTCCGGGACGGTTGGCGCTACCGTCGGCCGATGTCGCCCGACCCGCGCGAGGTGTTGACCCGGCCGGCCCCTGAGCCGGAGGTGACCGTCGCCTACGGCGAGCACCCCGACCAGATCGCCGATCTGCGACAGCCGGCAGGCGACGGCCCGCCCCGCCCTCTGCTGATCGTGGTGCACGGTGGGTTCTGGCGGGCTGAGTACGACCGGCGGCACACCGGCCCGCTGGCCGCCGCGCTGGCGGCGCTCGGCCACCCGGTCGCACAACTGGAATACCGCCGGACCGGACAACCCGGTGGCGGCTGGCCGGGCACGCTCACCGACGTGCTGGCCGGGGTCGCCGCGCTGCCCCGGCTGGCCGCCGCCGCCCTGCCCGGAAAGGTCGCGCCGGCACGGGCGATCCTGGTCGGGCACTCGGCCGGCGGACACCTCGCGCTCTACGCGGCGGCGCGGACACCGGACGCCGTCGACGGGGTGCTCGCCCTCGCTCCGGTCGCCGACCTGGCCGAGGCGTACCGGCTCGACCTGGACGGCGGTGCGGTGGCCGCCCTGCTGGGTGGCGGCCCCGCCGAGCTGCCCGAACGGTACGCGGACGCCGACCCCCGCACCCTGGCCGCGCTCCCACCACGGACCGTAGTGATCCACGGCACTCTGGACCAGCAGGTCCCGGTGCAGCTCAGCCGCGCGTACGTTGCCGCAGCTCAGGCAGCGGGTGCCGATATGCACCTTGTCGAGCTGCCAAAATGCGAGCATTTCGGGCTCATCGACCCGGAGTCGTCGGCCTGGCCCAAGGTAACCAGCGCATTGCGGTCGCTTATCGAAGATCAATAGCCATTGACGCAGCGTCGCCGAGCGGGTAGAACGCCGAGGGGGCGAAAGGCCGCTCCGGCAAGGTAATTGAAGGGAACCCGGTGTCGCAGATGAACCGCAGGCGGGCACTCCAGCTGCTGGCCGCACTCGGTACGGGGGGACTCGTCGCCGGCTGCGGCTCCAATGCCGAGGAGAGCGGCACCGAGGAGAACCTGGATCCGGTCAAGATCGGCCTGATCGCGCCGCAGGCCGGCCCGGGCAAGCCCATCGGCGACGAACTCAACAACGGCTTCCAGCTGTACCTGGAACTCAACGACAACCGGCTCGGTGGCCGCCCGGTGAATCTGCTCGTGGCGGACGAGGGAGACAACGCCAAGAGCGGCCAGGCCGCCGTGGACGGGCTACTCAAGCAGGGTGTGCTCGCCCTGACCGGGGTCGCCAGCTCGGCGGTCATGTTCGGCATCCGGGACGTCATCGAGCAGGCCCGGGTCCCACTCATCGGCTCGAACGCCTCGCCGACCAGCCTGCAGAGCGTCGTGTACATCTGGCGTACCTCGTACGTGCTGGACGAGGCGGGTCGGGCGCTCGGCCGCTACCTCAAGGACGAGCTGGGTAGCAGCGACAAGGTCTCGATCATCCTGCCGGAGGCGGGCGTGGGCGTCGAGGACGTGCTGCGCGGCTTCCGTCAGGAGTTCGGCGAGTCCGACTCGCGCATCGGCGACCCGGTGATCTGGACGACCAACAGCCCGAGCCCGAGCAAGACCGCCTACGTCTCCGACATCGCCCGGGCGCTCGCCCGCAACCCCACGGTGGTCTTCTGCTTCTACTCCGGCACCGCGGCGGCGGAGTTCATCATGCAGCTGCGCGACGCCGGGTTCAAGGGTGCCGTCTACGCGCCCGGCTTCCTCACCGAGGGCTCGGTGCTGGAGAGCATCCGGCCGGCGGGCGACGCGCTCGGCATCCGTACGGCGTTGAACTACTCCGCCGACCTGAACAACGCGGCGAACCGGCGGTTCGCCTCGGCGTACCGCAAGAAGCACAACGCCTCGCCGACGACCTACGCGATGGCCTCGTACGACGCGGCGAAGGTGCTCGATCAGGCGATCCGTCTGGCCGGCTCGGCACCCACCCCGCAGGAGGTCAACCTCGCGCTCGGCCGGATCGGCCAGATCGACAGCCCGCGCGGCGCGTGGCAGTTCAACCAGCCGCGCACCCCGCAGCAGAAGTGGTAC
Organism: Micromonospora sp. PRAS1; assembly: GCF_059553435.1. NCBI lineage: Bacteria > Bacillati > Actinomycetota > Actinomycetes > Micromonosporales > Micromonosporaceae > Micromonospora > Micromonospora sp. PRAS1. The sequence continues at coordinate 46,731 of NZ_JCANNB010000003.1, forward strand.
CTGCGCGAGGTGCAGCGCGACGGTCAGGTGCTGTCGAACGTGCTGGTAAACGAACTGGCCACGCTCGGCTGACCAACTCCAGGCAAGGAAGGGCCAGCAAGGAAGGGCCCCTTGTTAACGCCTCAGGTATAGCAAGGGGCCCCTGTTAACGCTTAACCGCCGTAGCGGCTCAGGGCCGCAGCTCGGCGATGCAGCACTTCACGCTGCCGCCGCCCTTCTTCAGCTCGGTCAGCTCCACCGGCACGGGCGTGTAGCCGGCCGTCTTCAGCCGACTGGCCAGCCGGGTCGCCTCGCTGTTGAGCACCACGTTGGCACCGTCGCTGACCAGGTTCAGGCCGAAGGCGAGGGCGTCGTCGTCGTCCGCGAGCACCGCGTCCGGGAAGAGCTGGGCGAGTACCTTCTGGCTGGCCGCGGAGAACGCACCCGGGTAGTAGACGATGTTGCCGTCGTCGATCGAGGCGAGCGCCACGTCCAGGTGGTAGAAGCGCGGGTCGACCAGCCGCAGCGAGACCACCGGCCGGTCCAGCGCCTCCTGCGCCTCGGCGTGCGCGGGCAGCTCGGTGCGGAACCCGTAGCCGGCCAGGATCAGCCCGCCGTGCGCCTCCGGCAGGTACGCGAAGTCGCCCTCGCCCTCGTTCGTCTCGTTCGGCGCGATGAACCGCCAGTCACGCGACTCGTAGAAGGCCCGGTGCGCCGCCGCCTCGGCAGTCCGCTGGTGGTGCTTGAACTGCGCCCCGTAGACCGTCCCGTCCACCATGAAGGCGCCGTTTGCGGCGAAGACCATGTCGGGCAGGCCGGGCTCGGGAACCAGCAGGTGCACGTCATGGCCGAGGCCGAGCAGAGTCTCCCGCAGGCGGTCCCACTGCTTGACGGCCAACTCCGGGTCGACCGGGGCGGTCACGTCCATCCACGGGTTGATCGCGTACTCGACCGCGAAGTGCTCGGGCGAGCACATGAGATATGTCCGCTTTCGCGGCACTCGCTGCTGGTTCACGGTCACCAAGAGTAGGTAGGGTAGAACTTCCGGAACAGCCAGAACTATTGCTTCTCTGAGGCGGAACATTGCAGATTGACGCCGTAGACCAGCGAATCATTGCGTTGCTCGTCGCAGACGCTCGGGCGTCGTACGCGGACATCGGCAACCGAGTGTCACTCTCCGCTCCGGCGGTCAAGCGTCGGGTCGACCGGCTGCGCGCGGCCGGAGTGATCCGGGGATTCACCACGGTCGTGGACCCGGCCGCGGTCGGTTGGACCACCGAGGCCTTCGTCGAGCTGTTCTGTGCCGGCCGGACCACCCCGGCCCAGATCGGTGCCGCCGTACGGCGTCACCCGGAGGTGGTCGGGGCGTACACCGTCTCCGGGGAGGCCGACGCGCTCGTGCACCTGCGTGCCGCCGACATCGCCCACCTGGAGGAGGCGTTGGAGCGGCTGCGGGCGGAGGCGTTCGTGACCTCCTCGCGAAGCACCATCGTGCTCTCCCGGCTGGTCGAGTCGCCCGGCGTCGGCCCGTCCACCCGCTGACCGCCGGCATCGGCCCGGCTGGCCATGGCGAAAGCGGCAGCCACGACAGCCCGGCGGACATCGACAAACATCCTGCCGACAGGGAACCGGAAACACCTCGGGCGCGTCTAAGGCGCCATGCTTCGGGGGATCCGCATCGGCGTCGCCGGCACACTCGTCACCGCATTGATCGTGCTCGCCGGATGCACCGACTCACCGGACGAGCGGAAGGACCACGGGCGGCCCGTGCCCGGTCCGCCCCTGGTCGGGTACGACTCCTGCGACCAGGCCCTGGCCGGGCTCCGGACGGCGGCAGCGGCCTACATCGGGCCGGACGGCTTCCTCGACGAGGGTGACGAGTACGGGGAGGAGCAACTGCGGTCGTACTTGAACGCCAACGGCCCGGCCCCCACCGGCACCGACCCGGAGTCGGGCGGCAACGTGCCGGACATGGTCAAGACCGACGACCGGCGGATCGTCCTGATCGACAAGGGATTTCTGCGGGTCATAGACACGACGAGTCGGCAGGAGACCGGCCGGCTTAAGTTGCACGGCGACGGCGACGCCAACTCGGAGACGTACGAGTTGCTGCTCCGCGGCGACCGGGCACTGGTGGTGACCTCCTGGTCCCTGTATGAGGACCTGCCCCCGGACGCGGACGTGCCTCAGCCGGAGGACCGACACAACACCCGGCTGCCACCGGGCCGCATCGCCAGGATGCTCCTGATCGACCTGTCCGGAACGCCACGGATCCTCAGCAAGTACCAGATCCAGGGCTACCCCGAGGCCGCCCGGGTCACCGGCGACTCCGTCCGGGTGGTGATCCGGAAGAACGCAAGCTTCGACTTCCCATCGGACGACGGGAAGGCGAGCGAGGACGGCCTCCTCCAGCAGAAGCGGCAGGTGATCGCCGAGGCCGGCATCGATTCCTGGCTGCCGAAATACGAGTGGTACGACGGCAGCGAGTGGCACACCGGGCAGGTCGGCTGCGACCGGTTCAGCGGCTCGGAGCGGGCCACCGGCGCGTGGACGCTTACCGTGCTCAGCTTCGACCTGACCGGCGATCGCTTCGATGACGGCGACCCGGTGAGCATCGCCGCACGGCCAGACCTCGTCCACGTGGCCGACTCCCACCTCTACGTCGCCGAAGCATCGCTCAAGCAGGGCCGGAAGACGGACATCTACCAGTTCGACATCGCCGGCCCCGGCCGCCCCCGCTATCTCGCCTCCGCTTCGGTGCCCGGCTGGCCCGAGAGCCCGGACGCGCTGTCGGGGTGGCAGGGACAGCTGCGGGTGATCACGGGTAGGACGGATGGGACTGGCGAACTTACCTCGACGCTGCGGGTGCTGCGGGGTGCCGACGGCACGATGGTGGAGACCGGCGCGCTCGACGGCATCGGTCAGGGCGCACAGCTCCAACTCGTGCGCTACCTCGACGACCGGGCATACCTCGTCACCCACCGGTACAGCGACTACGAGGAGCGGCTGTACACACTGGATCTGAAGGACCCGGCCAAGCCTCGGGTGGCCGGTGACGCGCAGCTCACCGGCGAAACGGCGTACCTGCATCCGCTGCCCGACGGGCGACTGCTCGGCGTCGGGCACGAGATGAGCGGCAGTCGGTACTACCTGGGTCCGCGGATCTCACTCCTGGAGCTGCGCGACCCGTCCGCACCGGCCACCGCCGTCCCTTGGACGCTGGACCAGAAGTCGCGGGTCAACACGTTCCGCTCCAGATCCTTCCAGTACCAGCCGGAAACGGGGCTGATGGCGGTCACCACCGATGATGAGCTGCACCTGCTCCGGCTGACCGACGGAACCGTCGACAAGATCGGCGTGGTCAAGCACCCCGAAGACGGACGGCGCCACCGCGAGCGGCACAACGAGATCGATAGGTCGATGCTCGCCGGTGGCGCGCTCTGGACGGTTTCCAGCGTCGGCATCGCAGCCCATGACCCGAGCACCGCCCGACGCATCGCCTGGCTGCCGACACCCAGAACCTAGGCTGCCGACACCCAGAACCTAGTCGGACCGGGCGGTCGCAGATCCGTCCGGGGAACCGGATGAGCGCGGACCGCGTCGAACCAGCCATGAAACGGGGAACCAAGCTCGCCACGGCCGGTGGATCGCTGGTGGCGCTCACTCTGCTCGCCGGCAGCATGGCCGCGCCGGCACCCGCGCCGCCCGAACCCGGCGGCGTCGGGTCGTCGATGGTGCCGGTCAGTCTGGTCTCCTTCGACTCCTGCGCCGAGGCCCTCACCGAACTGCGCTCGGCCGCCACCGCAGCGGTCGGCCCCTACGGATTCGCCGGCGAGGTGGTGCCTCTCAGCGAACGCGCGGCTGTCGGCGGCACCGAGTCGTCCGCGCGCACCTTCGCCGGTGCCGCCGGCCCGGCTGCCGGAGTGAAGCACTCGACGACCAACAACCACGAGGCGGGCGTGGACGAGCCCGATCTGGTCAAGACCGACGGCCGACGGATCGTCACGGTCGCCAACGGCGTACTGCGGGTGGTGGACCCGGTCGGCCGCCGGCTCACCGGAAAACTCGACCTGACCGGTGGGCGGGACGAGTTGCGCTGGGCCGAGCAGCGGCTCCTGCTGCTCGGCGACCGTGCGCTGGTACTCGCGGCGGACGCGCCGACGGCGGCCGAAAGCATCCGGTCGATCCGGCCGGTCGGTGCCACCCGCCTGTTGCTGGTTGACCTGACCGGCGCTCCCCGGCTGCTCGGCACGTACCGGATCGAGGGCAACACCGTCGACGCCCGGCTGACCGGCGACACCGCCCGGGTGGTGGTCCGCGCGGACGCCAAACTGGAGTTCCCGACCGGCGGCAAGGGCGACGACCGGGTCCGGACCGAACGAAACCGCAAGGTGATCGCGCGGGCCGGTGTCGAGGCATGGCTGCCGGAGTACGAGTGGACGGCCGGCGGCGAGCGGCACGCCGGGCGGCTCGGCTGCGACCAACTCAGCCGCCCGGGCCGGATGACCGGCTCGGCCACGCTCACCGTACTCAGCTTCGACCTCACCGCCGACCGGCTCGGCGACGGCGAACCGGTCGGCGTGGTGGCCGACGCCGACACCGTCTACGGGACGGCGACCAGCCTCTACCTGGCCGGCCAGCGGCCGGCGCCGGTGGCCCGCACGACGCGCTGGCGGCCACCGGCCGACCAGGTCACCGAGATCTACCAGTTCGACACCGGGACGCCGGGCCGTCCCCGCTTCCTCGCCGCCGGTTCGGTGCCGGGTTGGCTGATCAACCAGTACGCGCTCTCCGAGTGGGACGGTCACCTCCGGGTCGCGACCACCACCGGCGACCTGTGGGGCGAGGGCCGCACGTCCGAGTCCGCCGTGCGGGTGCTGCGCCGGGAGGGTGGCGCGCTGGTGCCCACCGGGATGGTCGGCGGGCTGGGTCGGGGCGAGCGCATCTTCTCGGTGCGCTACCTCGGCCCGGTCGCGTACGTGGTCACCTTCCGGCAGACCGACCCGCTCTACTCGCTCGACCTGGCCGACCCGACCGCGCCCGCGGTCACCGGGGAACTCAAGATCACCGGCTATTCGGCGTACCTGCATCCGCTGCCCGACGGGCGGCTGCTCGGCGTCGGCCAGGAGGCCGACCGGGACGGGCGGGTCGAGGGCGTCCAGGTGTCCCTCTTCGACGTCCGCGACCCGGCTCGACCGACCCGGCTGGACCAGTGGCACCTGCCCCGCTCGTGGTCCAAAGTCGACCACGACCCGCACGCCTTCCTGTACCGGCCGGACACCGGCCTGCTGGCGTTGCCCGTAAACGAGGGCATCCGGTTGCTGCGCGTCAGCGACGACACGATAGGCGAGATCGGCGAGGTGACCCACCCCGCCGTACGCCAGGACGACGGCCAGCAGTCGTGGACGCCGCCGGTACGCCGGGCGCTGGTGATCGGCGACGTGCTCTGGACCGTCTCCGAGGCGGGCCTGCGCGCCACCGACCCGACCACCGCCCGCAGCCTGGGCTGGATCGGCACGACCTGAACCTTCCTCCCCCAGCGGGTGGGGCCCGGTTTCTTCGGGGTTTCCGGGCCCCACCCGCCTTGACCTGAAGCGAGGTTGAGGTAGTCCACTGGGCTTCGGCTGATCGTGGAGGGGGAGACATGCGGGCGGTGTGGCTGCGCGAGTTCGGCGGACCGGAGATGCTGGTGCCCGGTCCGGCACCCGATCCGGTACCCGGCCCGGGTCAGGTTCTCGTCGACGTGGTGCACGCCAACGTCACATTCGTGGAGACGCAGTTCCGGGCCACCGGCTTCGGGCCGTCGGCCGCCACGCTGCCGGTGATCCCGGGCAACGGGGTGGGCGGCGTGATCGGCGCGGTCGGGCCGGACGTCGACCCGGGCCTGGTCGGCCGGCGGGTGGTCACCAGCACCGGCGGCTCCGGCGCGTACGCCGAGCGGGTGGTGGTCGACGCCACCGCACCGGTACCGGTGCCGGAGGGGTTGCCGCTGGACGAGGCGGTGGCGGTGCTCGCCGACGGGCGTACCGCACTGATGCTGGCCGAGGCAGCCGAGCTGCGCGCGAGCGACCGGGTGCTGGTCGAGGCCGCCGCCGGTGGGGTGGGCAGCCTGCTGGTTCAGCTCGCGGCCGCCGCCGGTACCCGGGTGGTCGGGCTCGCCGGTGGTGCCCGGAAGGTGGCGTTGCTGCCCGGGTTGGGCGCGCAGGTCGCCGTCGACTACCTGGAGCCGGGCTGGCCGGACCGGGTCCGCGCGGCGGTCGACGGGGTCGACGTCGTCTTCGACGGGGTCGGCGGCGCGGTCGGGCGCACGGCGTTCGAGCTGCTCGCCCCGGGCGGGCGGATGCTCAGCTTCGGGCTGGCAAGCGGCGAGTGGGCCGGCATCGGCGCAGAGGTGGCCGCCGGGCGGGGCGTGACGCTGATCCGGCCGACGCCGACGCCACAGCAGTTTCGGGCGTACACCGAGCGGGCGCTCGCGGAGGCGGCGGCCGGTCGGCTCCGCGCGGTGATCGGCCAGCGGTTTCCGCTGGAGCGCGCGGCCGACGCGCATGCGGCGATCGGTTCCCGGGCGACCGTCGGCAAGACCCTGCTCGACCTCGGCTGACCGGGCTCACAGGTACATGCCGGTGCGGTGCTCCCCGCGCCGGACCGGCGTGTCCCCCTCGCTGAAGAAGCGCTTGCCGCCAAACTCGCCGTGCAGCCGGTCGTCCAACTCGTCCGCCAGCCCGGTCATCACCTGCACCGCGAGCATCAGATGGGTGGGCTGGAAGTTGCGGCCGAAGACCGGGATCGACGCCCACACCGTGTCGTCGGCGCAGTAGAGACGGCCGATGGGCATCCGGTTGGTCAGCTCGGAGAGCTTGACGTACAACCGCTCGGTGGGCTCGACCTCGGTCAGCACCGGCGAGAAGACGTCGACCAGCGGTGGATTGTCGCGGACCCGGACGAAGACCATGGCCGAGCCGGCGCGGATGTTGATGTCACCGTCGGAGTCGACCTGGAGCCGGTCCGAGTCGGACTTGAGCATCGTCGAGACGACCGTCCGGACCCGCTCGGCCAGCTCCAGCACCTCGGTCTCCGCCCCGGCCTCACCGGCGACGGCCAGCGCCTCCTCCAGGTCGGTCGCGATCTCCCGCAGCAGCAGGGAGCCACCGCGCGCGGTACCCAGCGGCGGTCCGGGCAGCGCCTCACCCTCGGCGTCCTCGATCACGTAGACCAGGAAGGCCGGGTGCGGGGCCCCGTAGATGTCGCGGAGCGTACGCGAGAGCAGGGCGGCCAACCGACCGCTCTCTTCGGCCGCGCTGTGCAGCCCGAACTGGTCCCCGGAGCCCTCCACCACGCCCGGCGGCGACCAGCCCAGCGCGACCATGTCAGCGACGGCCGCCCGGTCCAGCCGGTGTCCCTGGGGCAGCGCCGCGTTGCCCACCGCCCGCGCCTCGAAGCGACCCTCGCCGATGTCGACGCCGACGGAGTAGACGGCATCATCGGTGCCGGAGGCGGTCGGGTCCAGGGTCAGCTCGACATGTGCTCCCGGCGGCAGGGCGGCCAACCGGTCGGCCAGCGCCCGGGCGAACTCCTGCCACGCCTGGGTCACCTTCGCCCGCAGGTCGGCCGTGCTCGGCTCGTCGAGCAGGATCGACTCGTGGTGCGCCGTGGCGCCGGGCGGCGCCGAGGGGTGGTCTGCCGTCATGATCGCCTCCGTCCGTTCCGGTCACCCTACCCAGCCGCCCGCCGGAGGACTCGACCCGGACGGCGATCGGACACCCTCGATGTGACCGCTGCCCGGCACGGCACGGACGCTGACCGGTCAGTCAACGGTCCGGTACGGGGCTGACCGGTCAGGTGGCGGTCCGGTACGGGGCTGACCGGTCAGGTGGCGGTTCGGTCGCGGCCGAGCTCGACCGGCCAGGTGCCGGCCAGCTCGGTGAGGCGGGCGGCCGTCGCGGCGGGATCGGCACCGCGACCGACGGCCAGGCCGAGCAGGTACGCGGTGACCGGAGCACCCGGTCGCAGCACCTGATGGGCCACGTCCCGGGCGAGGTCGAGCACGGTCGGCACCGGCACCTGCGCCGGATCGAGACCCAACTCCGCACAGGCCGCCGTGACCCAGTCGTCCATCACGGTCACCGCATCCACTCCTCCGCTCGGCGTACGTCGCGCTCAGTGTCGCAGTCGAACCACGGCGGCGGACCAGCACCGGACCAACTCACCTCGCGTACGACGAGCCCCGCGAGCAACTCCCGCAGCGGGGCGTCGGCCAGTTCTCCGCCGCGTTCGACGGCGAGCCGGTGGAGGGCGGCGCGCAGGGCATCGGGGCGCCACACCCCGCAGAGCGTCTGCCGACGCCCGCCCCCGTCCACGAAGCACACCCCGTCCACAGCGCCGAGCGCGCCGGCGGGTGGCTCGTCAAACGTGCCCAGCGCGTGGGCTGGCGGCTCATCGATCCTGCCCAGCGCGTCGGCGGGCCGCTCATCGATCCTGCCCAGCGCATGGGCCGGCGACTCATCGAGGTGACGCAGCAGTTCACCGACTGCGGTGCGGGTAAGCAGCGGCAGGTCGGCCGCGAGCAGGGCGATGGCCGGCACGTCGGCGTCGAGCAGGGCCAGCCCGGCGGCGATGGCGGCGACCGGCCCACCACCCGCTGGCACCTCCCGGGTCAGGCGTACCCCTTGAGGTGCCGGCCCCGGTCCGACCAGGATCCGGACCGACGCGTCGGCCACCTCGGCGAGCACCCGCTCGCGCATCGGTACTCCACCGACCGGCAGCGCCGTCTTGTCCAGCCCGCCCATCCGGCGCCCAGCGCCCCCCGCGAGCACCATCGCCGCGTACACCCTCACCCCGCCACGCTATCCCGCGACACGCTCACCCCCCGCCGCTGATCTTGCACTTCCTGCCTCGACAAATACCGCCAAAGCCGCTATCGGGCGACGATGAGTGCAAGATCGGCGGGGCAAGGGTGGAGGAGGATGGGGGGATGGGACGGGTTGTTGATCGGCGGGGTGTGCTTCGGGTTGAGCTTGGGGCTGGCGATGGCGGGGGTGGTCGGGTGCGGCGGCCGGACAGTCTCGCGGTGGAGGAGCCACTGGAGATCCGGGTGGGTGCGGCCGGACCGGCTCGCCGACCGTTGGCGGTCACCATGCGTACGCCGGGGGCCGATCTTGACCTGGCCATCGGGTTCCTGCTCACCGAGGGGCTGATCCGGTCGACGGACGACGTCTCCACCGCGCAGCTCTGCTCGGGAACGGAGACGCCGAACACCTACAACGTGGTGGACGTGACGCTGGCGCCCGGTGTGCCGGAGCCGGCCGCCGAGGCGAGTCGCCACTTCCAGACCACAAGCGCCTGCGGGGTGTGCGGCAAGGAGAGCATCGAGGCGGTGCGTACCCGGTCGCTCTTCACGGTGGCCGACGACCCGTTGACCGTACCGGCCGAGGTGCTGGCCGAGTTGCCGCAGCGGCTGCGGGCCGGGCAGCGGGGCTTCGAGCGCACCGGCGGGCTGCACGCGGCGGGCCTGTTCACCGCCGACGGCGAACTGGTGGTGCTGCGCGAGGACGTGGGTCGGCACAACGCGGTGGACAAGGTGGTCGGCTGGGCGGTACGCGAGCGCCGGCTGCCGCTGGCCGGGCACCTCCTGCTCGTCTCGGGCCGGGCCAGCTTCGAACTGACCCAGAAGGCGTGGATGGCCGGGTTACCGCTGCTCGCGGCAGTTTCGGCACCGAGCACGCTCGCGGTCGACCTGGCTGCCGAGGCGGGGCTGACCCTGGTCGGCTTCCTGCGCGGCCGGACGATGAACGTCTACACCGGCCCGCACCGGGTCACCGTTTGATCAGCGGTTCGCGAGCAGCTCGAACAGCCCCAGCCGGTCGGCGGCGTCCCGGGCGATCAGGAAGCCGGCGATGCCCAGCACCCAGCCGAGCATGCTCCCGGACGACCTGACGATCCACGCGTTGAGCCGGGCGAGCACCGGCTCGACCCGGCTCGGCCAGGCCACCCGTCCACCCAGGAGCAGCACCGCTGGCAGGACCATGACCAGGCAGTACGCCCCCAGCAGCGCCACCACGGTCGGAACCGCCAGACCCGAGGTGGTCAGCAGGCCCAGCGCACCGAGGTACGGCAGCATCGTCGCCACCTCGGCGAGCGCGGCGAACACCGCCAGCCCGACCAGCCACCGGGGCGAGGAATTGCCGGCGGTGACCCGGTCCCGCCACCGCAGCACCCGGCCGGTGCCCGAACTGCGCTTGCCGTCGTAGCGGAAGCTCAACACGAACAACCCGATCCCGAGCACCAACTGGCCCCAGAGCACCGGCCGGTTGTCCAGCGCCCCGCCCAGCGCCTCGGCCAACCCGGTGCCGCCGAAGTAGAGCAGCAACCCGACCACGAAGTAGAACCCGGCGATCGTGCCGAGGTAGGTCAGCATCCGCCGGACGCTCACCGGGCCGGGGGCGAGCAGCAGCCAGACCGGAATGAACAGGGTGCCGATGCTGGTGCTGTCGATCAGGGCGAGACCGGCGAGGGAGAGCAGCAGGACGACGCTCATGCGAGATCCGGTGCCTGTTCGAACATCCCGCGATTATCCGGTACCCCCGCCACCCCTGGCGGCCGCGCCAGCGGTCCGGCCGCCGGCCGCATCGGCGGCCGGACCGCCAGTCGCGTCGGTGGCCGGACCGCCAGTCACGTCGGCGGTCGGGCCGCCGGTCGCGTCGGCGGTCACGTCGGCGGTCGGGCCGCCGGTCACGTCGGCGGTCACCTCGGCGGTCGGGCCGCCAGTCGCGTCGGCGGCGGGGCCGGGCGAGGCTCCGGAGTCCGATCGAGCGGGGCGGCGCGCCGACGGGACCTGTTGCTGCGGCCGGTTCATCGTCCGCCACGGGCCACCGAGCAGTGGGGTGAGGACGACCAGGAGGTAGCCGACGCCGACCACGACCAGGGTGGGCGTGGTACCGGCGTGTTCGCTGGCGAAGCCGGCACTTAGCGCACCGAGCGGGATGGCCGCCCAGGCACCGGCACCGATCACGCCGTAGACCCGGGCCCGCATCCGGGCCGGCACCCGTTCGAGCTTGATGGCACCGATCATGGGATTGATCGCTCCGGCGGCGAAGCCCGCGACCACGAAGATGGGCAACAGCGCGGGCAGTGGCAACCCGGCGGCCAGGCTCAGGAACGGCGGCGGGCCGCAGACGGCGAAGGCGATCACGAAGGTCACCCGGCGCGGCAGTCGATGGCCGATCACGCTGAACACCAGCGAACCGGCGACGGCACCCCCGGCCATCGCACCGACGAGCAACCCGAGCGCAGTCGCCCCGCCGAGTTCCCGGTGCGCGACGACGGGCAGCAGCACATTGGTCTTCGTGGCGTCGAAGAAGTTCGTGATCAGCACCAGCAGGACCATGGCGCGGAGCAGCGGCTCGCTGAGCAGGAAACGCACGCCGGCAGCGAACTGCCGCCAGTAACCACCGCTGTCGTCGATGCCGGCGGGCTCGTCGGCACCGGGCTGCAGACGGGCCGGGACCAGTACCGCGACCGCCACGGCCGACAGCACGAAGGTCGCCGCGTCGAGGGCCAGTACGGGCAGCGCACCCAGGGTGGCGACCAGCAGCCCGGCCACCGGCGCGCCGAGCAGGCGGGCGCCCCGCTCGGTGGCCTCGAACCAGCCGATCGCCCGCTCGGTCGGCAGGCCGGCCGCAGCCGCCGCCTCGGGCAGCAGGGCGATGCGAGCGGTATGGCCCGGCGTGTCGAGCAGATTGGTGAGGAACACGAGCACCAGCAGCGCCCAGAAGGGCAGACCCACGGTGACATGCAGCAGCGGGATCGCGGCTATCGTCAGGCAGGAGACCAGGTCGGCCAGCACGCTCGCCCGCCGGTACCCGATCCGGTCGACCAGGACCCCGCCCAGTGCCCCGCCGAGCACGATCGGGGCGGTGGCCACGGCCCCGGTGAGGCCGGTGGCAGCCGGTGAGCCGGTCTCGGCGAGGACATGGAACGGCAACGCGATGATCGTGAGCATGTTGCCGGTCAGCGAGACCGCGTGCCCGATCAGCAGACCGGCCAGCGGTGCTCGCGACCGGCTGCTCATTCCGGCCGCCGGAAGGCGTGGTAGATCAGCGTGACCGAGCGGGCCTCGGCCCGGTCGGGGTTGCTGCGCTGCTGCCAGCGGGCGGCCAACGCCTCCAACTCGGCGCGTAGCTCCCCGAGTTCCTCGGCAGTGAGGTGGTAGTTCCGGTCGCTGTTGGCGGTGCCGCGTACCCACTCGGGCTCGAACGTCGCCTCCGCGGCCAGATAGCTCTGCAACGCCTTCTGGTGCCGGTCGAGGATCGTCCGGCGCAGCAGATCGGAGGCGGCCTTGCGCTCCGGGTCGTCCAGCGCCTCCAGTGGCTCCCAGGCGGTGAGGGTGTGCGACGCCCGCCACCAGCGTTCCCGACGGCTGCGCGCGTGCTCCGGCGCCTCCTGCACGAAGCCGTGCTCGGCGAGCTTGCTCAGGTGGTAGCTGACCGAGCCGACCGCCTCGTCCACGATCTCGCTGAGCATGCCGACGCTCTGCGGCCCCCGCGACCGCAACTCGCCCAACAGCCTGAGCCGGGTGGGGTGCGCCAGCGCCCGCATGGCGCGGGGATCGGTCAGGTGCATCCGCACCGGTTCGTCGTTCGGCACGCGGCCAGCCTAAATCAACAAGGAATGACGTACAAGACATGTTGTCATTCGTTCCGACGGCGCGGTTGGCGGCGACGAGGGCGGCGCTTCCCCCGCTTCGACCCCGCCGCCGTCCCCTCGGCGGGCCATCCGTCGAGCCGGGACGGCGGCACGCCACGACGGAGCAGGTCGTCCATCAGCTGCGCGAGCGAGTAATCCGGATGCTCGGCCAGCACGCGCTCCAACGCCACCGCCGCCAGCGCACCCTGCCCGTCCCGCCACGCGGCGAAGGCCAGCAACGCGCCGGGTGCGGCGATCAGCTCCGGCTCGGCCCGGCGCAGCAGCTCACTCCAGAAGGCCACGTCCTCGACCCGGCCGTCGGTGCGCTCCCAGGCGTGGTCGCGTACCGGAAGGTGGGTCAGCAGCAGACACAGCCAGGCCACCTCGTCGTCGGTCAGGCGCTCGCCGTCGCGGTGCCGGCGGCGGGCGGCACGGTACGCGGCCACTCCGGCCGCCCGCAGCGCCCGCCTGCCGAGCAGGTCACCCGCTGGCGCTCCCGCCAGCAGCTCGGTCAACCGCTGTTCCGCCCGCTCGACGGCGGGCCGCATCGTGGCCTCACCGACCGGCGCCACCTGCTCGGCGAGGGCGGCCCGGTCAGGCAGCGCCACCTGGCCGGCGAAGACGGCCGCGGCCGGGACCGGGCTGGCCCGCGGGTCGTACCTGTTGCCCTCGGGCGGACAGCACTCCGGCTCGGTGCAGAGGTACGACCACCAGCGCCCGTCGGTGACCCGCAGGGCGTCCAGAACCGCGAGACCGGTATCGGCCAGCACGTCCCGGAGCGCGTCGAGAGCCGGGGTCACCTGGGCGGCCGGGCCGTACCCGATCACGGTCACCGAGTCGGCGCCCTGCCGCGCGGTCACCGCGGCGATGTGCCCCGCCGCCTCGCGGGGATCTGCGTCACCGGGCAGGTCGCCACGGGCGGCGAAGACGACCCGCGAGCCGGACATCGCCACCACCACGATGCTCTCGGCCGGATGGAAGCCGAGCAGGTACGGCACCGCGGCGATCAGGTCGGCGGGCGAGCGGACGGTCAGCCGGGGGAGGTCTGTGGAATTCATGGGCGTCAGCCTGCGAGCCGGCCGGCACCCGCCGTTGTCCCTGTGGACGACACGCGGGTTTTCCACAACTACTGCTCGTGTTTACCCTGCTCACAGCCGATCTGGAGGCTCTGCGTGTTAAGAAGGGGCCCTTCCTCTACCGGAGGCGTTAATAGGGGGCCCTTCCTTGCTGCGAAGCTGGCGGGTATGGATGTGGCGTATCTGCGGGAGCACCCGGAGCACCTGCCGACCTTTCTGACCCACCAGCGGATCCGGGAGACGCCGGTGAGCGGCGGTGACATCTGCGCGGCATCCCGGCTCACCCTGAACGACGGGTATTCGATTTTCGCGAAGACCTGGCCGGAGCGGTCCGGGCGGCCGGTTCCGGAGGGGTTCTTCGCCGCCGAGGCGGCCGGGCTGCGCTGGCTGCGCGAGGCCGGTTCGGTGGCGGTGCCGGAGGTGCTGGTGGCGCTCCCCGATCTGCTCGCGCTGGAGTGGATCGAGCCGGGCGAGCCCGACCCGGCGGCGGCCGAGCGCTTCGGGCGCGAGTTGGCCGGGCTGCACCGGGCGGGCGCGGCGGAGTTCGGGGCACCGTGGAGCGGGTTCATCGGCGCGCTGCCGGCGGACAACACGCCGGTCCAGGGCCCGTGGGGGGAGTGGTTCGCCCAGGCGCGGCTGCTGCCGTACCTGCGCGCCTCGGTCGACAATGGAGCCCTGGACAGCGCCGATGCCGCGCTGGTCGAGCAGGTGATGGCCCGGATCGGCGAATTCGGCGGGGAGGAGCCGCCGGCCCGGATCCATGGTGACCTCTGGCCGGGCAACCTGCTCTGGGGCGCCGACGGCCGGGTCTGGCTGGTCGATCCGGCCGCGCACGGTGGGCATCGGGAAACCGACCTCGCCCAGCTGGCGCTCTTCGGCGGTCCGCCACACGCCGACCGCATCCTGGCCGCGTACGACGAGACCTGGCCGTTGGCCGCCGGCTGGCCGGACCGCGTGCCGCTGCACCAGTTGCACCTGCTGCTGGTGCACACCGCATTGTTCGGCGGGGCGTACCGCGATTCGGTCCGCAGCCGCGCCCGGGACGCCCTGAACGGGCTCGGGCGCGCTACCGTCGACGGGTGAGCGTGACCCCGCCGACCGGTGGCGTCCTTGTCGACCGGTATGGCCGCGTCGCCCGGGACCTACGAGTCTCTCTGACCGACAAGTGCAATCTGCGCTGCACGTACTGCATGCCCGCCGAGGGGCTGCCCTGGTTGGCCGGGCCGCAGCTGCTCACCGACGACGAGGTGATCCGGCTGATCCGCGTCGCGGTGTGCCGGCTCGGCGTGGCCGAGGTGCGGTTCACCGGCGGTGAGCCGCTGATCCGGCCCGGCCTGGTCAACATCCTGACCGCCGTCGCCGCGCTCGACCCCCGCCCTCGGCTCTCGCTGACCACCAACGGCATCGGCCTGGAGCGGCTCGCCCCGGCGCTGCGCGCCGCCGGTCTGGATCGGGTAAACGTCTCGCTGGACACCCTGGACCGGGAGCGTTTCGTCCGGCTCACCCGGCGCGACCGGCTGCCCGACGTGCTGGCCGGTCTGGCCGGCGCGGCCGCCGCCGGCCTCACCCCGGTCAAGGTCAACAGCGTGCTGATGCGCGGCGTCAACGACGACGAGGCACCGGCGCTGCTCCGCTTCGCCCTGGACCACGGCTACGAGCTGCGCTTCATCGAGCAGATGCCGCTGGACGCCCAGCACGGTTGGGACCGGGCGGCCATGGTCACCGCCGAGGAGATCCTGGCCGGACTGCGTAGCGCGTACCGGCTGAGCCCGGACCCGACCGCGCGCGGCGCGGCGCCGGCCGAGACCTGGCTGGTCGACGGCGGCCCGGCCCGGGTCGGTGTGATCGGCACGGTCACCCGGCCCTTCTGCGGCGACTGCGACCGGACCCGACTCACCGCCGACGGACAGATACGCAACTGCCTCTTCGCCACCGAGGAGTCGGATCTGCGCAGCGCCCTGCGGGCCGGCGCCGACGACGACGAACTGGCCCGACGCTGGTCGGCGGCGACCTGGGGCAAGCGGGCCGGGCACGGCATCGACGACCCGACCTTCCTGCAACCGAACCGGCCGATGTCGGCCATCGGAGGCTGACCATGTCGACCGTCACCGTCCGCTACTTCGCCGGTGCACGCGCCGCCGCGGGTCGCACCGAGGAGGTCGTTCCCGCCGGCCGTTCGCTTGACGACCTGGTGGCGGAGCTGGCGGAGCGGCACGGCGGGCGGCTGGTGCCGGTGCTGGCCGTGTCGAGCTATCTGGTCGACGGCGTGACCTGTCATGATCGGAAAGAGCCGCTGCCGGCCGGGGTGACGATCGACGTCCTGCCTCCCTTCGCCGGTGGCTGAGGGGGATCCACACGTGTTCGCGGTACTCGGCTTCGTGGCCACCCTTGCCCTGGTCACCGGGCTGATCCATCTCTACCTGTGGAAGCGGCTGGTCCGGGACACCACCACGGCGGGCCGCTGGCGGCGGGTCGGCACGATCGCGGCGGTCGGGTTGGCGGTGCTGGTGCCGGCGACCCTGATCGGCACCAACGCCGGGATGTACTGGCTCGCCTGGCCGGGCTACCTCTGGCTCGCCCTGATGTTCTACCTGATGGTGCTGCTCGCCGCCCTGGAGATCCCGCTGCTGGTGACCCGGCTGGTGCTGCGCCGCCGGGCGGCCGGATCCGCACCGGAACCGGTCCTGGCCGGTCCGGCCGCACCCGCGTCGGTCGCCCCGGGCGCATCCGGCTCGGGCGCATCCGCCCCGGGCGCATCCGGCTCGGGCGCATCCGGCTCGGGCGCATCCGGCTCGGGCGCATCCGGCTCGGACAACCCGGCCAGCGGATCGGCGTCCGGCGACTCGGCCACGATCAGCACGCCGCCGGGCGAGGAGCCGGCCGGGCCTGCGGGCGCCGGAGCGGCCGGGCCGGACCACGATCCGAGCCGGCGGTTGCTGCTCGCCCGGGGGGCCGCGATCTTCGCCGGGCTCACCGCCGCCGGCCTGGTCGGCCAAGGCGTACGCACCGCCTTCGGCCCGCCGCAGCTGGACCGGGTGCAGATCCCGCTGGCCAAGCTGCCCCGGAGCATGGACGGCCTGCGCATCGCCACCGTCTCCGACATCCACATCGGACCGCTGCGCGGCCGGGTGCACACCGAGCAGATCGTCGCCGCCATCAACCGCCTGGACGCCGACATCGTGGCCGTGGTCGGTGACCTGGTCGACGGCACCGTGGCCGAGTTGGGTGAGGCGGCGGCACCGCTGCGTGGGCTGCGCTCCCGGTACGGCAGTTACTTCGTCACCGGCAACCACGAGTACTACTCGGGCGTCGAGGAGTGGGTGGCCGAGGTCGACCGGCTCGGGCTGCGGGTGCTCCAGAACCAGCGGCTGGAGATCGCCGCCCGGGGCGGCGTACTCGACCTGGCCGGGGTCAACGACGTCACGGCGGCGGGCAGCGGCGTGTCCGCGCCGGCCGACTACGCTGCCGCGCTCGGCGACCGTGACCCGTCCCGACCGGTGGTGCTCCTGGCCCACCAGCCGGTGGCCGCGGTCGAGGCGGCGAAGTACGGGGTCGACCTGCAACTGTCCGGTCACACCCACGGTGGCCAGATGGTGCCCTTCAACCTGCTGGTCGGGCTCGAACAGCCGGTCGTCTCCGGGCTGGGTGAGGTGGACGGCACGAAGGTCTACGTCACCAACGGCGCCGGTTTCTGGGGACCGCCGGTGCGGGTCGGCGCGGAGCCTCAGGTCACCCTAGTCGAGCTTCGCTCGCAGTAACGCAGCGCAACACGGAGCTACCGGCGGCACCACCACCCTGTCGCCGGCATCTCTCAAGCGCGTGGCGCCGAGCGCAAGCGCGGCCGGTCATGACAGGATGCAGCGTGCCTCCGTTCAACGTCACACCCCCCGGTGGCCGCCCGCCCTTCGTCGCGGACCTGCACATCCACTCGAAGTACTCGCGGGCCTGTAGCCGTGACCTGACCCTGCCGAACCTCGGCTGGTGGGCCAGGCGCAAGGGCATCGGAGTGCTCGGCACCGGCGACTTCACCCACCCCGCCTGGTACGACCACCTGCGCGAGACGCTGCACCCGGCCGAGCCCGGCCTCTACCGGCTCGGCCCTGAGGCGGAGCGGGACATCGCCCGCCGGCTGCCGCCGAGGCTGGCCAGCGAGGCGGAGAGCGACCCGGTCCGGTTCATGCTCAGCGTGGAGATCTCCACGATCTACAAGCGGGACGACCGGACGCGGAAGGTGCACCACCTGATCTATCTGCCGGACCTGGACGCGGTGGGCCGGTTCAACGCCGCACTGGGTCGGATCGGCAACCTCGGCTCCGACGGCCGACCAATCCTCGGTCTGGATTCGCGCGACCTGCTGGAGATCACCCTCGAGGCGAGCGCCGACGGCTATCTCGTGCCGGCACACATCTGGACCCCGTGGTTCTCCGCGCTGGGCTCGAAGTCCGGCTTCGACGCGATCGCCGACTGCTATGCCGACCTGGCCGAGCACATCTTCGCGGTGGAGACCGGGCTCTCCTCGGATCCGGAGATGAACTGGCGGGTGGGCAGCCTGGACAACTACCGGTTGGTCTCCAACTCGGACGCGCACTCGCCGCCCGCGCTGGCCCGTGAGGCGACGGTCTTCGCCTCGTCCCGGGACTACTTCGGCATCCGCGAGGCGTTGCGCACCGGCGACGGGCTCGCCGGCACGATCGAGTTCTTCCCCGAGGAGGGCAAGTACCACGCGGACGGCCACCGGCTGTGCGGGGTGAACTGGTCGCCCGAGCGGACCAGGGAGGCCGGCGGGCGGTGCCCGGAGTGCGGCAAGCCGCTGACCGTGGGCGTACTGAGCCGGGTCGAGGACCTGGCTGACCGGCCCGAGGGGTACCGGCCGGAGCACCGGCCCGAGGTGACCCACCTGATCCAGCTCGCCGAGATCCTCGGCGAAATCAACAAGGTCGGCCCGCGCTCGAAGAAGGTCGAGGGCAAGCTCACCGAACTGGTCGCCGCGCTCGGTCCCGAGCTGGAGATCCTGACCCGTGCGCCGCTTGACGAGATCGGCCGGGTCGGCGGGGAACTGCTCGCCGAGGGCATCGGCCGGCTGCGTCGCGGGGAGGTGCGCCGGGTACCGGGCTACGACGGCGAGTACGGCGTGATCACCCTCTTCGACCCGGCCGAGCTGGGTGCCGCCGGTGGCTCGGCGGGACAGGAGACGCTCTTCGACGTACCGGTGCCGGCACCGCGACGGCCCACGGAGTCGGCGGCGAAACCGGAGGCCAGGGCGAAGCGGCCGGCGGCGAAGGCCGAGCCGAAGCGCAAGCCGGCGGCTCCGGCACCGCCGATCGCGCCGCCGCCCTCTCCGCACGAGCCGTTCGAGCCGATGCTCGCCGGGATGGAGGAGGTCGGCACCGGTCTGCTCGACCGGCTGGACGCGATGCAGCGGGTGGCCGCCTCGGCGCCGGGTGGCCCGCTGCTGATCGTGGCCGGACCGGGCACCGGCAAGACCCGTACGCTGACCCACCGGATCGCGTACCTCTGCGCGGAGCTGAACGTCTTTCCCGAGCGCTGCCTGGCGATCACCTTCACCCGGCGGGCCGCCGAGGAGCTGCGGCACCGGCTCGACGGCCTGCTCGGCCCGGTCGCCGAGGACGTCACCGTGGGCACCTTCCACTCCCTCGGGCTGACCATCCTGCGGGAGAACGCCGACGCCGCCGGCCTGCCGGAGAACTTCCGGATCGCCGACGACGCCGACCGGGCGGCGGCGCGGACCGAGGCCGGTGACGATCCGGCCCGCTACCTGGCGTTGCTGCGCAAGCAGGGCATGGTCGACCTGGACGAGTTGCTCACCGTGCCGGTGACACTGCTGCGGGACGACCACGAGCTGGTGACGCGGTACCGGGACCGCTGGCAGTGGATCTTCGTGGACGAGTACCAGGACGTCGACGCCGTGCAGTACGAGCTGCTGCGGCTGCTCAGCCCCGCCGACGGCAACCTCTGCGCGATCGGCGACCCCGACCAGGCCATCTACTCGTTCCGGGGGGCCGATGTCGGATACTTCCTGCGCTTCTCGCAGGACTTCACCGACGCCCGGCTGGTCCGGCTCAACCGGAACTACCGCTCGTCGGCGCCGATCCTGGCCGCCGCGGCACAGGCCATCGCGCCGTCGTCGCTGGTCCGGGGCCGGCGACTGGATCCGGCTCGGCTCGACCCGGAGGCCCCGCTGGTCGGCCGGTACGCCGCAGCCTCCGTCGCCGACGAGGCCGATTTCGTGGTACGCACCGTCGACGAGCTGGTCGGCGGCCTCTCCCACCGATCGCTCGACTCGGGTCGGATCGACGGCCGGTCGACCACGTTGTCCTTCTCGGACATCGCCGTGCTCTACCGGACCGACGCGCAGGCCGCGCCGATCGTGGACGCCCTGTCCCGGGCCAACGTGCCGGTGCAGAAGCGCTCGCACGACCGGCTGCGGGACCGCCCCGGTGTGGTGGCCATCGCCCGCGAGCTGCGGCACGCCTCGGGTCTCGACGGTGCCCTGCCCGCCCGGGTACGCCTCGCCGGCCAGGTGCTCGCCGAACGGTTCGCCGTGCCCACCCTCGACGGCTCCGGCGGGGTCCGCCCCTCCGACGTCCGCACCGCGGTCGAGCTGCTGACCCCGCTGGCTCGTCGCTGCGGCGACGACCTGGAGATGTTCCTCTCCCAGCTCGCCACCGGCGCCGAGGTGGACGCGCTGGACCCGCGCGCCGAGGCGGTCACCCTGCTGACCCTGCACGCCGCCAAGGGCCTGGAGTTCCCGGTGGTCTTTCTGGTCGGTGCGGAGGACGGGCTGCTGCCGCTGCGCTGGCCCGGCAGCACGCCCGACGAGGAGGCGGTGGCCGAGGAACGGCGGCTGTTCTTCGTCGGGCTGACCCGCGCGCAGGACCGCCTCTACGTCAGCCACGCCGCCCGCCGGAGCAGGCACGGCTCGGAGCGCGACTGCCGACCGTCACCGTTCCTCGACGTGATCGACCCGGGCCTGTTCGAGCGACTCGGCGACGGTGGCGGGACCCGCCGGCCGAAGGATCACCAGTTACGGCTCATCTGACCTGCGGTCCGTCGCCCCAGCGATGCGGTCGGGCACGCTACGGTGACGGTGGGCGACGGCCTTCGATGAGCCGCCGATTTTCCATCCGTTGGCGCAGGAGGGTGTGCATGGCGAACTACGGATCACCGGGCGGTGGCCCACATCCGTGGCACGATCCGCGTCCCGGTGAGGCGTACGGCCCGGACCAGGGCTACGGCCCGGACCAAGGTTACGGCCCGGACCAGGGCTACGGCCCGGACCAGGGCTACGGCCCGGACCAGGGCTACGGCCCGGACCAGGGCTACGGCCCGGACCAGGGCTACGGCCCGGACCAGGGCTACGGCCCGGACCAAGGTTACGGCCCGGACCAGGGCTACGGTCGTGGCCAGGTCTACGGTGGGGGCCAGGTCTACGGTGGGGCGCCGCATGGCTCCGCCGGGCCGGAGTACGACGTGGCGAGCGCGTACGCGGGCCAGCCGACACCACCGCAGCGCAAGCGCGGGCGTGGCGTGGTGTTTGCCGTGGTGGGGGCGGTCCTGGTGCTGGTACTGGCCGGTGGGACGGCGTTCTACCTGCTCGCCGGGGCGGATGATGCGCCGACGACGGTGGCCGCGCCGACCCAGGTACCGGCGACTACCGGCGCTGCGGAGGAGGACGATACGGCTGGGCCGAGCGACCCGGCCGCCAGTTCGTCGGCCGACCCCCGGTTCGTGGAAGTTGGCCAGTGTGTCCGCAACGACGCGCCGGCCGGTGCCAGGCCCCAGCTGTTGATCAGCGACTGCGCGCCGGAGTCGTACGAGGTGCTGCGCCGCTTCGACGGCAAGACCAGCGGCGAGAAGGACGCCGAGGCGAAGTGCAGCGGGGTGGACGGCTACACGAACTGGTACTTCTACGACAGCGAGTTGGACTCGCTTGACTTCGTGCTCTGCCTCAAGCAGCGCGACTGACCGTTCGATTGTCGAAACTAGTGCTGTCTAGCGTGGACGCTAGACAGCACTAGTTTTTGGTCGAGGGCCGACACGCCGATAGCCCCGTCTATCCATGTCTAGGCCCTCGGCTAGATGGCCCGATACTCTGCGATGCGTGGATCCGGTCCGCAACCCGTACGCCCCGGGCGCTGGCCAGCGCCCGCCCGAGCTGGCCGGGCGGGGGCGGGAGCTGGACGTCTTCGACATCGTGCTGGAACGGATCGCCCGCGGCCGCCCGGAGCGGAGCCTGATGCTCACCGGGTTGCGCGGGGTCGGCAAGACGGTCCTGCTCAACACCCTGCGCTCCCAGGCGATCAACCGCCTCTGGGGCAGCGGCAAAATCGAAGCTCGGCCCGACCAGTCGCTGCGCCGGCCGATCGCCGCCGCCCTGCACATGGCCGTCCGGGAACTCGCCCCCCGGCATCGCGCACCGGACCGGATCGACGCGTTCCTGGGGGTGCTCAAGGCCTTCGCCCAGCGGGGCACCCCGGCCGGACGCGGCACCCCGAAGCTGCGCGACCGGTGGCAGCCCGGCATCGACGTACCGGCCGCCTCCGGGCGCGCCGACTCGGGCGACATCGAGATCGACCTGGTGGAGCTGCTCACCGACGCCGCCTCGGTCGCCAGCGACGTGGGCACCGGCGTGGCCGTCTTCATCGACGAGATGCAGGATCTCGGGCCGGAGGACGTCTCGGCGCTCTGCGCGGCGTGTCACGAACTCTCCCAACTCGGCGCACCGCTGATCGTGGTCGGTGCCGGCCTGCCGCACCTGCCAGCCGTGCTGAGCGCGGCCAAGTCGTACTCCGAGCGGTTGTTCCGCTACCAGCGCATCGACCGGCTCGACCGACTCGCCGCCGACCAGGCACTCTGCGCGCCGGCCGAGCGCGAGGACGTGGCGTACGAGGCCAAGGCCCTCGACCTGCTCTACGAGAAGTCCGGCGGGTACCCGTACTTCGTGCAGGCGTACGGGAAGGCCACCTGGGACCACGCCCCACGGTCACCGGTCACGGTGGCCGACGTCCGGGTCGCCGCCCCGGAGGCCGAGGCCGAGTTGGCCGTCGGCTTCTTCGGCTCCCGGTTCGAGCGGGCCACCCCGGCCGAACGCGAGTACATGCGCGCGATGGCGACACTCTCTCTGGTCGAGGGGGCGGCCGACGGCGGTGGCCGGGACGACATGGACGCGGCGGTACCGACCGCCGAGATCGCCCGGGCGCTGGGCCGCAAGCCGGCCAGCCTGTCCCCGGCCCGGGATGCGCTGATCAAGAAGGGGCTGATCTACTCCGGAGAGCGCGGCACGGTCGCCTTCACCGTGCCGCACTTCGGCCGCTACCTGCGTACCCAGCCGGCCTGAGTACCCAGCCGGCCTGAGTACCCAGCCGGCCTGAGCACCCAGCCGGCCTGAGCACCCAGCCGGCCTGAGTACCGCCGGTGGCCGGGCTGCTGGCCGCCCCGGCGAGCGCAGACCGCCGGGTCCTGCTCAGGGCTGGCGGTTGAGTCGCCGGGCGAACGCGCGGCTGCGGCGCAGTGCGGTCTGCACGGGTACCGGCAGGCGCCGCACGGCGGCCGAGACGGGTGGCTGCTCGCCGACCGCCATGCCCTCGCGCGGGGTCGTGGTGTGCGGGAACGGGAACACCGGCTTGTGCGCCTTCCGCAGCGCGCGTTGGCCGCCCAGCGAGTACAGCTCACTCATCCGGGCGACGATCCGCTCGCGGGCCTCGGGGTCGGTGGTCATCAGCGTGGTGACCGCCGGCGGCAGCCCTACGGCCGCCAGCCGGTCGTCGTAGCCGGGGTTGGCCTTGCCCGGCTGGAAGATGTGCTCGATCCCGTTGCGCTCCAGGAAGTTGGCGAAGCGCCCCCAGCGCTGCGCCTGCCCGGCGTTGAAGGCGGTGTAGTCGGCCTCGGCGTACAGGTCGGCGACGTCCACCTCCGGGGTCAGGTTGGGCACCAGGCTGTGCGGGATGTCGTGGTACCGGGCCAGCTCCAGGGTGCGGCTGTCGTGCGCCAGAACGTAGGCGGGCGTGCCGGCGGCCAGCGCCGCGATGTTGCCGTGGATCCGGGTGCCGAAGGAGAAGTCCCGCTCGGCCAGGTAGCGCATCCAGGTCGAGGCGTCGACGAAGAACCGGATGCGGTCCTCCCGGTAGAGCTGGTGGCCCGTGTGGTGCGGTAGCTTCCGCCGGAGCTTCTCCGGAGGCGTGCCCCAGAGCAGCAATGAGAGGTCCGTCTCGTCCTGCGGCACGTAGACCATGTTCGGGTAGCGCGCGGCATGCCGCGTCCCGACCTCGTCCATCAGCCGCACGTACGGCGAGATGTTGATCGTGAAGTGGCTGTCCTGCGTGATCTCGGGGGCCCGCTTGGTGATCTGAAGGTTCGGACCGTCGCGGAACAGCGACGGGCAGCCGACGACGTCGACCACGTCGTCGCCGAAGCCCAGCTCGGCGAGGTAGGCCCGGGTGAACTCACCGCGTACGCCGATCGTCGCCGACTTGTCGAGCACGGCGCGCACGAACCGCTTCACCGCCACGCGGAGCTCGTCGGTCGGCGGCGGGAACGGGTTGTCGAGGCTTCCGCTGCCGCCCGCGACACCGACGCCGACCACCACGACCGGTATCCGCAGTTTCTCGATCACCCAGGTGAGCCGCTTGAGGTTCGCCAGGAAGCTCAGCCGGAACGCGTTGGCCAGCGGCACCACGAACAGGTCGAACTGCTCGTTGATCCGGTCCACGTACGCCTGGTCCACGCCGGGCCGCTCACTGAGGAAGGAGTTGGACACCACCTCGTAATTCGGCACGCTGAGCAGCTTGTGCACCGCTTCGGTGAAGACGAGGTTGCCCACGTTCCGCCCGAAGATGCCGTTCTTGTACAGCGCGTGGGAGAGCTCCGGGCTGACCGGGGTGAACGGGTCCTTGGCAGAACGCAGCAGGACGCGGGTCATCGGGTTGGAGCCTCCAGGCTGAATTTGCGACAGGTCCCGTGAGTTGTCGATGCTAGCGCCCGCGTCGCCGTGGCCGCCAGCTACGCGCTCAGTGCCGGTCCGGAGCCGGTCGGTGACGCGAGATCAGACCTTCGACCAGGGCGGCGGGAAGATCACGTCGCCCTCTGGCGGGGCCGGCTCGCCGCTTGTCGACGGTGGCAGCGCCAGGGCCTGCCACGGCTCGCCCAGCCCGGACCAGGGGCTGGTCAGGCCCATCCGGTCGGCTCGGCCGAACCCGAACCGCCGGTAGTAACCGGGATCACCGAGCACCACCACCAGCCGCTCGCCCAGTTCCGTGGCCGCCTCCAGGGCGGCCTGCACCACGGCGGCGCCGAGCCCGATCCGTTGCCGATGCGGTGCCACCGCCACCGGGCCGAGGGCAAGTGCCGGGCGGCTGCCGCCGTCGGAGCGGACCAGTACCCGGGTGAGCAGGGCGTAGCCGACGATCTCACCGCCGTACTCGGCGACCATCGCCAGCTCCGGCAGCCAGGCGTCGCTGCCGCGCAACTCCTCGACCAGCCGTACCTCCGGTGGCGTGGCCACGTCGGGGCGGGCGAACGCGGCGGCCAGCACCCGGCGGATCGCGCCGGTGTCGGCCGGGTCCTCGGGGCGCAGTCGCAGCGTCGTCACGCGCCGAGGTTACTCCCTGTGGCGCGTCCATCCGAGACGGTCCCGGCAGCCCGGCGTGGCGTCGCGCACCACCCGATCGATCGACCTCGACCGTTGCGCGGCATGGCGCGGCCCGGGACAGGGTATGACTGGTCCATGACGCCCGTACGGTCCCTAGCCCGCGCCATGTTGAGCGGCATCTTCGTGGTCAGCGGTGCCCGCAACTTCGCCAACCCCGGCCGCCTGGTGCCCGCCGCGAAGCCGATCACCGATCGGGTGACGCCGCTGCTGGAGCGGGCGGATCGGCGCATCCCCACCGACACCGAGACGCTGATCCGGGCCAACTCCGCAGCTCAGTTCGGTGCCGGGCTGATGCTGGCCACCGGCAGGTTCAGTCGGCCGGCGGCCCTGGTCCTCGCCGGCACGCTGATCCCGGTGACCCTCGCCGGGCATCCCTTCTGGAACAACGACGACCCGGTGCAGCGGAACAACAACCAGATCCACTTCCTGAAGAACCTCGGCCTCCTTGGTGGGTTGTTGCTGGCTGCGGCGGACACGGAGGGCAAGCCGGGACTACGCTGGCGCGCCGGTCACCGCATCGGCCACTCCCGGCGCTCCGTGCGGCGTGCCGTCCGGACCGCCCGCCGGGAGGCCCGGATCGCCGTCCGGTCGGCCGCCACCGCTCGTCGGATCCCAGGCTGAGCTGGGATTATCCGCCCCTGCCCCCGCTAAGGCCGCGAATTACCTGAACCGCCCGCTAGGCGTTAACGCGGTGGAAATGTCAAAAGAGTGTGTGGGATCGGACACGGTCGCATAACGCGGGAGGCATGACGTGAGTCGCCGTTCTAGGCTCCCTACCGGACCTGGACGGGTAGGACGATCTTGGTACGGGGGTGGCCACGCCATGCCGACGAACGTCGGTGAAAGGCTGGACCGCCTCGCCACAGTCCGCCGCGTAACGCGTGGGATCGATCGAAGAACAGTCGTACGAGCCGGCATCGTGGCCGCCGTCGCCTACGCCGCATGGCTTGCCATCGGCGCTTTCGGGCGACCGTACAACTTCTTCGACATGAAGATCTACCACGGTGCGGTGGTCTGGTGGGCGAGCGGTCATGAGCTGTACGAGTTCGTCGCGCCCGACACCACCCTGGGCTTCACCTACCCGCCCTTCGCCGGGCTGGCGATGCTGCCCATGGCGCACCTCCCGGTGGCGGCGGCCGGCCTGGTGAACGCCGTGGTCAGCATCGCCGCACTGGCCGTGGTCCTGGCCGCGCTGCTGCGCCCGGTCGTCGACCGGTTGGGCTGGCCGCTGTGGTACACGGTGGCCATCGCCACGCCGCTGGCCGTGGCCATCGAACCGACCCGGGAGACCCTCGGCTACGGGCAGGTCAACCTGCTGCTCTTCGCTCTGGTGATAGCTGACCTGGTCGCTCTGCGCTGGCGCTCCCGGCGCGGCACCCACAGCGCTGAGGGCGACGGCCCGCTGCTGCGGTTCGTCTACAGCGGCGCCTGGGCCGGCGTGGGCATCGGCCTGGCCACCGCGGTCAAGCTGACGCCCGCCCTGTTCATCTTCTACCTGATGATCACCCGCCAGTGGCGGGTCGCGATGACGGCGATCGGCACCACCGTCGCCGTCACGCTCGGCAGCTTCGGCATCGTCGGCGCCGAGTCCCGCGCCTACTTCGGCAGCGTGCTCTGGCAGACCGAGCGGGTGGGCGCCGCCGACATGACGCCCAACCAGTCGCTGGCCGGGCTACTCGCCCGGCTCTACGACTCGATCGAGACGCCCGGGTTGCTCTGGCTCGCGTTCTCCGTGCTGGTGTTGGCGCTCGGCCTGTCCCGGGCCGCCGACGCCCACTCCGACGGCGACGAGCTGACCGCCTTCACCCTGGTCGGCCTGACCGCAAACGTGATCAGCCCGATCTCCTGGACCCATCACCTTGTCTGGGTGATCCCGGCCGTCATCGTGCTGATGGACCACGCCGTACGCCGCCGGGACGCCAGCCGCGGACCGGTGCCGCGGAACGCCTCGGGCCCGCAGGGCGGACCACCGGCGCTATTCGCGCTCCGCCCGCCGATCTGGTACCCGACGCTCACCGGGCTCCGGCACGGCGTTGCCGCCATCGGGCTCTACCTGCTCTTCCTGATCTCCCCGATCTGGCCGTACGAACACCAACTGCCGGAGGTCTCGCACTATCAGGACGGCCTGTTCGGCGTGCTGATGGAGAACTCCCTGGCACTGGCCCTGATCGTGCTGGTGGCCGCGCTGCCCTGGCGTCCCGGCGCCGAACCTGCCTTCTACACCGACCGGATGGCGCGGGCCGCCATGCTGTACGCCCGCCGGTGAACGCCTCGCCCGGCATCGCGACAGCGGTGCCGGGCATCGCCGGCCCGGTCGGGGCGGGCACCGTCAGGGGCAGTTGACCCATTCCTCGGTGCCGTCGGCGAACACCTGTCGCTTCCAGATCGGCAGCCGTGCCTTCACCTCGTCGACCAGACGTGCGCAGGCGGCGAACGCGGCCGCCCGGTGCGCGGTGCTTACCGCCGCCACCAGGGCGATGTCACCGATGGCGAGCGGACCGATCCGGTGCGACACGGCCACGGCGTACACCTGCGGGTCGGCGGCGATCTCGTCGGCGACCTCGCGCAGCACCTGCTCGGCGCTCGGATGGCCCTCGTATTCCAGGCTGGTCACCGATCGGCCGTGGTCGTGGTCGCGGACCACACCGGCGAACGAGACCACCGCGCCGGCCCGCTCGTCGGCGACCGCTGCCTCGTGCGCGGCGAGATCCAGCGGCTGGTCGGTGACCCCACCGAGCACGATCACCATGCCCGCTCCCCAGGCAGCAGGGGCAGCGGTACGACCGGCACCTGGTCACCGGCCCTGCCCTCGGTGCCGGGTCGGATCACCGCGAACCCGTCGGCGAGGGAGAGCCCGCGCAACATCGCCGAGCCGACGTGCCGGACCGGTCGGGCCGTACCGGTCACCGGGTCGCGGCGCACCAGAGCCAGGTGGGTGTAGTCGCCCCGCCCCGCGACGGGCTCGGCGAGCGTGGTGTGCGGCAGGACCGGCATCGCTCGACCGACGAGCCCGGCCAGCAGCGGGGCGACCAGCGAGACCAGGGCGACGATGGCGGACTGTGGGTTGCCGGGCAGGCCGGCGACGAACCGGACCCGGCCGTCGGTGCCTACCAGTCGGGCCAGCAGCATGGGAAAGCCGGGACGAACCGCGACCGTGTTGACCACGTAGTCCGCACCCAACGCCGCCAGCGCGGGATGCAGATGGTCGACCGGGCCGTGCATCGTGCCACCGGTGGTGCAGACCACGTCGGCCCCGGCCAACGCGGTGCGCAGGGCGGCCACGTGGGCGGGCAGCGTGTCGGCGACCGGACCGACCACGTCGGTCGGGCGGACCTGGCAGCCGTACCGGCGCAGCCAGGCCGGCAGCGCCGGGCCCAGCGCGTCGCGGACCCGGCCGCCCCCGGGTGGGCCGGCGGTCAGCAACTCGTCGCCGAAGACCAGCAGCGCGGCGCGGGGTTGTCGCCGGACCCGCAGGGTGTCGTGGCCGCAGGAGGCGGCCAGACCGATCACCGCCGGGTCCACCGGAGCACCGGCGGGCAGCAGTTCCTCACCAACGGACGCCTCCTCGCCGGGTCGGCGCCAGTCAGGTGTGGCACGCGGTGCGCCGTCGACCAGACCCTCCGGAGTACGCGTCGACTCCTCCACCCGCAGCACGCCGGAGGTGCCCTCCGGCACCATCGCGCCGGTGGCGATCTCGACGGTCGTTCCGTCCTCGGTCAACGGCTCCGGTGCCGAGCCGGCCAGCACCCGACCGACGACCCGCCACGGACCGGCACCCCGGACCGCCCAGCCGTCCACACTGGAGGTCGGGAAGGCGGGCAGGTCGGTGCGGGTGGTGAGCGGTTCGGCGAGGGTGTGCCCGTCGGCCTCGGCGAGCGGGCGCTCCACGACGGGCAGCGCGGCGGCCAGGCCGACGGCGTACACCCGGGAGCGCGCCTCCTGCCAACCCGCTGGCGGTGGCGCGGCGACCTGTTCGGCGGCGGATGCCATGTCGGTTCTCATCGAGCCCACCGGCCGAGCCTAGCCGCTTCGGCGGTGGTCGCCACCCCGCAACTGGTCGACGGTGTGAGCGAGGATCGGCCCCAGCACGGCGAGGCCGTCGCGGGCCCCACCGGTCGAGCCGGGAAGGTTCACCACAAGCGTGCGGTCGGCCACGCCGGCCACGCCCCGGGACAGTGCCGCCGTGGGCACCTTGTCGCGGCTATGTGCCCGGATCGCCTCCGCGATGCCGGGGATCTCGTAGTCGAGCAGGTCGCGCGTCACGTCGGGGGTGCGGTCAGTGGGGGTGATCCCGGTGCCCCCGCTGGTCAGCACCACATCCACGGCGTCCGTCACGGCCGAGCGGATAGCCTCGCCGACCGGATCGCCGTCGGGCACCACCACCGGCTCGTCCACCGAGCAACCCAGCTCGCGCAGGCCGGCGACGAGCAGTGGACCGCTGGTGTCGGGGTAGACGCCGGCGGCAGCCCGGTTGGACGCCACCACCACCCGGGCGCGGATCACTGCCGGTCCTCCGGGCGCTCCCACCGGCCCGTCTTGCCGCCCTCCTTGGACAGCACCCGGACCGCGTCGACGCTCGCCGCCGGGTCGACCGCCTTGACCATGTCGACCAGGGCCAATCCGGCGACTGCGACCGCGGTCAACGCCTCCATCTCCACGCCGGTGCGGTCGGCGGTGCGAGCGGTCGCGGTGATCTCGACGGTGTCGGTGGTCAGCGACAGATCGATCGTCACGCCGTGCAGCGCGATCGGGTGACAGAGTGGAATCAGGTCCGGGGTGCGTTTGGCGCCCATGATGCCGGCGATCCGCCCGATCGCGAGCGCGTCGCCCTTGGGCAGCCCGTCGCGGCGCAGCAACTCGATCACCTCGGAGGTGGTGCGCAGCCGGCCGGCGGCGATCGCGGAGCGGCCGGTGACCTGCTTGGCGGAGACATCGACCATGCGCGCCGCGCCGGCCTCGTCGACGTGGGTGAGCTGGGCGGGTTCGGTCACGGTCGGGAGCCTACCGTTCGGGTACGACGAAGCCGGCCGGAGTGTTCGGAGAGGCGACACGCGACCGTGCCGCCCCTGCCGTGTACCCGGCCCGCCGTCAGGTGGCTGAGGGCACCTGACGACGGCGTCGCCCTGGAGATCCGACGACAGCCGGATCTCCCCCCGTGGGCGTACCGGCGAACGTTACCGACCGCGGCGATAAGAAATCGATAAGGAGCGCGTCCTCGCGCGCATTCGCGGGCCAACGCGGATCGCCCGATCAGGAGTTTCGATGTCTGACAGGAACGGTTTCGGCCAGGCGGCGTTCGACCTCGAACCGCTCCGGCACCCCCATTCGGCGGAAGATCACCAGCGCCCGTTCCCAATGACGGCGGGCCTGCCCGGGATCGATGGCGAGAAAATGCTCGGCCAGCCCGGCCAGCGCCCGCCCCTGCTCGTACGCGCTGTCGATCCGAATCGCCTGAGAGAGCGCTCGCTCATGTGCCCGCATCGCCGACTCCCGGTCCCCGCCGACGGCCAGCGTCAGGCCGAGCTCGTTCAACACACCGCATTCCGCCTGCCGTTCGGCCGAGTCGACGATCACCTCCAGGGCCAGTTCGTGCTGCCGCCGCGCCTGCTCCAGCAGTCCCGCGTGGCGGTACGCGATTCCCATGACGTTGCGCGCGTCGGCCTCGCCGTAGCGGTGGCCGGTCCGGTCGTACAGGACCATGGCGGATCGCAGCAGACGCAGCGCCTTGAGGTGATCCCCCTGCCGAACCCGCACCGCAGCTATGTGCCCGAGCGCGTTGGCCATCTGGTAGCGGTCGCCTTCCACCCGAGCCCAGAACAGGTGGAGCCGATGCGCTCGCAGCGCCTCCGGGTAGCGCCCCATCGACGCCAGGGCGAGCCCGATGTTCGGCAGATGTATCCGGACCCGGTTGATGTACTTCAGCGGCAGGTCGCGCAACGCCTCCGCACCCAGCGCCGCGGCTCGCTCCAGATCACCCATCGCCCAGTAGACGACGCTGAGGTTGCCGCGGACCTTTGCGATTGCGAGCTTGTCGTTGGCCTTCTGACCGATGATCAGTGCAGCATCGAGGCACTTGATCGCCCGACGATACGAACCCGTCTTGGTCAACGCCGAAGCCAGATAATTGTTCATCGAAGCCATCGCCATCAGGTTTTCGGATCGCTCCGCAGCGGCGAGCCCCAATTCGTGGGTTCGTAGAATGTCCTCGAAATACCCGCGCACATAGAAAAAGCGCCACAGCACCCGGGCCATTCTCCAGGTGTAATCGTCGAATCCGTACTCCGCCGACATCTCGATCAGCAGTATCAGGTTGCTGCGTTCCCGTTCGAGCCAACCGATGTCGACGGCGCCGGGAGCGGGCAACAGATCCGGCCGCTCGGGTGCCGCACTACCCACGTCCTCCCGGACGTCCACGATCCGGTTCAGCGTCTCCCCGGCCCGCATCGAGAGGTGCAGCACGACATCGAAGAGGCTGGCCAGGCCGGCCCGCCGGGTTTCGGCGGGATCGCTCTCCAGGCACCGCTCCCGGGCATACTGGCGGACCAGATCGTGCATCCGGTGGCGACCGCTCTCCGACTCCTCCACCAGGTGCCGGTCGATCAGATCGTCGAGGATCTGGCCGGCCTTCGCGTGGGACAGCCCGGCCATCGCGGCGACCATCGTCACATCGAAGTAGCCGGCGTGCAGGCCGAGCAGCCGGAACACCCGCTTGGTCACCTCGTGCAGCGGCTCGTACGAGGCACCGAACGCCGAGGCGACGCTGCGGTCCCCCATGCCGAAGGTCGCCAGGTTCGGCTCCGCCACGGTCAACTGGCGCACCAGGTCGGCCAGTCGACGGCTGCGCCGATGCGCCAGGCGTGACCCGACCAGCCGGATCGCCAGCGGCAGATAACCGCAGCGACGCACGATCTCCGCGGCCGACTCGGGTTCGGCACGGACCCGGTCCGCCCCGGCACTGGCGGCCAGCAGCCGCAACCCCTCCTCGGGCGAGAGCACGGGTAGCGACTCGGGTGGCCCCACGTCCAGGTCGACCAGCCGTCGCCGGGAGGTGACCAGCACGACCGAGCAGGCGGCGACGGGCAGCAGCGGGACCACCTGCCGGCTGTCCGCCGCGTTGTCCAGCACGATGACCACCCGACGGGAGGAGAGTTCACGGCGCCAGAGCGCCAGACGTTCCTCCGGATCGATCGGAATCCGGCCGGCCGGTACGCCCAACTGGCGCAGCAGGGCCACCAGGGCGCTGGCCGGCTCGACCAGGTTGTCGTCCTGGTGGCCCCGCAGATCGATGTAGAGCTGGCCGTCCGGGTACCACTTCCGCAGGTGCCGGGCCACGTGCACGGCGAGGGTGGTCTTGCCGCTGCCCGGCATCCCGTCGATCAGGTGGATCACCGGCTGCGTCCCATCGGCGGCCCGAGTCTTGGCGACCATCCGGTCCACCACGTCGGCCCGGCCGACGAAGTCGGCCACCGGCCTGGGTAGCCAGTCCCACTCATGCCGGCCGGGCAGCGGCGCACCGGTCGCCGGTGGCCCGGGCTCGTCCTTCCCACCGACGGGCTGCCGGGGTGCGTGCTCGACCAACTCCTGGTACAGCTGCCGAAGATCCGCACCCGGCTCCACGCCGAGTTCGGCGGCGATGGCGCGAGCGGCCGAGCGGTAGACGGCGATCGCGCCGGCAACGTCGCCGCGGCGACTCAGCGCCCGCATCAGCAGGAGCAGCAACGGTTCCCGGAACGGCTGGGCCGCCACCACGCTGCGCAGCAGCGGGATCGCCTCGTCGACCTGGTCCGTCTCGATGGCGATGCCGGCGGAGAGTTCGACGGCCAGCAGGTACTGCTCCTGCGCGGCGGCCACCTGGGCGGTCAGGTACGGACCGAGCGGAATCCCGGCGAGGGGCGGCCCGATCCACCGGGACATCGCCCGACCCAGGATCGACCGCACCGCTTCCACCTGCCCGGCAGCGGCCAGGCGC
Organism: Micromonospora sp. PRAS1; assembly: GCF_059553435.1. Classification (NCBI taxonomy): domain Bacteria; kingdom Bacillati; phylum Actinomycetota; class Actinomycetes; order Micromonosporales; family Micromonosporaceae; genus Micromonospora; species Micromonospora sp. PRAS1. Next base: position 80,104 of record NZ_JCANNB010000003.1, read on the forward strand.
CGGGCCTGCCCCAGTTGATCGAGGAAACCGAACAGGTCCACCTCGTGCGCGGCGACGTCCAGGCGGTAGCCGTTGCCCTGCCGGACGAGGACACCCTTGCCGGTGTCGTGCGCCTCGAAGGCACGCCGCAGGTTTGCGGCGTACGTCCGGACGTTGGGTACCGCCGAACGGGGTGGGCCGCTCGGCCAGATCTCGTCGACCAACTCCTCCATCGCAGCTGTCCGCCCTGGTCGCATCGCCAGCATGGCCAGCACGGTGCGCTGCTTCGGCGTGCCCAGGTCGATCCGTGATCCGTCGGACGACACTCGAAGGCCGCCAAGCATCTCGATCTTCACATTCCCCGGGCTCCTGTCAGGGAGAGCATTTCGGTGGTCGCACCTTAACAATGCGCAGCCAACCCGGCAGCTGACAACAAACACTCCGTGCGACGGTGGCGCCAACCCTCTTTCAGTACGACAATCCGCGGTGACGGTGTGCCGTGAATTGCATGAACCGGGTACCACCACAGGGAAGGCGCCGGACGACCCCTATCTCCGATGCGCTCCGCACATCTCGCTACGACAGAACGTTATGAATAGTCACCCTATTGGCTAATTCTGCGTATTGTCACATTTATTCTGGCTTGACCGACCTGCCACGACTTAACGTCTTTCTCGTCACCGCAGGAAATCTCCTCGGAGAACTGGGGCTTGAGATTCAAGGAGGCTGGCATGCGCGGCAACGACTGGGGATGATCTGTTTCTCGGGACTTCGGGCTGCCGACGGTAGGCTGTCACCACGGTGGAGTCGGCCGTCAGGAGTGGCATGATCCATCTCTTGAAACGAGACAATGAGACCGATCGGCGGCTCACGCTGCTAGTCGGTCTCGTCGTCGTGGTCGCGGCCGCGGCGGTGATCGCCTCAAGCCTGGTGGCGTCCGCCGCACCCCTGACCACGCCCCTCAACGAACTCTCCGCGCTTGCGATGTTGATCTTCTTGAGTGCCGTCGGCACCCTGGTCAACACGCCCATCCGGATCAGGTCCACCAAGCACCTGATCAGCTGGAACGAGACCGCACTGGTCATCGCCCTGGCCCTCGCGCCGACCTCGTGGGTGGTGCTCTGCACCGCAGCGGGGGTGGCCCTGGCCTCCCTGCAACTGCCGCCGATCAAGCTCGCCTTCGGCGTCGGGAAGAACGTCCTGATGGCCGTCGGCGCCGGCGTCGCCCTCGACGCCACCGGCTGGGAAGGCCTCGCCGGCCACCCGTGGCAACTGATCGCACCACTCGCGGTGGCCTATTTCGTCGCCGTCCTGCTCGACGAGATCCTCGCGATCCCCGTGATCGCCCTCGCCTCCGGCACCCCCATCTCCCAGAGCTTCCGCAACAACCTCGACCTCAGGGTCGCGGGCTACGTCGTACGCTTCTGCGTCGCCGTCGGCAGCCTGCTCATCCTCCAGGCCGACCCCCGGCTCCTGCTCGCCGTGCCACCGCTCGTGCTCAGCCTGCACCTCGCCTACTCCACCCGGGTCCGCGGCCGCACCGAACAGCAGGCGTGGCAGCGACTCGCCCAGACCACCGACGCACTCAACGTCGTCGAGCTGGACGCGGTACTCACCACCGCGGTCACCCGGGCCGCCGAACTCTTCTCCGCCGACGAGGTGGAGGTGGAACTCCGCGACGGCAGGCGCCTCGTCCGCGGCGGCTCCGACGGCGTCGACTACGACGGGCCGGCCGGCGGCGCACCGGCCGCGCCGGGCGCCGTCGTCTCCGCCCGCCTCGAAGGGCACGACAGGTCCGTCGACGTGGGCGTGCTGCGGCTGCGCTTCCAAAACCCGGTGCAACTCAACGAACGAGAGCACTACACGCTGCACACCTTCGCCTCGGCGCTCTGCACCGCGGTACGCAACGCCCAGGCGTACGCCGAACTCGCCCGGGTGGCCCAGGCCCACGCGCACGCCGCGGCACACGACGCCCTCACCGGCCTGGCGAACCGACGCCACCTGCTCGACGAGGGCAACGAACAACTGCACAACCGGCACGCCGACGGAGTCACCGCGCTGGTGCTGATCGACCTGAACCACTTCAAGGAGGTCAACGACACCCTCGGGCACGCCGCCGGCGACCAGACGCTGGTCCAGGTCGCCGAACGACTACGCGCCGCCGCCCGCGCCGGCGACCTGGTAGCCCGACTCGGCGGCGACGAATTCGCCGTACTCCTACGCGCCCTGCCCGCCCCCGCGGTAGCCGCACACCGAGCCGAGACCCTGCTGGCCGCGCTGCACGAGCCGTTCGACATCGACGGCATGCGGATCAGCGTCGAGGCCAGCGGCGGCATCGCCATCGCTCCGTCCGCCGGTGGCATGGTCGAACTGCTACGCCGCGCCGACGTCGCGATGTACCAGGCCAAACGCGCCGGCCAGCGGATCGCCACCTACCTGCCGGCCCGAGACACCGCCGACCTCGGCCGGCTCACGCTCGGCGGCGAACTACCCCGCGCCGTGGCCGACCAGGAGTTCACGGTGAACTTCCAGCCGATCGTCGACCTCGGCACCGGCGAGGTCATCGCGGCCGAGGCACTGGCCCGGTGGCGCCACCCCACCCACGGCATGATCGACCCGCTGCGCTTCCTGGAGGCGGTCGAACGCTCCGGGCTGCTGCCCGCGTTCGCCGAGGCGATCCTCGACCAGGCGCTGATCGCCGCCGGCACCTGGCGCGACGCCGGCTTCGACGTCCCGGTGGCGGTGAACGTCTCCCCACGCAGCCTGCTCGACGCCCGATTCCCCAGCGCCGTCCTGGCCCGCCTGCACACCCACCACCTGCCCCCCGACCGGCTGGTGCTGGAGCTGACCGAGACCCTCACCCTCAGCCAACTCGACGTCGTCGACCAGGTACTCACCCGGCTACGCGAATCCGGCGTCCGGCTCGCCCTCGACGACTTCGGCACCGGCTACTCCTCACTCTCCCTGCTCTCCCGCATCCCGGTGCACCAGCTCAAGATCGATCGGAGCTTCGTCACCGCGATGGAGTCCTCCACCGAAGCCGCCGCCATCGTCCGCTCCACTCTCGATCTCGGCCGCAGCCTCGACCTGGCGGTGGTCGCCGAAGGAGTGGAACGCGAGGCCCAGCGCCACGCCCTCTGGGAACTCGGCTGCACCGCCGGCCAGGGCCACCTCTTCGCCCGACCACTGGCCGCCGGGGCGCTGCTCGCGGCACTCCACCGGGGCGCCGGCGGCCGGCCCGGCGTACTCGCCACCCCGCTGCACGACGCCGGGGCGGTGGTCCGGCTACCCCCCGGCCGCCGACCGGGGTCCCGCAACCGCCACCAGCCGGCCTGACACACTCAACCGGATGCGCACCGCCACCGCGACCGACCTCCGCCCCCGCTGGTGGCACCGGATCGACACCACCGCCGGCGGCCTCCCGCTCGACCTCGGCCTCTACGCCACCTCGGCCGCCTTCGCGGCGATCACCGCCGCCACCTCCACCCTCACCCCGCACCGCGCCTGGGGAGCCATCGCCGCGTTGGGCTACCTCGCCGCCACACTCGCCGCAGCCAGCCAACTCCTGCTGCGTCGCCACCGGCCGGCGTCCCCGCTCGTCGGCGTACCGGCCCGCTGGCTGGTCACCGCCCTCGCCTTCACCGGCGCCGTCCTGCTGCCCCTGATCGCGCAGGCCGCGCAACGCGCCGCCGGACGGACCGACCGGGCCCAGGAGGAGGTACTCGTCGTCGAGGAGTCCGGACGGCGCCTGCTGGAAAGCGGCACGCCCTACCTCGGACCGGACGCGATCGCCGCGCTACCCCCCGACGACCAGCTCCTCGGCTACACCCCCTACCAGCCGGGCATGGCACTGTTCGGGCTACCCCGCGCCCTGGCCGACACCTGGTGGACCGACGCCCGGGTCTGGTTCACCGTCGGCACCGTGCTGGTCCTCCTCCTCGCCGTCCGCCTGCTGCGGCACCCCACGACCACCACCGCCGACCCGAACCGGCACGACGCACTGCTGCTCCGGGCCACGCAGGCCGCCACCGTACTGCCGATCTGCGCACTCACCCTGGCCACCGGCGGCGACGACCTACCCGTACTCGCGCTCTGCCTGCTGGCCCTCGCCTTCGCCGCCACCGCACGTCCCGGCCGCGCCGGCATCGCCGTCGGGCTGGCCGGCGCCCTCAAGCTCTTCGCCTGGCCGGTGGCGCTCGTACTGATCGTCTGGGGCATCACCCGCCGAGCCGGCCTGCGGGTCACGGCCGGCGCGCTCGGGCTACCCGCCGCCGCCCTGCTGCCCACCCTGCTGGTCGACGCCGAAGCGCTTGTGGAGAACGTGCTGCGCTTCCCGCTCGGGCACGGCCTGGTCGCCAGCCCGGCGCAGTCACCCTTCCCCGGGCACCTGATCGCCAGCACCCTGCCGGCCGGCCGCGCTGTCGCCGGGGCGCTGCTGATCGGCGCCGGGCTGATGATCGCCGTTCAACTCGTCCGCCGCCCGCCCCGCACCGCCCACGCGGTGTCGCTGATCTGCGGGTACGGGCTCCTCGCGGCCATCCTGCTGATGCCCACCACCCGCTTCGGCTACCTGCTGTACCCGATCGCGTTCCTGCTCTGGGCGCCCGCGCTGGCACATTCCGGGATCCGGCAACCGGCGAGCGAAGACGGCCTACGGGGCGTAGACCTGAAGGCATGACCACTTACCGCGACCGAGCCGATGCGGGCCGGGCGCTCGCCGACCGGCTGACCGCACTGATCGGCGAACCGGATGTCGTCGTACTCGGGCTGGTACGCGGCGGCGTCCCCGTGGCCCGGGTCGTCGCCGAACGTCTCGGCGTGCCGCTGGACGTCCTGGTGGTTCGCAAGCTCGGCATGCCACTGGCCCCGGAGGTCGCCTTCGGGGCATTGGGCCCCGGCGGCGTACGCGTCCTCAACGACGCCGTCGCCGGGCAGGTCGACCCGGAGGACATCGCCGAGGTCCAGCGCCGCGAGCAGGCAGAGCTGGACCGGCGGGAACGCCTCTACCGAGCCGGCCGCCCACCGCTGGACCTGACCGGCCGCACCGCCGTCATCGTCGACGACGGTCTCGCCACCGGCGCGAGCGCCCGCGCGGCCGTCCAGGTCGCCCGCCGACTCGGGGCCAACCGCGTGGTGGTCGCCGTCCCGGTCGGCTCCGAGGAGGCGTACGAGATGCTCGCCGCCGAGGCCGACCAGGTGATCTGCGCCCAACGACCACCCACCTTCGGTGCGGTCGGGGCGTACTACGACGACTTCCACGAGGTTTCCGACGAGGAGGTGACGGCCGCGCTGGCCGCTACCGGATGAGCCGACCAGGTACCTTCGGGTGATGAGCCTGACCTGTCCCAAGTGTCACGGAGAAATGCGCCAGTACGAGCGCAGCGGCGTCGTCATCGACCAGTGTGGCGAATGCCGAGGCATCTTCCTCGACCGCGGCGAGCTGGAGAAGCTGTTCGAAGCGGAGGCCAACTGGACCGCCCAGCAGGCCCCGCCGCCCGCAGCCCAGCACGCCGCGCCCCAGGGCGGCTACCAGCCGCCGCCCGCACCCGCGCCACACCAGCCCGGCTACGGTGCCGTACCGCCACCGCCACCCCCGGCGCACGGCTACCCGGCACCGGCACCGGCGTACGGCCACAGCCAGCAGCACTACGGCTACCACGGCCACTACCGTCGCAAGAAGCGTAAGAGCTTCCTGGATGACATGTTCGGCTGAGCCGAACCGGCGACCGGGCCGCCACACCGGCCGGCCCGGTCACCCAACACCCTCACCGTGCGGCCCCCGAGCCGGCGGTCGCCAGGTGTGGCACCCCGCCGACCGTCCTATTGGGACGACCACGAGTACCTGCTCAAGGCCACCGGGTTTCACGCACTCACCGAACCGGAACGCCGGCAACTCGACCACCTGACCGACCGCTTCCCGGTGCTCGGCTGAGGACTCGCTGAGGCTTAGCGCATGCCGTATTGGCCCGCCTCCGCTATCTGGTCCGGCGACAACCGGTTTTCGAATCGGCTCACACGATTGCCATGTCCACGAATCTCGACAGGTGTAGCTGGGCTGCCACGGTCACCGTGTCGGTCGGACCATTCCTGTGTTTGGCGATTATAAAATCCGCTTCCCCGGCCCGCGGCGACTCTTTGTCATAATAGTCGTCACGGTGCAGAAGGATGACAACGTCGGCATCCTGTTCTATAGACCCCGATTCACGCAGATCGGACAATTGGGGGCGCTTGTCGGTGCGCTGCTCGGGGCCACGGTTCAGCTGACTGACCGCGATCACCGGGCACTCGACCTCCTTGGCCAGCAGCTTGAGGCCCCGGGACAGGTCCGCGACCTCCTGCTGCCGACTCTCGGTGCGCTTCGGCGAGGTCATCAGCTGGAGATAGTCGACGACGATCAGCTTGAGATCGTGGCGCTGCTTGAGCCGGCGGGCCTTGGCCCGGATCTCCATCAGGTTCATGCTCGGCGTGTCGTCGACGAAGAGCGGGGCCTCACTGATCTCGCCCATGCAGCGGGCCAGCTTCGTCCAGTCGTCGTCGGAGAGTTGCCCACTACGCAGCACGTGCAGGGGCACCCGCGCCTCGGCCGAGAGCAGCCGCATGACGATCTCGACCTTGCTCATCTCCAGCGAGAAAATCGCCGCCGCCTGGTTCGCCCTGATAGCGGCGTTGCGAGCGAAATCCATGCTCGCGGTGCTGTTGTGCGTCGGAATCATTGACCGACCGGCCAGGTACAGGTGGTCCTCGTTGTCGACGGTCACGCAGCGGACCGGGACGCTCGGTACTGGACGAACATCAACGATGTACCGGCTGCCGGTCCGGGCGCTGCTGTCACTCCGACGCGCCAGGTGAACCTCGCGCTTCCGCGACAGGCCGAACACCTCGTCCGTTGTCGTGAAGTTCAGGGTGTATGCGACGGAGGACTCGGAGGTTCCGCCCTGCACGACCTTTCGGGTTACTGAACACCGATACCCCAGGCTGACGACCAGCTCGTATACGTCGTCTGCCAGCCTCAGGGCGGTCGTGGTGAACTGCACGTTGCCCGACGCGCCGACGGTGCCGTCGGTGTCAAGCAGTCCAGCGAGAAGCGAGCGGCGCTGTCGCTCACTGGCGCGAAGGTACTGGCGGGGAATGTGCTTGTGGTTCAGCACGCCGGCTGACCGCAGTAGCTCCGCTAGTGAACGCGGCTGGCCGCAGCAGCGAGGGCAATCGCTGCGGCCGACGCACCCGCATTCGCGTACGGGCGAGATCGAGTACAGCAGTGGCATGGCCTTCGACTGCTCGGTGCGGAACCCATCCTGCTCGATCAGTCGCAGAATCTCCGGGTCGGCGGTCGTTATCCGGCTTCCCGCACTGTGCCCGTCCCCGAGCCACGCACCCAGCGTGTAGGGCGCGACCGGAAGGAGCCGTTCCGGCAGCTGGATGGGCTTGGCGTTCACGACGGCGTGGTTCGGTCGGCGGTCAGTGGTCTGCGTCCTGAGCGTGGCCAGGATCTGCTCAGTGGTCACCACCTCGGACCGCCGTGCAACCACTATGGCTGTGTCCCGACCCGCTACTCGGTTCAGAAGCGTGCCATACGGGTCGCGCACAGAGTAGACGCGGGCGGCAGGGCCAGCCGCGAGGCGACGCACTTTGTGCACGGCTTCCGGTGACCAGTTGAAGGTGCGGGGGGCTCCGGCGACACCCTGCGGCATGGCCCTGGTTGTCGTCTTCCACAGGTGCTCGGCATCAGCGACGATTGTCGACCCGTCAGAGAACTCAACTTCATAGCAGGGGCGGTCATAGCGTGTCTCGAAGGCATCGGTGACGGTCGTGGGCAGGCCATCAGCGCCGAGAAGCTGATCGCCCACCTGCACTTCACCCATGGTGGTCCAGCCGGTTGGGGTCGGCAGCGGTGTATCGAGCGCCAGCGCCTTGCCGAGGCCGGGCCGCCCCGCCACGATGATCAACTGACCGGCGTGCAGGCCGTTGAGCAGGCGGTCCAGGTCGGTGAAGCCGGTTGGTACGCCGGTCATCACGCCGCCCTGGGCACCGACCGCCTCGATCTCGTCGAGGGTCGGCTGGAGCATGTCGGCGAGTACGGCGAAGTCCTCGCTGACCCGGCGCTCGGTCACGTCGTAGACGGCCTGCTGGGCCAGGTCGACGACGTCGTCGACGTCGCGGCTGCCACCACCGCCGGTGCCGTAGCCGAGCTGCACGATCCGGGTGCCGGCCTCGACCAGCCGCCGCAGCACGGCCCGCTCGCTGACGATGCGGGCGTAGTAGGCCGCGTTCGCGGCGGTCGGCACGCTCGCGATCAGCGTGTGCAGGTAGGGCGCGCCACCGATCCGGGCCAGGTCGCCGGAGTCCGCCAGGGCTGCCGCGACGGTGATCGCGTCGGCCGGTTCACCCCGGCCGTAGATCTCCAGGATGATGTCGAAGATGGTGGCGTGCACCGGCCGGTAGAAGTCGTTGGTCTTGAGGATCTCGACGACGTCGGCGATGGCGTCCTTGGACAGCAGCATGCCGCCGAGAACGCACTGCTCGGCGGCGACGTCCTGGGGTGGCGTCTTGTCGAACTGGCCGTCGCGGGGTGGCGGTCCGGAGGGCGGCCCACCACCCGGGAACGACTCCGTCCGCATGTCGTCGGTGACCGACACCCGGGCCCCCCTCCACTGCGTCGGATCGGTTCCAGGCTTATCGCCCGCGTGCGACAACGTCGACCGTCCGCGTCGATCGGGGGCCATCGGGCGGCCGGTCGGGGGCTAACCATACGGAACCCGAGGTCAGCCACTCAACCAGGGCGGTGGATGAGCCTCGGGACAACCTGTGGATGCCGGTGGGTGAAGGTGTGGGCAGGCTGTGCACAGGGTGTGGATAACCGATGGGGAATTTGGCCTCACACGTCGCTGACCTGGGCAGGTACTATCCCCATGCTGTGGACGTAACTTTCGAGTAGGGCTTTGTCCTGATAGTCCCGTAGGATCTGTGCTCTACGGCTACACCTGGACAGCGGATTGCGCTTTCGGTTGAGAAGGGTCACGCTCCGGCCGTGAGTTACCGGGACTGGGCACGCGGGGAGGATGGCCCGCGCGAGCGACGGTGGGCCGATCCCGTCGACCAGTCCCCGGACGAGCGTTACGAGTCATCCGCTGAGCGTTACCGCACCCCGAGCCGTCGCCGCGCCATCGAGCGCGGCCAGGATGAGCCGGAGGAGTCGTACCTGCCGCGCTGGGCGCTGGAGTCGGGCGTACGCAGCGTCGACGGTGGCGGCCGGCACGCTGCCCCGGACGACGATGACGAGGCCGAACGCCCGCGTTATGCGGGCAGTCGGCGCTCGACCGAGACCAGTTGGGCCGAGCGGGCCGCGGATGCCGAGAGCCCGCGCAGCCGCCGGGCGGCCGACACCGGAGCGAGCCGAGGCCGGCGTGCGGCCGAGCCGAGTTGGCGCGACTCGGCTGCGGAGCCGGTGTCCGACCACACTCGGGAGTGGACCTTCGACCGCCCTCAGGAAGAGGGGTACGTCGGTAGCCGCCGGGCCGAGGAGGACGATCCGGTCTCCGGGGTGGCGCCACGGAGCCGCCCCCGTCGGGCGCAGTCCCGCCGCCGCCAGGTGACCTGGTCGGGTCTGGAGGATGAGGGGCAGCAGGAGGCTGACGCGGAGCCAGCCGCCGAGTCGCCCACGCGGCGTCGCCGACGCGCGGTGGAGCCGGCCGCCGAGCCGGCGGTGGACCCGTGGGAGCGGTCGGCGGAACCCTGGGAGCGGTCGGCTGAGTCGCGCAGCCGTACGCGGCCGGAGAGCCGGCCGGCGGTGGACCCGTGGGATGCTTCTGGCCTGCAGGCCTGGCAGCAACCCGCTGGTGTCGATCGGCGCGCCGAAGCGGAACCCGCCGATCCCTGGGACGCCGACAGCACGAGCCAGTGGTTGCGGGCGACCGACGCGGACCAGTGGATCGAGCCTGATCGGACCGGTCAGTGGCTCCAGCCCGACGCCGACGTGACCGGTCAGTGGCTCCAGCCCGACGCCGAGGTCACCGGTCAGTGGGACCGGGACGGCGAGACGGCCGGGCGGGGCCGGCAGCAGGAGTCCTATCGGCGCTCCGGCCCGGACCGGTGGGATCGTACGGAGCCGCCGCGTTCGAGTGCGACGTCCGGTGCGGGGCAGTGGTCCTGGGCGGAGCCGGCCGAACCGGAACCGGCGCGGGAGGGCTTCTGGCCGGGGACCCGGCTGGCCGGGGACGATCCGCGTTGGGTTGACGCGAGTGCGTCGGCGCCGCGCTCCCCGGTGGTCGGTTACACGGCGCCGCGTCCGCGCGCGGCGCCCCGGCGGCGGGCGGCCTCTCCGGCACCGCCGGCCCGGCCGGTCGGTATTGCGGCCGTGCGGCGGGGAATCGAGGCGGTCGGTGCCGGCAGTTGGAACCGTCGCCTGGAGGACGACCTGCTCGACCCGGATCCGGGGGGTCCGTGGCTGCCGCTGCTCTACACGGCGGCGTGTTATGTCCTGCCGGCGATGGTGATCTTCGTCTGGCTGTTGACGCTCGACGGCACGCCGCCGGCGGGATGCGTGACGGACATCAGCGGCGGTGGGTGTGATTCGCAGCGGGCCCGGGCGTTCGGTGCGATGGTGGCCGGGATACCGCGTTTCGGGCTGGCGCTGGCGAGCAGCCTGGTGGTCGCGATGCTGTTGCGAAGGGTGGGTACGACCTGGAAGTCGACCACGATCGCGCTCGCTGCGGCGGTGGTCGGTGGCGGTCTGTCCACCGTGATGATCAGTGCGGTGACGGGTCAGCCGATCGGCTGACCCGCCGGTCGGGACGCGAGCGGGCCCGCACCGATGGATGGTGCGGGCCCGGTCACGTGCGGTCGGCGGGGGTTCAGCCCTGCACGACGTTGAGGTTGAAGGTGGCCGTCACCTCGGGGTGCAGCTTGATCCGCACCGGGTGCGTACCGACCGACTTGATGTGGCCGCCCAGCTCCAGCCGGCGCCGGTCCAGCGACGGACCACCGGCGGCCTTGACGGCGTCGACGATCTCGGCCGAGGTGACCGAGCCGAAGAGCCGACCACCGTCGCCGGCGCGGGCCTTCAGGTTGACCTTGAGGCCCTCGAGCTGGCCCTTCACCTCGTTGGCGTGGTCGAGGTCGCGGATCTCACGGGCAGAGCGGGCCCGCTTGATGAGCGTGACCTGCTTTTCCGCGCCCTTGGTCCAGGCGATCGCGAAGCCCTGCGGAAGCAGGTAGTTACGGCCGTAGCCGTTCTTGACCTCGACGATGTCGCCCGGGGCACCGAGCCCGGACACCTCCTGAGTCAGGATGATCTTCATGTCGGTGCGTCCTCTCAGCGGGCCGTCGCGGTGTACGGCAGGAGCGCCATCTCACGGGCGTTCTTGACCGCACGGGCGATCTGCCGCTGCTGCTGCGAGGTAACGCCGGTCACCCGCCGAGCGCGGATCTTGCCGCGGTCGGAGATGAACTTGCGCAGCAGCGCGGTGTCCTTGTAATCGATATAGGTGATCCCGTCCTTGTCGAGCGGGTTCACCTTCTTCTTCGGCTTGCGCAGTGCCGCAGCCTTCGCCATTGCTCTTGCTCCTGGTTTACGATCACGGGCGCTCGGCGCCATTAGAACGGAGGCTCCTCGTCGAAGTTGCCGCCACCCGAACGGGCAGGGGCTGGTGCGGCCGAAGCCCAGGGGTCGTCGAAGTTTCCTCCGCCGCCGCCCTGGCCACCACCACCACCGCCACCGAAGCCGCCGCCACCGCCACCGGAGCGGGACATCTTCTGCACCTTCGCCGTGGCGTAGCGCAGCGACGGGCCGATCTCGTCGACCTCCAGCTCGATGACGGTGCGCTTCTCACCCTCGCGAGTCTCGTAGGACCGCTGGCGCAGCCGGCCCGACACGATCACGCGGGCACCGCGCTGCAACGACTCCGCCACGTGCTCCGCGGCCTGACGCCAGACGGTGCACGAGAGGAACAGAGGCTCGCCGTCCTTCCACTCGTTGGACTGCCGGTCCATGTACCGGGGCGTCGAGGCGACCCGGAACTTGGCGACGGCCGCCCCCGAGGGGGTGAACCGCAACTCGGGGTCATCGGTCAGGTTGCCGATGACCGTGATGGTGGTGTCTCCTGCCATGACCAACTCCTCGCGCGCTCATCCGTTCCGCCGTACAGGTTCTCAGAACCCTCCGACAGCAGTGATGAGGCTGTTCCGGTGGGGCCGGGGTGGATTGCTAGCGCATCTCCGGCCGGATGACCTTGGTGCGCAGCACGGACTCGTTGAGGCGGAGCTGACGGTCCAGCTCGGCCACGGCCTCCGGCGTCGCCTGGAGGTCGACCACGGCGTAGATGCCCTCGGCCTTTTTGTTGATCTCGTACGCGAGGCGCCGGCGGCCCCACACGTCGGTCTTCTCCACCGAGCCACCCGCGGTCCGGATCACGTTCAGGTACGTGTCGAGCGACGGGGCGACGGTGCGCTCCTCGAGGCTGGGGTCGAGGATCACCATGATCTCGTAATGACGCAAGACGTGCTCACCTCCTGTGGGCTAAGCGGCCACGGTCCTTCCGTGGCAGGAGGTCGTGCGTCGTGGCCCATCCCGTTCCGGTGGACCCGGTCCCGGGGACGGACAACCGGACCAGGATACCCGGCCCGGACGATCACCAGCAGCGAGGTGACGGGCGCAGCGAATCCGGGGGCCCGGGACGACGTCGCTGTCGACCCGGGCCCCCGGATGGCATGACCGCGGGGCGCCTCGTCCGCATTCCTTGGGTGGGACCTGGGGAGGAACGACCACACCGATGAGGTTGGACCAGAGACGCCCCGCGGAGCTTTATCACGTTGTTACCTGACGTTATCGCGAAAGCAGGCGGACGATGGGGCAAACCCAAAAATTACCGACAATATTCTCGACCGTCCCAGACCTGTCGATCCGGACGCGGCCCCCTTCGACGGGCCGGAACACCGGGCGTACCTGTTGTCGGATCCACAGGTATCAACGACTTCGGTCGGGTGTGGTGACGCGAGCGGCACGGCAGGCGTCACCCCGGCTGTCGCCCACGCGACGTAGGCTCGCCTGCATGCGTATCGGAGCCCACGTCGATCCCACGGACCCGCTCGCGGAGGCGACCGCCCGTGCCGCCGACGCCGTGCAGTTCTTCCTCTCTGACCCGCAGGGTTGGAAGGCACCGCAGCCCCGGGCGGACGCGGAACGGCTGCGCACCGCGGCCGTGGACATCTACGTGCACGCGCCGTACGTGGTGAACGTAGCCACAGGCAACAACCGCATCCGGATCCCGAGCCGGAAGCTGCTGCTCGCGCACGCGAAAGCGGCGGCGGCCATCGGCGCCAAGGGGCTGGTGGTGCATGGCGGGCACGTCAGTTCCGGCGACGACCCCGGCACCGGGTTCGACAACTGGCGAAAGGCCCTGGCGTACGCAGAGGAGTCGGGCGGCTTCGGGCTGCCGGTGCTGATCGAGAACACCGCCGGCGGCGAGAACGCCTGCGCACGCCGGCTGGACGCGCTCGCCCAACTGTGGGACGCCATCGGTGACCATCAGGTCGGCTTCTGTCTCGACACCTGCCATGCCCATGCGGGTGGGGAGGAGCTCCTCGGTCTGGTCGACCGGGTGAAGGCGATCACCGGGCGGATCGACCTGATCCACGCCAACAACTCCAAGGACGGCTTCGGGTCGGGTCGCGACCGGCACGACAACCTGCGCGGCGGGACCATCGACCCGGAACTGGTGGTGGCGGTGATCCGGGCGGCGGGGGCGCCGGTCATCGTCGAGACGCCCGGCGGTGCCACAGGGCAGAGCGGCGACATCGACTTCCTGCGGGGACAGCTCGGCGGGGAGACGTCGGCGCGATGAGGAGGGGCAAGACCGGCGGCGACCGGGACAGCGCGGGCGCGGTCAGCGAGGAGAAGTCCGACCAGAGCAGCGAACCCGACAGCGACGCCAGGAACGGGCGAGCGGCCAACCAGGACGATCCGAAGGACGCCACCGCCGACAGCGGCGCGACCACCGTGGCCCCGGCCGACAAGACCGGCGGAGACGGCAAGGGTCAGACCGGCGAGGGCCGAACCGCCACCGCCGACAAGACCGCGGCCGGTAAGGCCGAGGACCGCGAGACCGAAGACAGCAAGACCGAAGACAGCAAGACCAAGAACGGCAAGACCGAGAACAGCAAGGCCGAGGCTGGCAAGGCCGAGGCTGGCAAGGCCGAGGCTGGCAAGGCCGAGGCTGGCAAGGCCGAGGCTGGCAAGGATGCGGGCGACGGAGACGGCAAGGACGGAACCGCGGCGGCCACGGTCGGCAAGGACAAGGCTGGGCGATGGTGGCGGCGTCGGCCTGGCCGGAGCGTCGGCCAGGCCGACAAGAGCGGGGAGAAGGACCCGGCGGACGGCGCCGAGAAGGATCCCTGGGCCTCCTTCGGGCCGGCTCCCGACCCGGTGCCGACCTGGTACGGGCGGACAGCCCGACGGTTCGGCCGGCTCCTGATCCACGAGTGGACCCTGGCCGCCCTCGGCTCGCTCGCGCTGGCCGTGCTGATGACCTGGCCCACGCTGCGCTACGCCCGGCACACGCTGCCGCAGGACTACTGGGACCCGAGCCTCCAGGCGTGGCAGATGGCCTGGTCCGGGCACATCCTGCTGACCGACCCCAGCCAGCTGTGGCACGCGAACGCGTTCTACCCGGAACGCTGGAGCTTCGCCTTCTCCGACACGCTGCTCGGCTACGCGCCGGCCGGCATGATCGGTGTTGGGCCGGAGGCGGCGCTCGTCCGCTACAACATCATGTTCGTACTGGCGCACGCGCTCGCCACGTTCGGCGCGTACGTGCTGGCGCGGCAGCTCGGGGCGGGCCGGATCGGCTCCGCCGTGGCGGGGGCCAGCTACGCGTACGCGCCGTGGCTGCTGGCTCAGGCCGGTCACCTGCACATCATCTCCAACGGTGGCATCCCGCTGGCGCTGGCCATGCTCGCTCGTGGGCACGGCTGGTCGCTGCGGCACGGCTACCGGCCCGAGCGCCGGCACGAGGGCTGGGTCTACACCGGTTGGCTCGTGGCGACCTGGCAGCTCAGCCTCGGCTTCGGCATCGGCCTGCCGTTCGCGTACTTCCTCGCCGGTGCGGTGCTCGTAAGCGTCGTCGTCTGGTACGCGAAGCGGATCTTCTGGCGGGTGAAGCGGCCCTTCGGTCAGCGTCTCTTCGCCGCCGACGTGATCGGCGGTCTGATCTTCGCCGGGGCCGGCGTGCTGCTGGCCATGCCGTACTTCACCGTCACCCACCTGCATCCGCACGCGGAACGCAGCATCGACGACGTCGCCGTCTTCTCGCCACCGGTCAGCGGTTTCGTCACCGCCCCGGCGGAATCCCGCATCTGGGGCGGCCTGCACGAGGGCGCCCGCTCGCTGCTGCCCTGGCATCCGGAGATGACCCTGCTACCCGGCTTCGTGCTCTACGCGCTCGCCGCCGGTGGCCTGTTCTTCTCGATCTGGAAGCTCCGCCACCGCCTGCTGCTGCTCGCCGGCGTGCTGGTGACGATGACGCTGTCCATGGGCACCGAGTTCTTCGGCGGTCGCTTCACCTACACGCCGCTCTTCGACTACCTGCCGGGTTGGTCCGCCATCCGGACGCCGGGACGGCTCATGCTCTGGGCCACCCTCCTGCTCGGGCTGCTCGCGGCCGGCGCGGTCGCGGCGTTCGCCGAGCGGGTCCGGGAGATCTCCGCCGAACGGATCCCCGCCTGGCCGAGCCCGTGGCTGCGTCTGGCCACCCTGGTCCCGCTGCTGCTGGTCATCGCCGAGGGGACCAACACCACTCCGCACCCGGTGGTGCCACCGCAGCCGGCCGCCATGCGTACGGTCGACGGTCCGTTGCTGGTACTGCCCAGCGGGCAGAACCATGACCAACCGGTGATGCTCTGGTCAACGACGCGGTTCCAACAGGTCGTCAACGGGGGCAGCGGCTTTACCCCTCGCCAACTGGACGACGTACGCCGGGTCACGATGGCCTTCCCCGACCAGGCCAGCGTCGACTACCTGCGCACCCTCGGCGTCCACAACGTGTTGGTGCTGCGCGACCGGATCGCCGGCACGCCGTGGGAGACAAGCATCAACGCGCCGGTGGAGGCGTTGGGCATCACCCGCGAGGAACTCGGCTCGGTCGTCGTGTTCCGTCTCTAGCGGATCCGGTCGGCGGCCGGCATCAGGTGGCGGCGGCGGGGGTCGGGGTCGGCGCGTTGGTCGCGCGCCGGGCCCGCCATCGCTCCAGCCAGGGCGCATCGGGGCTGCCGTCGAAGAGGCCGCCGTCCGGGTCGTCGGGGTAGGTGCGACGGACCGCGTCGCGCTCCGGGTGCAGGATCTCCTGTACGACCAGCACGCAGAGCGCCACCACCGTGGCCAGTCGCAGGCTGGCGGCCAGCACGAACACGCCCTCCGGGAAGACCGGGGTACCGGTCGAGGTGCCGAGCAGTTCGCCGTAGAAGGCGACGAAGTAGCCGACTTCGGCTGCCTGCCAGGCGAGGAAGGCACCCCACTTGGGTCGGGCGAGCACCAGCAGCGGCAGCAGCCAGAGCACGAACTGCTGCGACCAGACCTTGCTGAAGATCAGGAAGGCAGCGACCACCAGGAAGGCGAGCTGGGCGAGCCGGGGCCGGCGCGGGGCGAGCAGCGCGAGCAGGCCGATGCCGAGGCAGGCCAGCCCGAAGAGCGCGTACGACACCCAGTTGAGAGTGGGGATGTTGGCGTCGAGCCACTGGAACGGCCCCTGGCTGGCGGGGTCGCCGACCTTGCCGTCCAGGTAGCGGCCGATGTACCAGAGGGTGCCCCAGTCGATCGGGCGGGTGGTGTTGAGCTCGAAGAAGCGGCCCCAGTTCTCCCGGTACGGGATCGCCACCGGCAGGTTCACCGCCACCACCGTCACTGCGGCGGTGATGATGGGCAGGATGCCGGCCCAGACCCGCCCGGTGCGGATCGCCAGCACCAGGATCGGGCCGAGGATGAACAGCGGCCACATCTTCGCCGCACCGCCGAGCCCGAGCAGCACTCCGGCCAGGGCGACCATCACCATCCCGGCGTTGCCTGGCGGCGGTCCTCCGCTCAGTCGCGCCCCCAGTCCCCTTCCGGTACGCGCCCAGGCCAGCAGCCCGAACGCGGCCAGCCCGATGGCGAGCAGGTCCCAGTTGACGGTGGCCGTGACCAGCAGCGCGGGCGACAGGGCGAAGAGCGCGGCGTCCCACGGCCGCCGGCGGCGCAACGCGAGCAGCGCCGCGACCGTGGCCACCGCCAGCGCGCCGAGCACAAGGAAGTTGAGGTTGTAGAACCACTGCCCCTGGTTGATCTCGGGGTTACCCTCGCCGACCGAGTGCACCGGCAGGCCGAGCGCCCCCATGAAGTACCCGGTGAGCACCGGGTACTCCACCGGGTGGTCCCGGTACGGCACCGCGCCCTGGTGGAGGTTCTCGGCGTAGTAGAGCGCCAGTACGTCGGTGTAGCAGAACCGTGTGTACTGCTCGTTGTCCGTCCAGGCACCGTCCTGGCAGGGTGACTTCTGCACCCAGTGCAGGACCAGGGTCAGGCACGTCAACGCCAGGACGATCCGCGCGGCGGTCCAGAACCGGCGGGCCACCCCGCTGGGCAGATCGCGGGCGATCGCGTGGTCGCCCAGCGGGCCACCGATCAGCCCGGAGAGTCCTCGGACGAAGCCGTCGGACCGGGACGGGTGATCGAGAACATCCGGTCCATCGATGCCTGGCGTCGACTGCGTGCTCATGACCGTGCATCCTGCCGTATCAACTGACCGGGCAGAAGCGGAAACCACCACCAACGCGGGATCGTCCCGAACCGTGGTGGCGTACGCGAAAAGCCGCGGGCGGCCGGACCTGACGTCCGGCCGCCCGCGGCCTCGAAGGAACTAGTCCCGGTTGGTGGTCGCCGGTGGCAAAACTCCACCGCCGCCACCGCCACCGTCACCCGGCGGTGTGAAGGGGAAGCCGTCGCCCGGGTTGCCGGGGCCGTTGTTGCCCTGACCGCCGCCGTTGTTGCCGCCGTTGTTGTTGCCGCCACCGTTGTTGCCGCCGTTGTTGCCGCCGCCGAGCTGGCAGAGGAGATCGGTCGGCTCACACTGCTGGCCGTTGTTCGGCGGAGGCGGCGGAGCCGGCGGCTCGCCGTTGCCGGCGTCCTTGTCCCCGACGCCGGTGACGCTGGGCAGTTCGGAGGGGTCGTAGTTCTTGAGCGCCTCGTCCATGTAGCGCTTCCACAGCTGCGCCGGCAGGCTGCCGCCGCTGATGTTCTTGCCGTTGCGGTCGACGATGGCCCGCTTCTTGTTGTCGCGGCTACCGATCCACACCGCGGTGGCCACGTTCCTGTCGTAGCCGACCATCCAGGCGTCCTGGTTCTTGCCGGTGTCGCCGAGCTGCCAGGTACCGGTCTTGCCGGCCACCTGGCGGTTGGACAGGCTGGCGTTGTTCTTGCCCGGGATCTCCTTGAGCACAGCGGTCACCTCGTCGGCGACCTCCGTCCGGATCACCTGCTTCGGATCGAGCTTCTCACCCGCGCCCTTGACCTTGTCCCACTTGCCGGTCTGCTTGTTCTGCTTCTCCACCACCCGCACGAAGTGCGCCTTGTTGTACTTGCCGCCGTTGGCGAGCGTGGCCAGACCGTTGGCGTGATCGAGCACGGTGACCGGGTACTGGCCGTAGGCGGCCACCCGGTCGAACTTGCTCGGCGCAAGCTCCTTCGGCTTGTTCTTCGTCAGGTCGTACGGCTTCAGGTTGTCGTCCCACATGGTGCGGATGCCGGCCCGCCGGGCCATGTCGATCACCTTGTCCGTGCCGATCTGATCCGCGATGTGGAAGAACGGCACGTTGTACGACTGGATCGTCGCCTCTTCCAGGGAACACCACTTGTTGCACTGCCCGCGTAGGTCCCGGTTGGCGTTGATGATCTCGTTGTCGTAGCCCTCCGGCTTGAACGGGGTGGCATCCCAGTGCGACTTCACCGAGATGCCGGCGTCGATGGCCGCGGCAAGGGTGTAGATCTTGAACGTCGAGCCGGCCGGGTGACCGCCGACGATGGCCCCGTTGGAGTCGGTGTTCATGCCCGCGTAGTCGTAGTCCGCGCCGCTGTTGCCGCCGTAGTAGGCGAGCACCCGGCCGGTCTTGGGCTCGACCGAGACCACCGCCGGCATCAGGTTCTTCGGCTGATCCGCCAGGAACGCTCCCTTGCGGCCGACCTGGGCCACTTCCTCAAGTGCCTTCTGCATCTTCGGGTCGATGGTGGTGGTGATCCGGTAACCACCCTCCCGCAACTCATCCACGCAGCTGGGCTTCTCCGGCGCGCCCGAGTTGGAGCAGAGGCCCCACTCCTCCATCTCCTTGCGGACGTAGTTGACCACGTTGCCGCTCGGGGTGGCGACGCCGAAGCCGTTGTCCTTCTTGACCTTCTCGACCTTCGGGTACTCGGTCGGGCGTTCCGGCTTGCCGGGGGCACCCAGCCAGCCCTCCTCGACCATGCCGTTGATGACGTACTCCCACCGGATCTTGGCGTCAGTTTCGTTGACGGCCGGGTCGTAACCCTGGTGGGTGGCGCTGGCGACCGGCTGCTTGATCAGCGCGGCGAGCACCGCGGCCTGTGCCGGGGTGAGCTTCTTGGTGGTGGTCTTGAAGTACGTCTGAGCCGCCGCCTCGATGCCGTACGCGCCCCGACCGAAGTAGATCACGTTGAGGTAGTTCTCCATGATCTGGTCTTTGGTGAAGTTGTCGTTCAGCTTGGAGGCGAGGATCGCCTCCTTCACCTTCCGGCCGTAGCTGTCGTCCTGAAGGTTCTCGTAGGCGTTGCGGGCGTACTGCTGGGTGATGGTCGAGGCACCCTGCCGGTCACCGCCGGAGAGGTTGTTCCAGGCGGCCCGGGCGATGCCCTTGTAGTCGACGCCGGAGTGCCGGTAGAAGTTGCGGTCCTCGGCGGCGGCGACGGCGTTGCGCACGTGCTCCGGAATGCTGTCGATGGTGACGAAGGTGCGGTTCTCGTTGCCGAGCTTCGCCACCGGCGTCTTGCCGTCCTTCATGTAGATGGTGGTGGAGAGCGGCAGCGGGATCTCCTTGGGCAGCACCACGTTTGTCGAGTAGTAGGTGAACCCGACCACGCCGATGCCGGCCAGCATGATGAAGACCGCGAAACCGGCGATCAGCATGTTCAGCCGCTTGCGCTTGCGGGCCCGGGCCACCGCGTTCGGGTCACGACCGCCGCGACCGGGTCCGGCCGGGCCGCCCGGCCCACCGGGCCCACCCGGTCCACCCGGCCCGCCGACACTCGCCCGGGCCACCGCAGCCCGACCGGGGGGACCGCCCACGGACGCCGACCCGACGCTGGCCCGGCCGGCGGAGGCCGCACCGACGGCGGCGGCACCGACCGAGGCCCGGCCGGGCGCCGGGCTCACCGGCACCGACGCGCGACCGCCCCGTCCGGGCGCTGGAGACACCGGCACCGAGGCCCGGCCGGGTGCCGCCGGGGAGACCGGCACCGAGGCGCGGCCCGGCCCGGCCCGGCCCGCCGAGGCCGATCCGGCTGCGGGCCCGCCATACGGCGGCACGCTCGCCGAGCCACCGACCGATGCTCGCCCGCCGACCGATGCGCGGGCCGATGGGCCGGCGCTCGCCGACCCGTTCGACCAGTTGACTCCGCGCGGATCACCATCCGGGCGACGGTACGCGTCGCCCGCCGGCCCGTCGTCCTGGCCCGGAATCCGGGCCCGGCCGCGCGAGGAGCTGGGATCACCGTACGAGTTCATTCCTCACACCCTGCCGTCGCGGTGGGGCACTGTCGCGCCGCCACCGGTTTGCCGTGAGTTGCGACACCCGCCGACCCGGCACGGGGGTACCGCGCCGGCGAGTTCGGATCAGAATTATCGGGACTATTCGCCCGTACGAGCCATCGGTCGCCCCAGCCAGGTGGTACCCCACGGCCAGGGCCGGCCGATCGAGCTCGATTCACCGTTGCGCCTCTCGCCTTCTTCGCGCACCTTGTCCACCGGCGGCGGCCACACCACTCGCCGCCTGCTGCTCCGACTCGCCGTCAGCGCCACCGGTCAGCCCGTCCCGCCCGAGCAGGAACTGCTCGACGAGATGGTTCCAGTCACAGCCGAGGCACACCTCCACCACGAAGACCTGGAACTCACGCAGCGTCATCGCCAGCACGGACAACTCGGCCACTGTACGGGCCTGGCCGGCGGACTGCTTGAGTTCGTCTCCGTAAATGTAGTGGACGTGGGTGAGGTTCTCGCTCCGGCAGATCGGACACCGCTGGTCGGTGGGCTCCCCGTGGAAGCGAGCCGCGTTCTTCAGGTAGGGAGACGCGTCGCAAAGGTCATAGGTGCCGACACGTCCGGCGAGGAGTTCACGCAGCACCGCTCGCTTTCGGAGCGAGTAGTCGACCACCTGGCGCTGCGTACGCATGCGGCAAAGGGTACGCGCTCTCGTCAGGCGAGGCGACCACCGTCACGATCCGTGAGCAGGACGCATCAGAGCGGGTGTTTGCCCCAGCCAGGGCGAGACGCTACGGTGCGATGTATCGGTCCGATACATCGTGGCGGTTAGCGCTCCACGCACAGGGTAAAGGAAGGGTGGCCGTGCTCGAACTCGCCATCCTCGGCCTGTTGCAGGAGGCCCCGATGCACGGCTACGAGCTCCGCAAGGAGCTCACCGCCAAGCTCGGGGCGATCCGGGCGGCCATCAGCTACGGCTCGCTCTACCCCACCCTGCGCCGTCTGCAGGCGGCGGGCTGGATCACCGAGGCCGCCGAGACACCCGCCACCGCCGAGGAGGTTCCCGCGCTGACCAGCCGACGAGGTCGGGTGGTCTACACCATCACCGCGGAGGGCAAGGAACGCTTCGCCCAGCTCATCGCACAGACCGGGCCGGAGACGTACGGCGATACCGGTTTCGGTGTGCACTTCGCGTTCTTTTCCCGAACCGACCAGGCGACCCGGCTTCGGATCCTGGAAGGTCGCCGCCGCACCATCGAGGAACGCCGCGAGGGCCTGCGCGACATGCTGGGCCGGGCGGCCGAACGCCTCGACGCGTACACGCTGGAGCTGCAACGCCACGGCCTGGAGGCCTGTGAGCGTGAGGTCCGCTGGCTGGAGGAGCTCATCGCCAACGAGCGCTCCGGCCGTGCCCCGACGGTCCCGCAGGACGGGACGGCCGGCGGCCGACGAGAAGACAACAGCCCGCCTCCGCCTGGAGAGTCCAGGAAAGAGCGGCCGTGACAGAAAAGAAGGAGGCACACGCGATGGGCTCCGTCCGCGTCGCCATCGTCGGTGTGGGTAACTGCGCCTCGTCCCTGGTACAGGGCGTCGAGTACTACCGGAACGCCGACCCGAACGACCGCGTCCCGGGTCTCATGCACGTCACCTTCGGCGACTACCACGTCTCGGACGTGCAGTTCGTCGCGGCGTTCGATGTCGACGCCAAGAAGGTGGGCATGGACCTCGCGGAGGCGATCGTCGCCAGCGAGAACAACACCATCAAGCTCTGTGACGTGCCGCCTACCGGCGTCGCCGTGCAGCGCGGCCCGACCTTCGACGGTCTCGGCCAGTACTACCGCGAGATCATCGAGGAGTCCGGCGCCGAGCCGGTCGACGTGGCGCAGGCGCTGCGCGACGCGCAGGTCGACGTCGTCGTCTCCTACCTGCCGGTCGGCTCGGAGCAGGCCGACAAGTTCTACGCCCAGGCCGCGATCGACGCCGGCTGCGCGTTCGTCAACGCCCTGCCCGTCTTCATCGCCTCCGACCCGGAGTGGGCGCAGAAGTTCACCGACGCCGGTCTGCCGATCGTCGGTGACGACATCAAGAGCCAGGTCGGCGCGACCATCGTGCACCGGGCCCTCGCGAAGCTCTTCGAGGACCGGGGGGTCGAGCTGCTGCGCACGTACCAGCTCAACTTCGGCGGCAACATGGACTTCATGAACATGCTGGAGCGCAACCGCCTGGTCTCGAAGAAGATCTCGAAGACCCAGTCGGTGACCTCCCAGGTGCCGCACGAGATGGCCAAGAGCGACGTGCACATCGGCCCGTCCGACCACGTGCCGTGGCTGGACGACCGCAAGTGGGCCTACATCCGCCTGGAGGGCCGCTCGTTCGGCGACACCCCGCTCAACGCCGAGCTGAAGCTCGAGGTGTGGGACTCGCCGAACTCGGCGGGCGTCATCATCGACGCGGTCCGCGCCGCGAAGATCGCCCTGGACCGGAAGATCGGCGGCCCGATCCTGTCGGCCTCGTCGTACTTCATGAAGTCCCCGCCGGAGCAGTACGCCGACCACGAGGCGCACGCCGCCGTCGAGGCGTTCATCGCCGGCGAGATCGAGCGCTGACGACGTAACAGCACCGCTGAGGGCCGGGTCCACACGGACCCGGCCCTCGCGTCGTCCTCAGCGCGCCATTTCCAGGTACGGCGACAGCCGCATGGCCAACTCCTCCACCGAGTCGACCTCACCGCTGGTCAACGCATCAGTGAGCGCCATCCGCTCTTTGGTCGGCATCCTGAGGGTGAAGCCGGATCGGCTCAGGAAAACGCGCATCGCAGCCCAGGCGAGACCTGCGTTCCACAGATCCAGAGGTCGCCACATCATCAGCCCGTGCAGCAACGCTGCCGCCTTGTCCAGCACCGTCGGATAAGTGGCCTGGCCGATCAAGTGCGCATGCGGCCTGCTCGCCGCAGCGACCAGGATTCCGGCATCGCGCACCTGGCTACGCGGACCGGTGTGCTCGGCCATCAGAGTCAGCAGATCCTCCGCGTCCGGCCACGCGCTTCTCACCGATCCCCCAACATCTCGAAGAACTCCGCGTCCTCCTCGAAGACCCGACGCGCGGCCTGACGAGTCCACTCGGCGCGCTCCTGGCGGTCGAGGTACTCCTGGATCGCCAGTTCCACGGTTTTGTGCATCGAGCGATGCTCGGCCTCGGCCAGCTCACGGAGCCGCTGTTCTACTTCGGGCTTGAGCGTCAGGGTGAAGGCCATACCAGTTTTGTATAACTCATCCGGGGCCACGTCAACCGCGCTTGGCACTACTACTTCTCCTCTGGTTGCTAGGGCGAGTTGTTACCTGTTGGCTGGTCCCGACGCGCCACGGCCAGACACGGCGAGCGGGTGCGGCAGCACGCGAATCGGGTGTGTAACGACCGTCACGTACGCATCGGCCCCCTGCCGATGAGGCAGAGGCCGGTCGGCTGGACGAAGATCGAGCGACGCTCGACCGCGTCGCCCTTGCGGTCCAACTCGTAAACGTCGAGCCAGCACCAGCCGTGATAGGTGCTCAGGTCATCGCGGACCCGGATCACCCGGGCGACAAAGGGCCGCTTGGCGAACTGGACGCTCGCGGCTCGGGTCACCCGGACCAGATCGCCGGGCGCGATCTCGACCCTCATGACCCGTACCGCCGCCACGCCCTGATCCGGGTCCGTGCCACCTCGACGGCAGGACACCATCCCCCGTCGCGGCACACTCGACAGCGGTGGTGGCGGTGGAACTCCAACACCCGCCAGGCGATTCCTACCAGCGTCGGCAAGCGCCGCCCGGTCACGACCCCAGCCGGCTCTCGTGCGGTCCCATCGGTGCGTACCCCTCCGGAAAGGGGGCGGACGCGCGGTCCGGCACCGCCGCGAGGGGGATTCGCGGCGGGGTCCGCGCGCCCGCCCGGCTCGGCGCCGGGGGATGCGCTGTCGGGTCAGCACACCACCCGGCCGAAAACCGAAGCGGTACGCACAACGCAGCCGCGCCGATGCCCGCAGGCGGCGGGTACGGCGTGGTAGACAGTCTGGGAGTCGATCCCCGGGACGCCATCCATCGCGATGTGCTTCCGTTCGGCTCGTTCCCGGACCGGGGTGGGCATGCCGCCAAGCCGACCCACCCCGGTCCGTCCTACCTCGACCGTCGATCACCTTCGGTAACCACAGCCACACGCAGCATGCACGGCAAGCTCCAAAAACGCAAGATTGCGTATTCAGCGTTTCTCCGGTCATGCTGTTCTGCGGAGGGTTGAGGCTCAGGGTCGGGAGTTGGAGACATGGCGAATGAGCAGGTGGCCACCCTGCGGGCGCAGTGGATCGGTCAGCAACTGCGTGCGATGCGGGAAAGCGCCCGACTGACCCTCAAGGACGTGGGTGACTTCATCAACCGGAACGCGTCCACGGTGAGCCGGATGGAGGCCGGAACCATCCCACCCCGGGTGCCCGAGGTGCTCGCCTACCTCGACCTGTGCGGTGTTGACGACCCGCGCCGCCGCGAAGACCTCAAAACCATGGCCCAGGATGCCTGGCAGAAGGGGTGGTGGGACGGTTTCAGCGCCAACGTCGCCGGGTCACTGATCGACTGGATCTGGCTGGAGAGCCGGGCTGCCGAGATCAAATCCTTCGAGGCACTGGTCGTCCCGGGCCTGCTACAGACGCGCGCCTACGCCGAAGCCCTGATCCGGGCCTGGGACGATGGAGCCACCGACGAAGAAGTCGCCCGGTTCGTCGAGGTCCGGATGAAACGGCAGCGGCGGTTGGAGGAGCCCGATCCACTCCAGTTCTCCACCGTCATCGACGAAGGCGCGCTCCGGCGAATCGTCGGCGGACCCGAGGTGATGCGTACACAACTCGCCCACCTCCGCGCGGTGGCCGGCTGGCCGAACGTCGAGGTCATGATCCTTCCAGCGACCGCCGGAGCCCATGCGAGCCCCGATGGCACCTTCGATGTCTTCCGGATGCGTCGCCCGTATCCTGCCGCTGGCTGCATTTCCACCGCCATGGGCACGGTCGTAGTGGAAGGGGAGAAAGCCGATTCGCTACACCAGCGCTACGATCGGCTACGCCGGGCGGCGCTTCGCAACGGTGCCGTGCAGCGTGTCCTCTTCGACCTCGAAGCGCGTCTGGAGTGAGCCCATGGCCACCACCGACCGACCCACTGGCACCGGACTGCCGGTGGCCTGGCACGTCAGCACCCGTAGCGGTAGCGGAGGCGGCAACTGTGTCGAGGCCGGGCCGGTGCTCGACGGCAGCGGCCGGTGCGCCGTACGCGACAGCAAGGACCGCACCGGTCCGACGCTGCTCTTCTCCGCGACCGCTTGGACCGCCTTCGTGAGCGAGATTCCCACCGACCGCTCCTGAGCAAAGAGATCTTGGTACAGGGTTGCCCCTAGAGGGGCGTTTTCGGACCAAGATTCGGGTTAGGGTGAGCGACGTGTCACCCATTGGCGATGTTCGTTTCGTGAGGTCAGGGCGCCGGGTTGCCGGGGCAGTCGCGGGTGCGATGCTCGTCGCCGCTTTGGTCGCCTGTGCCCAGCCGGGGGATGCCCCATCCGCCGACCCTGGTGAGGATGCACCACCCGCCATTCCACTGACACCCGTGGCCGAGGCCCGCTGTGCGGTCACAGCCGGCGCACCACCGGCGGTGGTGGCCGAGCCGAGCGCCTCTGCGGCGAGCCCTGCTCCCGAGGCGCTGGCCGAGTCGGGGGGTGTCGTCGCCTCCCCGGTCGTACCGGGGTCGCCCGGCACCGGGAACCCGCTGGCCGACGAGCAGTTGCGCCAGGAGGAGTTCCTGCGCCAGCAGGCGGCCAACAAAGCCTTCCGGCAGCGCGGCGACCTCGACCCGGTGGCGGCCGCTGGTGCCCAGGCATGTGCAGTCGAGGTCTCGCGGAGTCTCAACCTGTTCACCACCGGCGGCCGGGACGAGCCGGAGGAGGAGGCCGTCTTGGCGGCGGTGAGCGCCACCGGGCTGCTCGACGTCGTCGTTCGGCCGCCGGGCCGGCTCGACCTCGGTCCCGGCGACGGGTTGCTCTTCGCCGGGTGGACCGGCCGGGCCTGCGTCTTCGGCAGCGTCCGGCAGGACGACATCAGGGTCGAGATCGGTACCCGGATCGCCGACGGCGGCTGCCTCCCCGCCCCCAACTGACTCCCACCACCCGCTGGCCACCGGCCGCCCCGAAGCCTGGTTGACCATGAGGTTAGCGGCATTAGTTGATCTTCAAACTGCCGCCAACCTCATGATCAACGGGGTCAGTGGGGTGGGTGGGGTGGGTTAAGACCAGGCGCGGTGGAGGGCTACTCGGGCTTCGAGTTCGAGGAGTTTGATTTTGCGGTCCAGGCCGCCGCCGAAGCCGACCAGCTTCCCACCTGCGCCGATGATGCGGTGACACGGCACGATCACCGGGATCGGGTTGCGGTTGCAGGCCACCCCGACCGCGCGGGCCGCCCCCGGGTCGCCCACCCGCCGGGCCACCTCGCCGTAGGTAAGTGTCTCGCCGTACGGGATGCGGGTCATCTCCCGCCACACCGCCCGCTCGAACTCCGATCCGCGGGGCACCGTCACCGGCACGTCGAAGCCGGTCAGCTCCCCGGCGAAGTACGCCCGCAGCTCCGCAACGGCCTGCCGCGCACCCTCGTCGGCCGGCTCGGTGTCGGCGTTCTCGACCGGGCCGAAGTGCGTTCCGCACACGCTGGTGCCGTCGGTGGCCACCGCGAACACTCCGATCGGCGAGTCGAGCATCGTCCAACGCATGCCGCCATTGTCCACCTGCCCGACCGGCCCCGGACGTGGCGACGCCCGCCGGAACGTCCCCGTGTACCGGGGTGCTCCGGCGGGCGCCAGAGGTGTGGTGCGAGGTCAGGCGGCGGAGAAGGTGAACTTCTCGCCCTTGCCCGGGGTCGAGCTGAGGCTCTTGCTGGCGATCAACTGCTTGGTACCGGCCGAGCCGGCGGTGACCAGCTTGTTGGCGCCACCCAGCAGGGTGACCGTGCCGTCGCCGTAGTACCAGAAGAAGGCGAACTCCTCCCAGTAGCCGACCGACTTCTTGCTGGCGATCAGCGGCTTCTTGCCCTTGCTCGGCGTGGTCACGTACTTGTTGTTGGCCAGCGCCTTCAGGCCGAAGAAGCCGTCACCCCGGTTGACGATCTGGAACTTCGTCGACTTGGTGACCGACTTGCTTGTGGCCTTCAGCGGCTTGCTGCCGGCAACCACGTACTTCTTGTTGGCGAGCGACCTGATGGTGACCACCGGAGGCGGCGCGTCGACGGTGAACTTCTCCGACGTGCCGATGCTGGTCTTGCTCGCCTTCAACGACGACTTGCCGGACTTCGGCGCCGTCACGTACTTGCCGTTGGCCTTGGCCTTGAGGCTGACCGTGCCGTCGGTGTGGTTGACGATCGTGAACTTCCCCGACGTGACGATCTTCTTGTGGCTGGCGATCAGCGGCTTCTTGCCCTTGCTCGGCGCGACCACGTACCGGCCGGTGCTCTTGGAGCGCAGCGCCACCAGGCCGCTGCCGGCGTTGACGATGTCGTAGCGCTGAGCGGTGCCCAGGCTCTTGCCGTTGTTGACAAGTGCCTTCTTGGTGCTGGCCGCAGTGACGAACTTGCCGTTGGACTTGGCCTTGAAGCCGTACGCCGAACGGGCCTGGGTGACCGAGCCGACGGTCAGCAGCCGGTCGATCGAGCCCTTCGGGTCGTAGACCGCGCCGGCGATGCCGGTGGTGACGATGCGGTCGCGGACCTGCTTCGGCGTCCAGGTCGGGTTGCTGTGCAGCAGCAGCGCCGCAGCGCCCGCCACGTGCGGGGCGGCCATCGAGGTGCCGTTCTCACCCACGCTGCCGGTGCTGCTGTTGTGCCGCGCCGAGACGATGCTCACCCCGGGGGCGAAGATGTCGAGGCACTTGCCGTAGTTCGAGAACCAGGCGCGCATGTCGACCCGGTCGGTGGCACCCACGGTGATCGCGTCCGGCACCCGGGCCGGCGACACCTTGCAGGCGTCCATGCCCTCGTTACCGGCGGCGATCGAGTAGGTGACGCCTGCGGCGATGGAGCGCTTCACGGCCGCGTCGAGCACCGAGTCCACGCCGCCGCCGAGGCTCATGTTGACCACTGCCGGCTTCTGCGCGTTCGCGGTCACCCAGTCGATGCCGGCGACGACCGTCTCGGTGGTGCCGCCACCCTCGCAGTCGAGCACCTTCACGTCGACGAGCTTGACGCCCTTGGCCACACCGAACTTGGTGCCACCGACGGTGCCGGCCACGTGCGTGCCGTGACCGTTGCAGTCCCCGCCGCCGACCGGTGCCTCACCGGGCAGCGGTGGGTTGAAGGCGTCGAAGCCGAAGCGCGCCCGGCCGCCGAAGTCCTGGTGACTGAGGTTGATGCCGGTGTCCAGGATGTACGCGGTGACCCGGCTGCCGGTGTTCGGGTACTTGTAGGACTTGTTCAGCTTGGCCGAGGCCTGGTCGATCCGGTCCAGGCCCCAGGACGGCGGGCTGCTCTGCGTGCCACTGGCCTGGACTCGCCGCACCGGCTCGACGGAGGCCACGGCAGGGTTCTTGGCGAGCTTGTCGGCCTGCCGCTGGTTCATCTCGACGGAGAAGCCGCTGAGGGCATTGCCGAAGACCTGGCCGACGGTGCCACCGTTGGCTTTGGCCAGCGTCGTCGCGGTGGACCGGACGCTGCTGTAGGAGGCCCGCTGGTCCTTGAGGACGACGATGTAGCGATCCGGCACCACGCCGGAACTTCCGCTGCCGTGGACCTTCGGCAGCGAACGGTCCGACGGGTCGGCTGCGGCGACACCGCCGGAGGCGACGGTGAGGATGGATGAGGCGGTGGCAAGGGCAAGGCCCGCCACCGCCGAGCGGCGCAGTACGCCACGGCGCTTCACTAGATGAACTCCCCGTTCGTCATCGACCACACCTCGGCATGGCCGGACGGATAGTGGATCGTCCCGCTTCGACAGTCGAGCGAGTGGACGTGCCAACGATCATTCCTGATCAACGCAATGAGGCGCGTCAACCTTTCGGTCGAAACGTTGGCGTTTCGGCGTAGCGGCCTTCGCCGAGCGACCATCCGAGATGGACAGCAAATGGATAAAAGTGCTTAATGGCGCCCCGCTGCGGGCACCGCTCAGCCGAGGATGCCCTCGTCGCGAGCCCAACGCAGCAGTTCGGCCTCGGCGGTGTCCCGGTCCAGCGGCCCACGCTCCAGCCGCAGGTCCTTCAGATGTTTCCAGGCCCGTCCCACGATCGGTCCCGGCGGTACGCCGAGCAGCTCCATGATCGCGTTCCCGTCGAGGTCGGGCCGGACCCGGGCCAGATCCTCCTCGGCGGCAAGCCGGGCGATCCGCTCCTCCAGGGCGTCGTAGTCCGCCGCCAGCGCGGCCGCCTTGCGGCGGTTCCGGGTGGTGCAGTCCGACCTGGTCAGCTTGTGCAGCCGGGGCAGCAGATCACCGGCGTCCGTGACGTACCGGCGCACCGCCGAGTCGGTCCACTCGCCCCGGCCGTAACCGTAGAAGCGCAGGTGCAGCCCGACCAGGGCGGTCACCTTCGACGTGATCTCCTTCGGGTAGCGGAGCGCCTTCATCCGCGCCTTGGTCAACCGGGCACCGACCACCTCGTGGTGGTGGAAGCTGACCCGCCCGTCCGAGCCGACCGACTTGGTGGCCGGCTTGCCGACGTCGTGCATCAGGGCGGCCATCCGGAGGATGAAGTCCGGCCCGTCCTCCTCGTACGAGATCGCGTTACGGACCACCGTGAGGGTGTGCTCGTAGACGTCCTTGTGCTGGGCGTGCTCGTCGATTTCCAGCTTGAGCCCGGTCAGCTCGGGCAGGAAACGCTCGGCCAGCCCGGTGTCGACGAGCAGCCGCAGCCCACTGATCGGATCCGCACCGCAGAGCAGCTTGGTGAACTCGTCGCGGATCCGTTCGGCGGTGATCCGGTCCAGGTCCGTCGCCATCCGGCTCATCGCCGCGCGTACGTCCGGATTCACCGCGAAACGCAGCTGCGCCGCGAACCGGGCCGCCCGCAGCATCCGCAGCGGGTCGTCACCGAACGACTCGGCGGGCGTGCCCGGGGTACGCACCACCTTCGCGGCCAGGTCGGCCAGGCCGCCGTACGGGTCGGTGAACCGGTGCTCGGGCAGGCTCACCGCCATCGCGTTGACTGTGAAGTCCCGCCGTCGCAGGTCCTCGACCAGGCTGGTGCCGTACTCCACCACCGGGTTGCGGGTGACCTGGTCGTACGACTCGGCACGGAAGGTGGTGATCTCCAGCCGCAGGCCGCCGCGTTGGCAGCCGATGGTGCCGAACTCACGCCCGGTCTCCCAGATCGCCTCGGCCCAGCCGCGCACGATGTCCAGCGTCTGGTCGGGGTGCGCGTCGGTGCAGAAGTCGAGGTCCTCGCCGAGCCGGCCGAGCAGGGCGTCGCGTACCGAACCGCCCACCAGGTGCAGCTCGTGGCCGGCGGCGGCGAACCGGCGGCCCAGCTCGTCGGCGACCGGTGAGACCCGGAGCAGTTCGGCGACGGCGTTGCGCTGTGCGGCGGTGAGTTCGCGGCGGTCGGTGGCGTGGGATGCGGCGGCTTCGGACATGGGAGCGCCAGCCTATCGGTCCTGACCGGCATCTCCTCCGCCGGGCGCGGTATACCGCTCTGGGTTGACTAAGGTCTGTGGCGTGCGGGCCGGTGCCGGCTCCGGCGTACCCCTTGGAGGCACAGATGAGCGGCGGGCTCTACCGCAGCGCGAACGCCCAGCAGGGCGGCGCGCCCGGCGGCCAGCCGAACGACGGCGCCACGTTCATCTCCGCCGAACCGCTGAACCAACCGGCGATGGAGTCGACCGCACCACCGCAGGAGCAGGTGGCGGAGGGCAGCGCCGCGGCCAACAGCGCGGTGATGGCGGTCGGCAGCCTGGTCAGCCGGGGTACGGGTTTCCTGCGCAACCTGGTCATCGGTGCCGCGCTGGGCGGGGCGCTGGTGGGCGACGCCTACACCACGGCACAGATCCTGCCGGGAATGGTCTACGAGTTCCTGCTCGGCGGCATTCTGACGAGTGTCCTCATTCCGGTGCTGGTACGTCGCCGCAAGGCGGACAGCGACGGCGGCCAGGCGTACGCCCAGCGGCTGTTGACCCTGGGGCTGCTCGCGCTGGGTGCCGCCGCCGTGCTCGCGGTAGCCCTCGCCGTGCCGCTGACCTGGCTGTACGGGGCCGACGAGTCCGGCGACTACTCGGAGCTGGTCACCGCGCTGGCCCGGCTCATGCTGCCGATGATCTTCTTCTCCGGGCTGAGCGCGCTGATCAGCGCCGTGCTCAACACCCGGGGCCACTTCGCCGCCCCGATGTGGGCGCCGATCCTCAACAACCTGGTGGTCATCGGCACCGCGGGCCTGTACATCGCGCTCTTCGGCACGGAGATCGTCGGGCCGGAGGACATGACCACCGGACGGATCCTGCTGATCGGTGGCGGCACCCTGGTCGGGGTGGCCGTTCAGGTCGCCGGCCTGCTGCCGGCCCTGCGCAAGGTCGGCTTCCGGTGGAAGCTCCGCTTCGACTTCCGCAAGCTCGGGCTTGCCGAGTTGGGTCGGCTCGGCGCCTGGATGATCTGCTACGTCGCGGTCAGCCAGGTCGGCCTCATCGTGCTGTTCAACCTGCTCAACCGTGCCGGCAAGGAGAACGCCGCCGGTCCGCTGATCTACAACAACGTGTTCCTGCTGTTGATGACCGCACACGGCATCATCGCCGTATCGATCATCACCGCGTTGATGCCCCGGATGAGCGCCGCCGCCGCCGACGGCCGCTTCGCCGACCTCGCCGCCGACCTGTCCCGGGGCACCCGCACGGTGTCGGCGGTGCTCGCCCCGATCGCGGTCTGCTACGCCGTGCTGGCCTCTCCGATCGCGTTCACCCTGTTCCGCTGGGGTGCGTTCAACGAGGAGAACGCGACCGCGACGTCGCTGGTGCTGCTGGCCGCCGCGCTCGCCCTCGTGCCGTTCGCGATCAGCCAGCTGTTCACCTTCGCCTTCTACGCGTTGCCGGACACCCGCACCCCGGCGCTTATCAACATTCCGGTGGTGGCGCTCCGGATCGGGGTGCAGGTCGCCCTCTTCCTGATCTTCTCGGCGAGCTTCGCCGGCGCGGGGATGATGATCGGTAACGCGGTCTCGTACCTGGCCGCCGCGATCGCCTCGGCGTGGTTGCTGCGGCCCCGGGTGGGCCGCATCGGGCTCGGCGCGATCCTGCGTACCCTCGGCCGGGTGGCCCTCGCCGCGGCCGGTGCCGCAGTGGCCGGTCTGCTAGTCGTGGCCGTGCTTCCCGGTGACGACACGCCGAGCCGGTTGGAGGCGATCGTCCAACTGCTTGTGGGTGGCGCGGTGATCGGCGGCACCTACCTCGGCTTGGCCATGGTGTTGCGGATTTCGGAGATCACCGAGGTGGTCGGCATGGTCCGCCGCCGCCTCGGCCGCTGATCAGGCACTGCCGCACGCAGAGTGACCGCGGATCACCAGCCTGGGGACCAGCCTGTGGATAACTGGGCGCGCCGCCGCTCACCTGACGGTTCGGCCTGTGGATAACCAACCGGAAGTCCGAGCATGGTCGGCCGATCGACGGGAACCCCGCCAGCGTCAGACCCGCCGACTCCTCCGCACAGCCCGTGCGGAGGCGAAATGTGGGCAACATCTAGATTGGCTGGTACATGAGC
The DNA here is from genome assembly GCF_059553435.1 of Micromonospora sp. PRAS1. NCBI lineage: Bacteria > Bacillati > Actinomycetota > Actinomycetes > Micromonosporales > Micromonosporaceae > Micromonospora > Micromonospora sp. PRAS1. Next base: position 113,530 of record NZ_JCANNB010000003.1, read on the forward strand.
CAGCAACCTGGCTGACAGCGGTTGTAACAGGACAAGCCCGCCCGAGGCGTGAGATCCGCAGCGGTGGCGGCGGGAAGATGACATGTCGGGGAGACGGCGAACCCAGGTAAGGTCGCTCTCGACGGGTACGACAGGCACCGGCGCACGCGCCGTGCCGGGACCAGGTCGCCCGGTGCGACACGAAGGCGGAGCGGGAATCAGATGCCCAGCAGCGCGGGTCCATCGATCGACACGATCACCGAGGGAGGACGGGTGACCCAGGTCGGCGAGGGTCAGGACGCGGACGAGACCACTCCGCCGGTCATGACCTTCGGTGCTCCGGAGGCCGGTGAGATCCTCGCCGAACGGTACGAACTGGTCGAGCACATCAACAACGACAGCGCGGGCCGGCTGGTCTGGCGCGGCGTCGATGTCGTGCTGCGTCGTCCCGTCGCGGTCGTCATGCGCTACCCGGGCGGCGATTCCGCCACCGAGATGCTCCAGGCCGCCGTCGCGGCCAGCCGGGTCATCCATCCCAATCTGGTCGGGGTCTACGACGCGATCGACGAGGCCGATCGTGCCTACGTGGTGCGCGAGTGGGTCGACGGCCAGTCGCTGCGGGAGTTGGTCGCGAGCGGGCCGCTGGACGCCGGCCGGGCCACCGCCGTCGGCAACGCGGTCGCCAGTGCGCTGGCCGCCGTGCACGCCACCGACATGGTGCACGGCAACGTGCACCCGGGCACCGTCATGATCAGCGACGATGGCCGGGTGGTCCTGGCGGACGCCCGCACCGACGGCGCCGACAGCCAGGAGACCGACCTCCGGGCGGTCGGCGGCATCCTCTACTACGCCCTGACCGGGCACTGGCCGCACGCCGAGGCACCGCTGCGGGGCGCCACCGCCGGGCACGGCCGGGCGGCCATCCCCGACGCGGTACGCGACGCAAACGGTGCCGCAGCGGCTCCGCGCCAGGTCCGGGCCGGTGTGCCGGCCTATCTTGACGACCTCACCATGGACCTGCTGGACACCAACGTCCCGCCTCCCTCGTCGGACGTGCTGGCTGCGGAGCTCGCCCGGCTCGACGTACCCGCCGACGACGACTACCTCGACAACAGCGGACCGTTGCGCTTCGCCGCCGAGCCCGGTGAGGAGCCGTCGCCGCTGGCCGCCGCAGGCGGGCGCAAGGTCGCCCTGGGCATCGCCAGCCTACTCACGGTTGCCCTGATCGGCCTGCTGATCGGCATCAGCACGCTGAGCGGCAACGACGAGGATCCGCAGACCGACCCGGTCGCCTCCGCCCCCAGCGCCACCCCTCCGGCGAGCGCGGAACCGCCGGCACCCACCATCCGGAACCTGAAGATCAGCGCCGCCCGGATCATCGACCCGGACAGCAATGACCGCGCCGAGGTACGCGATGCCGAGAAGGTCTTCGATGGTGACCAGGACGAGGGCTGGTCGACGCAGACCTACAAGGGCAGCGGCAACTTCGGCAACATCAAGCGCGGCATGGGCGTCTGGATCGACCTCGGCACCGAACGCACCGTCCGGTCGGTGCAGGTGAACCTCTCCGACACCGGTGCCTCTGCGGAACTGCTGACCGGGACGCTCGACGCCCCGTCGACCAGCAGCGGTGACAACCAGATGCTCACCGAGTACAAGAAGAACCAGATCGGGCAGCCCTTCGAGGCGCACGACGGGACCACCATGACCTTCAACGGCTTCGACGCCGACCAGAAGTACCGCTACCTGCTGTTCTGGATCACCGAGTTGCCCCCGAACGGGAACGGCTTCAAGGTCGGTGTCCAGGAGATCACGGTCCAGGGGTCGTGACGGAGCGGCACCCGCAGCGGGCCTGACGATGGACGTACGCGACGGACGTGCTGCCGCTCGGGACCGGACGGACGGAGCACTGGTGGACGAGACGGTCAGCGACCTGGATCTGCTGCGCGCCCACGTCGCCGGTGACCGGGACGCCTTCGCCGAGCTGTTCCGCCGGCACCGTGACCGGCTCTGGGCGGTGGCCCTGCGTACGCTCGGTGACCGCGAAGAAGCAGCCGACGCACTCCAGGACGCGCTGCTCTCCGCGCACCGCGCCGCCGGGCGGTTCCGGGGCGACGCCGCCGTCACGACCTGGCTGCACCGGATCGTGGTGAACGCCTGCCTCGACCGGATTCGACGCCGGCAGACCCACCCCACGGTGCCGATGCCCGACGGGGTCCATGACCGGGACGACGGCACCGGCGGCGTCGAGCCGGCCGCACCGGTACGCGACCACGACACGGCCATGGTGGTCCGCGACGCCCTGGCCGCGCTCCCGATCGAACAGCGCGCCGCTCTCGTCCTGGTGGACGTGCAGGGATATCCGGTCGCCGAGGTCGCCCGGATCCTCGGCGTGGCCGAAGGGACGATCAAGAGCCGGTGCGCCCGGGGCCGGGCCCGGCTGGCGGTCGTGCTCGGGCACCTGCGGACCGGTGGCGAGGAGCTGCCCGACGACGCCTCCGACGTGCCGGCGGTCACCCGAGGGAACCCGAGAGCGCCGCAGGGCGTCCGATCGAGGTCGGGGCGCACCCGACCGGATGCCAACCAGGAGGAAGCGTGAGTACCGGGGAGTTCAGCGGGGTCGACCACGACCTGCTCGCCGACTACCTCGGCGGAGCGCTGGCGGGCACCCCGGAGGAGACCGAGGTCGCTCGCCTCGTCGCGGAGGACCCGGCCTGGGCGCACGCGCATGCGGCACTGGCGCCGGCCGTCGCCGAGGTCCGCGCCGACCTGTTCGCCTGGGGTGAGCAGACGCCGGAGCTGCCGGTGGAGGTCGCCGACCGGATCCTGGCCGCGCTGGACAACGCCGAGCTTCCCGACGGTTCCGCTGCGGACAGCCCAGCGGGGAACGCTGTCGACGACCCAGCGGCGGACGACCTCGATCTGCCCGAGCCGGCTTCCGACGAGGCGAAGCCCTCCCTCGTGCCGGCCCAGCCGCTCGGTGGCCCCCGACGTCCGGGCCGCACCTTGCGGCCGGGGCAGGAGAGCCCCGCGCCGACCCGTCCGGGCCGACGCCGACGCCGGTGGGCCCGGGCCGCCGCCCCCGTCGCGCTCGCCGCCGCAGCCGTGGTCGGGCTGGGTGCGTTGCAACTGTCCGGGCAGCAGCAGGGCGATTCGGCGGCGGACACCGCCCTGAGCGAGCAGAGCACCGCCCCGGTTCCGACGCCCGAGGACGAACCGCGAATCGCCCGGGACGAGGGGGCGGCCTCCGGAGCCGCCCAGGGAAATGCCTCGGAACCCGCCCCGGCGGAGAGCCGCAGCCCGTACCGGATCGCCGCGCCGCCGAAGCGCAGCGGCACCGACTACACCTCCGAGGAACTGGCGAAGGCGGTGCCCCTGCCGACGATCAAGCACTTCTCCGGCAGCGCGTCGCCGCAGCCGGAGGGCGGGATGGGCGCGCCGGACGACCGTACGGCCGGCCTCGGTGACCTGACGCGGCTCGGCGAGCAGAGCGCGCTCAGCGCCTGCCTGGCCGAGATCGGCACCGAGCATGGCGAAGGGCCGGTCACCTTCAACGCCGTCGATTACGCCCGGTTCCAGGGGCACCCGGCGCTGGTCGTCCGCTTCACGGACGACGCCGGCACCGAGTGGGCCTGGGTCAGCGGGCCGGAGTGCGGGATCCCCGGGTCCGGCTCGGACACCCGCTACCGTACGCGGGTAGGGTGATTTTCGCAGTCACCGGACGTTTGACCCGTCCACGTGACGTGACCCACCGGATGACCGGCTCGGGAATTCCCGCTTCGTACGATGACGTTCTGCACTACAGTTGCCGCCCCGTCGGCACTCGGATCGACATCGGCGGGGGCACGCCGGTGACGACAGTCAACACGATTGGGAGACGGCAGTGGACGAGGTCCGCAACCTGATCATCATCGGCTCCGGGCCGGCCGGTTACACCGCAGCGGTCTACGCGGCCCGCGCCAACCTCAAGCCCCTGATCATCGAGGGCGTGCAGTCCGGCGGCGCGCTGATGACCACCACCGAGGTGGAGAACTTCCCCGGTTTCGCGGACGGCATCCTCGGCCCCGAGCTCATGGACAACATGCGCAAGCAGGCCGAGCGGTTCGGCGCCGAGTTCCTGACCGACGACGTCACCCGGGTCGAGCTGGCCGACACCGGCCACCCGGGCGCGCTCAGCACCGTCTGGGTCGGCGAGACCGCGCACCGGGCCCGGGCGGTCATCCTCGCCACCGGCTCCGCCTGGCGCCCGCTCGGCGTGCCGGGCGAGCAGGAGTACCTCGGCCACGGCGTCTCCTCCTGCGCCACCTGTGACGGCTTCTTCTTCCGCAACCAGAACATCGTGGTCGTCGGCGGTGGCGACTCGGCGATGGAGGAGGCCAGCTTCCTGACCCGCTTCGCCGACTCGGTGACCATCATCCACCGCCGGGACTCGTTCCGGGCGAGCAAGATCATGGCCGAGCGGGCGCTGGGCAACGACAAGATCAGGGTTGAGTGGAACACCGTGGTCGAGGAGATCCTCGGCGCGGACGGCAAGGTCTCGGGCGTACGGGTGCGCAACCTGCACACCGGCGAGGCCAAGGTGCTCGACGTCACCGGCGTCTTCGTGGCGATCGGCCACGACCCGCGCAGCGAACTGTTCCGCGGGCAGGTGGAGCTGGACGACGAGGGCTACGTGAAGGTCGACGCGCCCAGCACCCGGACCAGTCTCCCCGGTGTCTTCGCCGCCGGTGACGTGGTCGACCACACCTATCGGCAGGCCATCACCGCGGCCGGTACGGGTTGCGCGGCGGCCCTGGACGCGGAACGCTTCGTCGCCACGCTGCCCAAGGACTGAACCAGACATATCCCGGAGGAGGGGTCAACAGTGGGAGCAACCAAGTCGGTCACCGACGCGAGTTTCGCGGCCGACGTACTCAAGTCTGACAAGCCGGTCCTGGTGGACTTCTGGGCCGAATGGTGCGGACCGTGCCGCAAGGTGTCGCCGCTGCTTGAGGAAATCGCCGGCGAGATGGGCGACCAGGTCAGCATCGTCAAGCTCAACATCGACGAGAACCCGGAGACCGCCCGCGCCTACCGGGTGATGTCGGTACCGACCCTCACCGTCTTCAAGAACGGCGAGCCGGTGCAGTCGATCGCGGGCGCCAAGCCAAAGGGTGAGCTGGTCAAGCTGATCCAGTCGGCGCTTTAGACCCCTCGGCGACCGTACGCCGTCTCGACCCCGTGCCGGGCCCACCGGTACGGGGTCGACGCGTTTTTCCGCCCCAGCGGATCGCCCAGCGCATAACCTCGAACCCGGGGGCGCCGGACGCCGGTGACCGCCAGGTCCCCGTCGCGGTGCGCCCTGTACGCCGCTGACGGGTCCGGCCAGCCACCACCGTGCAGAGGGGGTCGTGCGTGCGTCCGATCCGTCCCGGCGACCGGGGACCCGCGGTGACCGAGATACGTGCGGTGCTTACCGGTCTCGACCTCCTCTCCAAGGCGAACGACCCGCAGCACGACGAGTTCGACGCGGCCACCGAACGGGCTGTCCGGGCCTTCCAGCAGTCGCGCGGTCTCAGCGTCGACGGCCGGGTCGGCGCCGAGACCTGGCGGGCGTTGGACGCCGCACGCTGGCGCCTCGGTGCCCGAACGCTCTACCACGCGGTGCCGGTCCCGCTCACCGGCGAGGACGTCCGGTCGTTGCAGGAACGGCTGCTGGAGATGGGGTACGACGTCGGCGGCGCGGACGCCATCTACGGCGTACGCACCTCCCGGGCGGTGGCCCAGTTCCAGCGTGAGGTTGGGCTGACCCCCGATGGCACCTGCGGACCACACACCATGGGGGCGCTGCGTCGACTCGGGCGCAAGGTGGTCGGCGGGCGGCCGCAGTGGCTGCGCGAGTCCGACGCAATCCGGCAGTCCGGCCCGACGCTTGTCGGCCGGACCGTGGTCATCGACCCGGGCCACGGCGGCACCGACCCCGGCGTGGTGGTGCCCGACGGTCCGCTCTGCTGGACCGAGGCGGACCTGGTGCACGACCTGGCCAGCCGGCTGGAGGGGCGGCTCGCCGCGTCGGGCGTACGGGTGCAGCTCACCCGTGGGCCGGCGTCGGCGACCTGTCTGCCCGACATCGACCGGGCGCAGTTGGCCAACTCGCTCGGCGCGGACGTCTTCATCTCGCTGCACACCGACGGGCATGCCAACCCGGACGCCGAAGGGGTGGCGACGTACCACTACGGCACCGACAACGGGGTCACCTCCGCAACCGGGGAACGGCTGGCCGGGCTGGTGCAACGGGAGATCGTCGCGCGGACCGGGCTACGCGACTGCCGGACCCACGCCAAGGCGTGGGATCTGCTCCGGCTCACCCGCATGCCGGCGGTACGCGTCGAGGTCGGCTACCTCACCTCGCCGACGGACCGGAGCCGGCTTATCGATCCACGCTTCCGGGACAAGCTGGTGGAGGCGATCGTGGCGGCGGTACAGCGGATGTACCTGCCGATCGAGCGCGACGTGCCGACCGGCTCGATCGACGTGAGCGAGCTGCGGGCCGCCGTCGCCGCCGGCACCGTGGTCGACTGAATGCCCCGTGCCGGTCAGTCAGCCGGCGCTGGGGGGTGACTCAGCCGGAGGTGGTGCGGGTGGCCGGCGTCGGGCGGACCGGACGCAGCAGCGACTCTGGGCTCATCGAGCCGAGCAGCTTCTCCAGCGCGTACTCGACATCCGACTTCCAGCTCAACGCGGTCCGCAGCTCCAGTCGCAGGCGCGGAAACCGGGGATGCGGCCGGACCGTCTTGAAGCCGACCGAGAGGAAGAAGTCGGCGGGGGCCACACAGGTGCCCTCCGGATCGGCGGCGTCGCCGAACTTGGCGTCACCGAACGCCTCGATCGCCTTGATCCCGCGCTTGGTCAGATCCCGGGCGACGCCCTGCACCAGCATCCGGCCGAGCCCGCCACCGGCAAAGGCCGGCACCACGTTCGCGGTCATCAGCAGCGCCGCGTCGGCGGAGACCGGCGAGGTGGGGAACGCCATCGAACGCGGCACGTAGGCCGGCGGGGCGTACATCACGAAACCGGCGGCCATCCCGTCGACGTAGATCAGCTTGCCGCAGGAGCCCCACTCCAGCAGGGTCTGCGAGACCCACGCCTCCTTCTCCAGCCCCGGATCGCCAGCCGCACAGGCCCGGTCGGCGGAAACCGGATCGAGCTCCCAGTAGACACACTGCCGGCACGGCCGGGGCAGATCCTCAAGAGTGTCGAGGGTCAGGCTGACCAGACGTCGCGACATAGGTGCTTCCCCACACTAGGCTCGGCAGTGGGACCGGCCCGGACGGCATCCGCCGCAGCAGCGGCCCGTACGGGCACCGCCGCACTCCTGCCCCCGACGAGCGATCGTACGCCGCCGATCGCCAGCACGGGAGAGTACGCGCGAACGACCATTTCAGGGCCGCCTTCGCCCGGCCCGGCATGTGGACGCGCCGATAATCGAGGGTTCCCGGTCGACACGTGGCGGCTAGGATCGACATTCGGCGCGCCGTACCGCCATGGTCGCCGGTGTCCCGGGTAGCCGGGAAGGAGCCGTCCGAGCAGCCACCGAGGTGATGTGATGACCGGCACGACACTCGACGACTACACCGACCGGTATGCCCGCCGGGTGCGCGGGATGACCGCCTCGGAGATCCGGGCCCTCTTCGCGGTGGCCAGCCGACCAGAGGTGGTCTCCCTCGCCGGTGGCGCCCCGTTCATCGCCGCGCTCCCGCTGGACGCCGTCGGTGAGATGCTCGGCCGGCTCGGCGCCGAGCACGGCAGCACCACCCTCCAGTACGGCATCGGCCAGGGCACCCTCGAACTGCGCGAGCGGATCTGCGAGGTGATGTCCCTCTCCGGCATCGACGCCGCCTGCGGTGCCTCGCCGGAGGACGTGGTGGTGACCGTCGGCGGGCAGCAGGCGCTCGACCTGGTGGCCCGGCTCTTCCTCGACCCGGGTGACGTGGTGCTCGCCGAGGGGCCGACGTACGTCGGCGCACTCGGGGTGTTCCAGGCCGCCCAGGCGCAGGTGGTGCACGTACCGATGGACGATGACGGCCTGATCCCGGAGGCCCTGGAAGTGGCCATCGCGGAACAGGCCCGGGCTGGACGGCGGGTGAAGTTCCTCTACACCATCCCGACCTACCAGAACCCGGCCGGCGTGACCCTCACCGAGGAGCGGCGCGAGCGGGTACTGGACATCTGCGAGCGCGCCGGGCTGCTGGTGGTCGAGGACGACCCGTACGGTCAGCTGGGTTTCGAGGGGGAGGCGCCAGCACCGCTGCGGGCGCGCCGCCGCGAGGGCGTCTTCTACCTCAGCACCTTCTCCAAGACGTTCGCTCCCGGGTTGCGGGTGGGCTGGATCCTCGCCCCGCACGCCGTCCGGGACAAGCTGGTGATCGCCAGCGAGGCGCAGATCCTCTGCCCCAGCATGTACGCGCAGTCCGCGGTCACCGCGTACCTGAGCACCATGCCCTGGCGCGAGCAGCTCAAGGTCTACCAGGAGGTCTACCGCGAGCGGCGGGACGCGATGCTCGACGCGCTGGCCGACCTGATGCCGGCCGGGACCCGGTGGACCAAGCCGAGCGGCGGCCTCTTCGTCTGGGCCACCCTGCCCGAGGGGTTGGACTCGAAGGCGATGATGCCGCGGGCCATCGCCGCCCGGGTGGCGTACGTTCCCGGCACCGGCTTCTACGCGGACGGCACCGGCACCAGTCACATGCGGCTCAACTTCTCCTTCCCCGCCCCGGAGCGGATCCGGGAGGGGGTTCGCCGGTTGGCCGGCGTGATGGAACAGGACATCGCCATGCGCCGGGTGTTCGGTGCGGTCGGTGGGGCGGCTGCCCGCCGGGGCCAGGCCGGCTCGGACACCCCAGGACCTGACTTGGCATGATGCCCGGCATGGGTGCCAACGCTGCCGAAGAAACCCCCGTGTCCGGAGCCCCCGCCAGCGAACTGCGCGTGCTCGTGCTCGCCGGTGGCCTTTCCTACGAGCGCGACGTGTCGCTGCGCTCCGGCCGCCGGGTGCTCGACGCGCTGCGGGCGGTCGGAATGGAGGCCGAGCTACGCGACGCCGACGTGGCGCTGCTGCCGGCGTTGGACGCCGATCCGCCCGACGCCGTGGTGATCGCGCTGCACGGCGCCACCGGTGAGGACGGTTCGCTGCGCGGAGTGCTCGACCTCTGCGGCGTCCCGTACGTCGGCTGCGACGCCCGCGCCTCCCGACTCGCCTGGGACAAGCCGTCGGCCAAGGCGGTGCTCCGGGAGGCCGGCATCGCCACCCCCGACTGGGTCGCGCTACCGCACGACCGGTTCAGCGAGCTGGGCGCGGTGGCCGTGCTGGACCGCATCGTCGACCGGCTCGGCCTGCCGCTGATGGTCAAGCCGGCGCAGGGCGGCTCCGGGCTCGGCGCCGCCGTGGTCCGGGACACGGCGTCACTACCGGCCGCCATGGTCGGCTGTTTCGCGTACGACTCGACCGCGCTCGTGGAGCGCTACGTGCAGGGCATGGACGTGGCGGTCTCCGTCGTCGACCTGGGCGACGGTCCGCGGGCCCTGCCGCCGGTCGAGATCGTGCCCCGCAACGGCGTCTACGACTACGCCGCCCGTTACACCGCCGGCCGGACCACCTGGCACACCCCGGCCCGGCTGGAACCGGCGGTCGCCGACTCGGTGGCCGAGGTCGCGCTGACTGCGCACACCGCCCTCGGTCTACGGGACCTCAGCCGGGTCGACCTGATCGTCGATTCGACCGGCCAGCCACACGTACTGGAGGTCAACGTCTCTCCGGGGATGACCGAGACGTCCCTGCTGCCACTCTCGGTGCAGGCCGCCGGAATGGACTTCGGCCAGATGATCGCCGCCCTGGTCGCCCGCGCCGCCGCCCGCTGATTTTGTCAAGGGGCCCCTGCGCGACGCCTGGCGTCGCGCAGGGGCCCCTCCTAATTCTCAGGCCCCGCCCGGGTGGTGCGGCGAGTCCGGCGCACGACGGGCAGTTGGCGGCGTCGCCCGCTCCCCGTCCGCGACCGCCGTGTCGGTCTCGGCGGCGGCGCTGGCCTGCTGACCCGCCCCGGGGAGGGCAGCCTCCGGCGCTGCCGCACCGTGATGCCTTTCCGGCGGTACGCCGGTCGCCTCGGCGGGCGACGCGGCCTCGGTCGAGGCTGACCGCATCTCGCCCTCCCGAGGCCCGGTCTCAAGAGCCTCGGTCGCCGGAGCCTCAACCTCCGGAGCCTCGGTCTCCGGAGCCTCGGGCGAGGTGTACCCGGTCGACGCCAGCTGCACGCCCAGGCCCGCCGCATCCGCGTCCGGCGGCTCGGCCGTCTCGCCGATGGCGTCGAGGAGTGATCCGCCGGTCAGCGGCGCCTTCGCCACGACCGGCGCGGCCTGTGCGGTGAGGCTGGACGGGGCCTGCCACTGGATCCGGGGCGGCTCAGCCAGCGGCCGGCCGCCGAACTCAGCGAGCCAGGCGGCCACGAGAGCGAGATTCTCCCGCCACTTGTCCTCGGAGATGGGCGGCAGGATCGAGTCCCAGAGGGAGAGGAAGGTCCCCCGGAGTTGGAGCCGCCCGTACGGTCGGGCGAGGAACCACATGTGCAGATGAGCCGAGCCATCGCCCCAGCGGTTGACGTGCACCCGGGCCACCCCGTCCAACGACCGGATGGCCCGTTCGAGTCGTACGGTCATCACGCCCAGCTCCGCAGCGAGGAGGTTGGGCAGGTCGCCGAGGTCGAGGTGCGACCGTGACTCCAGGATGAGGACCATCGGCAGGCCGGTGGGACGGTCCATCGCGCGTACGCGCCACCGCTCGCCGACCCAGATGTACGCCTCATCGGGTGCCTGACACGCGGTGCATTCCCGGTCGGCCTCGCCCTTGCGGGGCGGTTCGACCGGCACCGGTTCGTCGAGTGCTTTGATCCGCAGCTCGCCCTCGAAGGGGAAGGACGGCCACTGGGTGAAGTCCGGGACTGAGGGAGGGGTGTCGCGCACGAGGCTGACCCTAACCGAGTCCGGCACCGCTGTCCCTACCTGAACAGCCTTCGGTTCGGTCCGGACCGCAGCACGCGGTACCGCCGATCCGTTGGCTGTCCCCAGAGATATCCACAGGCACGACAGGCACCGCATAACAGCCGCCATCCCGCCACTACGAGGGTTTTCGCGTCTCGTTTCACGTGAAACGAGAGCAGCCTGTGGATAACCGGTGTGGATAACGCGTCATGGGTTTTGGGTGCCCGGCATGGATCCCGGGAGCATGCTCAGCCACGCCCCGTTTCACGTGAAACGGGGCACCCCCAGAACTCACTCACCCGCTTGCCCGAGGCCGCCGTCGGGTGCCGCCGTCGGGTGCCGCCGTCGGGTGCCGCCGTCGGAGGCCGCCGTCGGGTGCCGCCATCTGAGGCGTCGCTGGAGAGCGGAGCGGGACGGCTTGCCCCTTGCCCGCCCGGCCCGCTGCCGTCCGATCACCATCGCCGCCGCGAACGATCCCGCCAGCCCCCTGAGTGGGCGCCAGAGCGCGCCACGGCACTCGAGCCCGGGGCAAGGTCGGGTAGCCACCCGGGCGCGCTTACAGTCGCCGTGAGCCGCCCCTGCCGCTTGTCCCGAATCCCGGCAGGCGAAGAGCGTTGCAGGAGCCGGGTCGCGGACACGTCCGGAGAGAGGGCGGCGAGCGCGTCCTGCGCCCCGGGCCGAAACTGCCGCTGGCTCTGTTTCACGTGAAACAGAGCCAGCGGCATCGCGTACGCGGAGTGGCCTCGATCAGGCCGGTGGGGCCCTTCCCTACATCTCGGCTTCGGCTCGTTCGACGCCGATGATGCCGACGATGCGCTCCAGGTCGTCGACCGTGGCGAACTCGATGGTGATCTTGCCTTTGCTCCGCCCGATGTCGACCTTCACCCGGGTGTCGAAGCGGTCGGAGAGCCGGTCGGCGAGGTCGTTCAGCGCGGGCGCGTGCGGCTTCGGCCGGCGCTTGGCCGAATCCTTCTTGCTCGGCCCCTCGGTCAGGGCCAGCGCGACGATCTCCTCCGTCGCCCGGACCGACAGCCCCTCGGCAACGATCCGCAGCGCGAGCTGCTCCTGGGTCTCCGCATCCTCGAGGCTCAGCAGCGCCCTGGCGTGTCCGGCGGAAAGTACGCCGGCGGCCACCCTGCGCTGCACCTGGGCCGGCAGGTTCAACAGCCTGATGGTGTTCGAGATCTGCGGCCGACTACGCCCGATCCGGCGAGCCAGTTCCTCGTGGGTGGCACCGAACTCCTCAAGCAGCTGCTGATAGGCGGCGGCCTCTTCCAACGGGTTCAGGTTCGCCCGGTGGATGTTCTCCAGGAGAGCGTCCCGCAGCATCGCGTCGTCGCGGGTGTCGCGGACGATCGCCGGGATGCTCTCCCGGCCGACCGCCTGCGCCGCCCGCCACCGGCGCTCGCCCATGACGAGTTCGAACTTCTCGTCGTCGAGCTGTCGCACCACGATCGGCTGGAGGAAGCCGACCTCCTGGATGGAGGTCTTCAGCTCCTCCAGGGCCTCCTCGTCGAAGACCTGCCGGGGCTGCTTCGGATTGGGCACGATCGAGTCGACCGAGATCTCGGCGAAGCGCGCACCGGGCACCGGGCTGAGGATCGGATCATCGGGCGTGGCCGGCGGCGCTGTCGGCGGCGCCACGGCCGGTGGGCTCTCCTCCGCCGTGCCGTTCACCACCGTCGGTGCGGTGCCCGCACCGGTGCCGGCATCCGGTGCCGGCCCGGTCGGGATGAGCGCCCCAAGGCCCCGTCCCAGACCACCCCGAGGACGGTTCTTCATGCCACGCCTCCAAGCGCCTCGTTCGCACTACGCATTCCGGCTCACCGGCTCCTTGACCCCTCGCTCGGCAATCTCCTGGGCGGCCTCGAAGTAACTCGTCGCCCCCCGCGAACCGGGATCGTAGGTCATCACCGATTGGCCGTAGCTGGGTGCTTCCGAGACCCGCACGTTACGCGGAATCACCGCCTGGAGCACTTTGTCGCCGAAGTGGTTCCGGACGTCCTGCTCCACCGCGTCGGCGAGTCGGGTACGCCGGTCGTACATGGTGAGCAGGATCGTGGAGACCGCGAGCTTCGGATTGAGGTGCTGGCGGACCAGGTTGATGTTGTTGATGAGCTGGTTCAGCCCTTCGAGCGCGTAGTACTCGCACTGAATGGGGATCAGCACCTCCTGGGCGGCCACCAGCGCGTTCACCGTCAACAGCCCGAGCGACGGCGGACAGTCGATGAAGACGTAGTCGAAGTGCCCGGGGTAGGCCGTGATCGCCCGGTCCAGCCGGGACTCACGGGCAACCACCGACACCAACTCGATCTCGGCACCGGCCAGGTCGATGGTGGCCGGTACGCACCAGAGGTTGGGGATGCCCTCCACCGCCTGGGTCACGTCTTCCAGCGGGACGCTGTTGATCAGGCAGTCGTAGACGTCCGGTACACCCGTGTGGTGCGGGACGTTCAGCCCGGTGGAGGCGTTGCCCTGCGGATCGAGGTCCACCACCAGTACCCGGTTGCCGTGCAGGGCGAGCGCCACCGCCAGGTTCACCGTGGTCGTGGTCTTGCCCACGCCGCCCTTCTGGTTCGCGACGCACATGACCCGGGTCCGCTCCGGCCGAGGCATGTTCACCTCGCCACTGGGGTTCAGGATCTGCACGGCGCGCATCGCCTCCATAGCCAACGGTGGATCATCCTCTTCGCGCGTCGGGGTTTCATGTGAAACGTACGCGGCGTCAGCGACGGGCGAGCCGTAGGACTCTGCCGGGTCGGACGCCGGACGGGGATCCGGAACCATGCCGGGTGCCTGCTGCTGAGGCGGTGCCGCCTCGAACCGGGCCGATGCCGAGGTGTTCCGCCGGATCGGGATCACCCGCGCCTCGGGAGTCGCGTTGGCGGGTCGGCCGGCGAGGTCCGCCGCGTCTCGCGCCGGGGACCACGGGGCCCCCGAGGTGGGTGCCGCCCGGCCGGACTCCGGCGAGTCCTGCGGCGCCCCGGCGGACCGCCAATCCGGGTATTCGGTTTCACGTGAAACAGGGTCGTCCGCTGACCCGGTCATCCGTTTATCGTCGTACCTGCCGTCGTCATGCACCTGTCATCCCTGCCCGCTTCGGATGGTCGGTCCGCACCCCGTCAACCGGGCCACTCGCGCGCTCTCCGCAGAGGTACCGCCCGGCGGAAGCGGCCGGGCCCCGGAGGACATCGCCGCCCGCTCCACACTATCGACGCGCGGTCAGCCTACGGCGGATGGGCGCGGCCGGTCCACGTTGGGTTCGCAACCCGCCGGCTGCAACTGGGTGACGGCGTCCGGATTGACCGTCAGGTCACCGTCGACGGGATCGGCCGGCCCGCGCCTTCCGGGACATCGCCTTGGACGCCGGGCCGACCACCCGCTCCCGCACGATCTCCACCACGGTGGTCGGCGGATCCACGACGCCCACACCGCACCGGTGCAGGACGGGGGCGCCGCCGCCGAGGCGGTGCACCGCCTCGGCGTGTTCGACCGCCTCCTCCGCCGCCGAGGCACCCTTCAGGGCGAGTAGCCGTCCACCCGGCACGGCCAGGGGCAGGCACCAGGCGGCGAGCCGGTCCAGGGGCGCCACCGCGCGGGCCGTGACCACGTCGCCGTGCACCGGCTCGATCCCGGTCGCCGCCTCCTCGGCCCGGGCCCGGAGAACCCGGACCGACTCGGACAACTCCAGCTCGTCCACCACCTCCTCAAGGAAGGCGGTACGCCGGGCCAGCGGCTCGACCAACGTCACCCTGAGATCGGGCCGGGCGATGGCGAGTACCAGACCGGGCAACCCCGCGCCCGAGCCCACGTCGAGCACGGTCACACCGGCCGGGATGAGTTCGGCGACCGTGGCGCAGTTCAGCAGATGGCGGTCCCAGATCCGGGGCGCCTCGCGCGGGCCGATCAGGCCACGCAGCACACCGTCGGTGGCCAGCAGTTCGGCGTACGCGGCCGCGAGGTCGAGCCGGTCGCCGAAGAGTCGCCGGGCCGCCTCGGCCAACTCGGGCGGCAACACCGCCACGCCCGGGTCCGGTGACCGCTCGGTGTGGTGCGGCTCGGTCCGGGCAGCCGGCGGCCCGGGCGGCGTACCACCCGGGCCGGACGGGCTACCAGCGCTGATGTCGTCCTGAGCCACCCGTTCAGTCCGCCGGGCGGACAATGATGCGCCGGTTGGGCTCGACACCCTCGGACTCGCTCTCCACACCGTCGATCGCGTTGACCACGTCGTGCACGCACTTGCGCTCGAACGCCGACATCGGTTCCAGCCGCACCGGCTCGCCGTGCTCCTTCACCTTCTCGACGGCATTGCGTGCCACGGCCGCGAGCTCCTTGCGACGGTTGGCCCGGTAGCCGCCGATGTCGAGCAGCAGCCGGCTCGGCGAACCGGTCTGCCGGAAGACGGCGAGCCGGGCCAGCTCCTGGAGCGACTCCAGGGTCGCACCCCGCTGGCCGACCAGGTTCTGCAGGCGACCACCGACCACCTCGACCACCGGCCGGCCGCCGGACACCAGTTCGTCGATGTCGCCGTCGTAGTCGAGGATGTCGAGCAGTCCTTCGATGTAGTCGGCGGCGATCTCGCTCTGCCGGAACAGATCGCCCTCGCCGGTGGCCTTGCTCGGCGCCGGCTCCGCGTCGGTCTCCTCCAGCTCGCCGTCGACCTGAGCCGTAACGGTCGGCTCGTCGTCCAGAGGCTGGTCGGCGCGGGGGATGCTGGTGTCGGTCACGGTGTCATCTCCGTACTCACTCGGCCGGACCTGACGGTCCGCTGGTTTCCCGCGGCCGGCTGGACGTCGCCGGTGCCCACGGGCACGTCGTCTGTAGGGGCAGTCTCGCCCGTCCGCTGCGGCACGCGCGGCGGTTCGCGCCTGCGGCACCGGCCTTTCTGCGGCACCGCCGTCGCGCAACGGGCCGCCGCCGGAAGCCGGCGGCGGCCCGGAAGATTCAGCCCTTCCGCTTGGCTGGGCGGCCCTTCTTCGGGTTGACCGGCTTGGCACCCGGCTTCGGCCCGGCGACCTTCGGCGCGGCCGGCTGCGGCGGCGTCGGGGCGGGCTTGCTCCGGCCAAGCAGGCCGCGGGTCTTCGCCGGCTGCGCCCCATTGCGCCCGGAGGTGCCCGGCTTGCTGGTCGCCGTCACGGGCGGCGGGAACTTACGCAGCACCCACTGCTGCTGGCCGAGCGTGAAGAGGTTGTTGGTGACCCAGTAGATGATCACACCGATCGGGAAGATGGCACCGGAGACCAGCAGCGACAGCGGGATGCCGTAGAGCATCAGCCGCTGGATCATGCGCTGCTGCGGGTCCTCCGCCCAGCCGGTCTTGAGGATCATCTGGCGGCTGGTGAGGTAGGTGGTGCCCATCATCACCAGCACCAGCACACCGGCCATGATCTTGACGGTGGTGCCGTTCGCGCCGAGCCGGGCCAGTTCCTCGGCGGTGGAGCCGAACTTGCCGGCGATCGGTGCGGTGAACAGCGTGGCGACCGAGGCGCTGTCGAACTGGTCAACCGTCCAGCCGTACAGCGTCTTGGCTCCCTCGCCGCGATCCGGGCTCAGCCGCCGGAGCACGTGGAAGAGGCCGAGGAAGACGGGGATCTGGAGGAACATCGGAAGGCAGCCCATGAGCGGGTTGGCCTTTTCCTTCCGATAGAGCTCCATCATCTCCTTCTGGAGCGTCTCCCGGTCACCCTTGTGCTTCTCCTGGAGCGCCTTCACCTGGGGCTGGAGCGCCTGCATCGCCCGCTGCGACTTGATCTGCTTGACGAAGACCGGGAACAGGATCACCCGGACGGTGACCACCAGGAAGAAGATGGCCAGGATCCAGGACCAGTTGGTGCCGAGGACCGCGGAATCCGGAACCCCGATGGCGTCCCAGACCGAATGCCAGGCCAGCAGGATCCACGAAATCGCGTAGTAGATCCAGTCGAGACTCAATTCTCAGGCTCCAGTCACGTCGGCAGCTCGGCGGCCGCCCGGCTCCGGCACCGGGTCGTATCCACCAGGATGGAATGGGTGGCAGCGCGACAGCCGCCGGACCGTCAGCGCGGCTCCCCGGAGCGCGCCGTGCCGCGCCACCGACTCGAGGGCGTAAGCGCTACACGACGGGTAGAACCGACAGCGGGCCGGCAGAGCCGGACTTATCCACCGACGGTACGCGATGATGGGCAGGGCCAGCACCTGGGCACCGACGCCGGCCGGCCGCGGCTCGGCGCTCACCGCCGCCGTCCTCGACCGGTCCGGGCGGCACTGAGCGCGGCGTCCAGATCGGCACCGAGCCGCTGGTACGTGGCCTCGGCCGCCGGCGGCAGGGCGCGTACGACGAGGGTGCTGCCGGCCGGCAGGGCAGCGAGCCGGTCCCGGACCAGGTGCCGCAACCGGCGGCGGACCTTGTTCCGCACCACCGCAGGCCCGACGGCCTTGGAAACCACGAAGCCGGCGCGGGGCATCGGCGCGGAGTCCGCCTCCGTGCCACCCCGCGCCGGCTTCGGCGCTGTCTCGGTGGAGCCGGCTGTGCTCGGCAGGGTCAGGTGAACGACAAGCGTGCCCCGGCCGGCCCGACGGCCACCGCGAACCGCTGCGGCGAAGTCGCTACTGCGCCGCAGTCGCTGCGCGGCTGCCAGCACGACGCCACGTCCCCCGGAGCAGGCCCGGTCGGCCTCAGGCCGACAGGCGGGCGCGGCCCTTGGCGCGACGGGTCGAGATGATGGCGCGGCCGGCCCGGGTGCGCATGCGCAGCCGGAAGCCGTGGGTCTTCGCGCGCCGGCGGTTGTTCGGCTGGTAGGTGCGCTTGCTCACGTCAGGCTCTCCGTTGTCGGACGCCCCGGGCGGATGATCGCTCGGGTCGTGGTGGTCCAGGCCGCCGCTGTGGTGGCCCCGATCGGTGCTGCCCGGGCGGTGCGACGCCTCTCCGAACTCCGCGACAACTCGACGAGCGGGAGATGACGACTGTGGGCAGCAAGCACCCATCACCCTAGCAGAGGGCGTGAGAGCAGCCTCTCCAGCCTAGGTCGGGGTGCAATCACCGTCAAACCACCCCGCTACCTCAGTCACCTGCGGCGAAACGCGACGCAGCGGCGGTTTTCCCGGATGCCGACAAGGGTCGGGTGCGTCGACGGTTGATGCCGCGGCGACAACGCTGTTACCGTGCCCGATTGCGGTCAGCGTCTCCAGGTCCGGGGATGTCGCCGGCAGGCAAGACCGGACACGGTGGTGAATCGTTCGGCACGGTGAACCCGCTTCAGCGCCCGACCACGGCAGGGGGGCAGGTCCGACCCGCGCCCGGCGGGCGGCCACAATCGGTCGGTACACAGGCTGTGGATAACTTGTGGAGAACGACCGGTGGGCCGTCCGGGTGACTGAGGTGGCGCCCGCCCGGTACGAGGCATCCGGACGCCCGGAGAAGGCGGCGTCCGGGAGCAGAGGCGAGGGGGTGGCACGACGGTGGCCGGTACGACCGACCTTGCCGCGGTGTGGACGGCGACCACGGAAGAACTCGCCGACGAGATCATCTCCGCGCAGCAGCGAGCGTACCTGCGGCTGACCCGGCTCCGGGCCATCGTCGAGGACACCGTCCTGCTGTCGGTGCCGGACGCCTTCACCCGGGACGTGATCGAATCGCGGTTACGGCCGGCCATCACCGAGGCGCTCACCCGGCGGCTCGGCCGACCGATCCAGGTCGCGGTGACCGTCCGCGTACCGGACGACGGGCGGGCCGTGGGCACCGTCTACCGCAGCGCGCCCGAGGCGGACCTCGGCGACCACGCCGGTGACCCGGGTGGCTTCGCACCGGCACCGGAGGGCCCGGCCGACGGCCGGCAGCAGCTCCCGCTCATCCCCGAGCAACCGAACTCGGGTCGCTACGACCGGCACGCCCCCGACGGCCGGTTCGACCGGCACGTCCCCGACGCACCACCGGTCGAGAGCGCATCCCGGACCGGCCCGCGCGTAACCGACGGCCAGGAGCCGCTCTTCGGCACCGCTTTCGTCGAGTCGCCCGACCCTCCGGGCGAGGGCGTCCGCCAGCCCGCCGACCGACTCGGCTTCACCGACCGCAGCACCGGCCGCCACGACCCGCCGGAGACCGCGCCACATGGCTTCGCGGCCCGGTACGGCGAGGAACCACCCGGTGTCTCTCCCCGGGACCAACACGTCATCCGGCCGCTGCCGACCCACGGCGGCACCGACAGCGGACCCGGCCGCAGTGGCGCGGATCACCGACCGCGGGACGACCGGCGGCTGCCCACGGGCGCGGACAGCGGCGGCAACCGGCTCAACCCGAAGTACATGTTCGAGACATTCGTCATCGGCTCGTCAAACCGGTTCGCGCACGCGGCCTCGGTGGCGGTGGCCGAGTCGCCGGCGAAGGCGTACAACCCGCTGTTCATCTACGGCAGCTCCGGGCTGGGCAAGACACACCTGTTGCATGCCATCGGCCACTACGCCACCACCCTGGGCAACGCCCGCTCGGTCCGGTACGTCTCGACCGAGGAGTTCACAAACGACTTCATCAACTCGCTGCGCGACGACAAGACCAGCGCCTTCCAGCGCCGCTACCGCGACGTCGACATCCTGCTGATCGACGACATCCAGTTCCTGGAGAACCGCGAGCGGACCCAGGAGGAGTTCTTCCACACCTTCAACACGCTGCACAACGCCAACAAGCAGATCGTGATCACCTCCGACCGCTCGCCGAAGCAACTGGCCACGCTGGAGGACCGGCTCCGGACCCGGTTCGAGTGGGGCCTGCTCGCCGACATCCAGCCGCCGGACCTGGAGACCCGGATCGCGATCCTCCAGAAGAAGGCCGCCCAGGAACGGCTCTTCGCCCCGCCGGACGTGCTGGAGTTCATCGCCTCCCGGGTGTCGAACTCGATCCGGGAACTGGAGGGGGCGCTGATCCGGGTCACCGCCTTCGCCAGCCTGACCCGGTCGAACGTGGAGCTGTCGCTGGCCGAGGAGGTGCTGCGGGACTTCATCCCGGACGGCGCCGGCCCGGAGATCACCGCCGACCAGATCATGGTCGCCACCGCCGACTACTTCGGGGTGAGCCTGGAGGACCTGCGCGGGCACTCGCGCTCCCGGGTGCTGGTCAACGCCCGCCAGGTGGCCATGTACCTGTGCCGGGAGCTGACCGACCTGTCGCTGCCCCGGATCGGCCAGGCGTTCGGCGGCCGGGACCACACCACGGTGATGCACGCCGACCGCAAGATCCGCCAGCAGATGGCCGAGCGCCGGTCGCTCTACAACCAGATCGCCGAGCTGACCAACCGGATCAAGCAGAACACCTGAGCGACGGCTCCCGGTCGCGGCGTCGGACACGCCGAGCCGAATTCGTCGACCCGTACGCCTGAGTTGTCGACCCGTACGTCTTCCGAGACAGCCCGACCGGTGAGCCGGCCGGGCTTTTTCGTGCCCGGCGGTTGACTCTCGACGAGGTGTAGGCCACACCATCGAAGGCGTGTCCATCGCGACTGACGATCGTTGTCCACAGCTCGTTATCCACCGTCAGTGGATAACGACACAGCGCCAACACCGAGTTATCCACAGGCTGTGGAGAAAGCCTGTGGATAGCCTTGTGGATGCCTGGGGACGGCTGGGGACAACCGCTCGCGTTATCCACCGATCGCCGTCCACCTGTGGGCGGCCTGTTGAAGGTTCTGTGGATTACGGTCCCTCGGGGCCGTCCGTCGATCCACAGGGCTGGGGAGAAAGTAGGTGGATAACCGGTGGATAACCGGTGGACGGCGGTGGACAACCTGGGGGCCGAGGGCCGCCTGTGGACCACGAGCCCGGTTATACCCCTGGTTCTCCACAGCAAACCCACCGGTGGATAACCGGTCTGACCTGCGCCGATGCGAGTTCTCCACAGTTTCCACAGGTGCGACGAAGACGATGGGTTATCTCTTCTAAAAGAACGAAAAACCAATCATCACCGTTGGACTTCCTGTGGATCGTGCCGCTGCTGCCGGAGACACCCGACAGCACCGGCAGGATCCACGGGGTCGGGCACACAGCCGATACCCTCGCGCCCTAAGGTGCGAGGGGTACCCGCACACCAGGCGGGTCGGTGGGCAGCGTTCGGCATGAGAGAGTTGACGACGTCGACGTCGACGCGGAGGCATTGATGAAGTTCCGAGTGGAGCGCGACGCGCTCGCCGAGGCCGTGGCCTGGACCGCGAAGAGTCTGCCCAACCGGCCGTCCGTGCCGGTGCTGGCCGGGGTGATGCTCCGCGTCACCGACGGCAGCCTTCAGGTGTCCGGCTTTGACTACGAGGTCTCCAGCCAGGTGACCGTGGAGGTGCAGGGCGACGCCGACGGCGCCGCGCTGGTCTCCGGGCGCCTACTCGCCGAGATCACCAAGGCACTGCCGGCCAAGCCGGTCGACATCGCCGCGGTCGGGGCACACCTCGAACTGGTCTGCGGCAGCGCCCGGTTCACCCTGCCCACCATGCCGGTGGAGGACTACCCGACCCTGCCCGAGATGCCGGAGAGCGCCGGCACCGTGGACGCCGCCGCCTTCGCTGCGGCCGTCGCCCAGGTCGCGGTTGCCGCCAGCCGGGACGAGACGCTGCCGATGATGACCGGCGTCCGGATCGAACTCTCCGGCGGCACCGTGGCCATGCTCGCCACCGACCGCTACCGGCTGGCGCTGCGCGAGATGGAGTGGCAGCCGGACGACCCGGAGATCAGCATCAACGCCCTGGTGCCGGCCCGTACGCTAAACGACACCGCCAAGACCCTCGGCCCGCTCGGCGGCCAGGTCACCCTCGCCCTCTCCCAGGGCTCGGCCGGCGAGGGAATGATCGGGTTCTCCGGCGGCACCCGGCGGACCACCAGTCGCCTGCTCGACGGCGCCAACTACCCGCCTGTGCGTTCCCTCTTCCCGGCCAGCCACAACGCCGAGGCCCGGGTGCCGGTCAGCACCCTCATCGAGGTCGTCAAGCGGGTCGCCCTGGTCGCCGAGCGCACCACCCCCGTGCTGCTCAGCTTCAGCGCCGACGGGCTGGTCGTCGAGGCCGGCGGCACCGAGGAGGCCCGGGCCAGCGAGGCCATGGAGGCCACCTTCACCGGTGAGCCGCTCACCATCGGCTTCAACCCGCAGTACCTCATCGACGGGCTGGCCAACCTCGGTGCCCAGTTCGCCGTCCTGCACTTCGTCGACGCCTTCAAGCCCGCGGTCATCTCGCCGGCCGGCGAGGATGGCGAGCCGATCAGTGGGTACCGCTACCTCATCATGCCGATCCGCGTGTCCCGTTGACCGGCAGTGCACATCCGCACCACGAAAGGTAACCACGAGATGCAGCTCGGCCTGATAGGTCTCGGCCGGATGGGCGGCAACATGCGCGAACGACTGCGCGCCGCCGGTCACGAGGTGGTCGGCCTGGACCACGACCTGGAGCGCAGCGACGTCGCGAGCGTGGCGGAACTGGCCGAGAAGCTGGACGCGCCCCGGGCGGTCTGGGTGATGGTGCCCGCCGCCGTCACCGACACCACCATCGACGAGGTGGCCGAGGTCCTCACCGAGGGCGACCTCATCATCGACGGCGGCAACTCGCGGTTCAGCGACGACGCTCCCCGCGCGCAGCGGCTGAACGAGCGTGGCATCGGTTACCTCGACGTGGGGGTGTCCGGCGGGGTGTGGGGCCGGCAGAACGGCTACGGCCTGATGGTCGGCGGCGCCCAGGAACACGTCGAACGGCTCATGCCGATCTTCGAAGCGCTCAAGCCCGAGGGTGAGTACGGCTTCGTGCACGCCGGACCGGTCGGCGCCGGCCACTACGCCAAGATGGTGCACAACGGCATCGAGTACGGCCTGATGCACGCGTACGCCGAGGGCTACGAGCTGATGACCGCCTCCGAGCTGGTGACAAACGTGCCCGGCGTGATCAAGTCCTGGCGGGAAGGCACCGTGGTCCGCTCCTGGCTGCTGGACCTGCTGGACCGGGCGCTCGAAGAGGACCCGGAGCTGACCCAGCTGAGCGACTACACCGAGGACACCGGCGAGGGCCGCTGGACGGTGGACGAAGCGATCCGCCTCGCCGTGCCGCTCAACGTCATCACCGCCTCGCTGTTCGCCCGCTTCGCGTCCCGCCAGGACGAGTCGCCGGCCCTCAAGGCCGTCTCCGCGCTGCGCCAGCAGTTCGGCGGGCACGCCGTCCGCAAGCGCTAACCGGCACCCGGCCCGTGTACGTCCGCCGGCTCGAACTTGTCGACTTCCGCTCTCACCAACAGGTCGGCGTCGACCTCGAACCGGGACCGAACGTGCTGATCGGCGCCAACGGCGTCGGCAAGACCAACCTGGTCGAGGCGCTGGGCTACGTGGCGACCCTGGATTCGCACCGGGTCGCCACCGATGCGCCGCTGGTCCGGATGGGCGCCACCGCCGCCGTCATCCGATGCGCGGTGGTGCACGAGAGCCGGGAACTGCTGGTCGAGCTGGAGATCGTGCCGGGCAAGGCCAACCGGGCCCGGCTCGGTCGATCCCCCGCCCGCCGGGCCCGCGACGTGCTCGGCGCGCTGCGCCTGGTGCTCTTCGCCCCCGAAGACCTCGAACTGGTCCGGGGCGACCCGGCCGAACGCCGCCGCTACCTCGACGACCTGCTGGTGCTGCGCCAGCCCCGGTACGCGGGCGTACGCGCCGACTACGACCGGGTGGTCCGGCAACGCAACGCCCTGCTGCGCACCGCGTACCTGGCGCGCAAGACCGGCGGATCGCGCGGCGGTGACCTGTCGACCCTGGCCGTCTGGGACGCCCACCTGGCCCGGCACGGCGCCGAACTGCTCGCCGGCCGGCTGGAACTGGTCGCCGCGCTGACCCCGCACGTGGCCAAGGCGTACGACGCGGTGGCCGCCGGGCGCGGCGCGGCCGGCATCGCCTACCGGCCCTCGGTGGAACTGGCCGAGCCCACCACCGACCGGCAGGCCCTTGCCGAGCTGCTCGCCGCCGCGCTGGAGGAGTCCCGCGCCGCGGAGATCGAGCGGGGCACCACCCTGGTCGGACCGCACCGCGACGACCTCACCCTCACCCTCGGCCCGCTGCCCGCCAAGGGGTACGCCAGCCACGGCGAGTCGTGGTCGTACGCGCTCGCCCTCCGGCTGGCCGGCTACGACCTGCTGCGCAGCGACGGGATCGAACCGGTACTGGTGCTCGACGACGTCTTCGCCGAGCTGGACACCGGCCGGCGGGACCGGCTGGCCGAACTGGTCGGCGGGGCGAGCCAACTGGTGGTGACCTGCGCGGTCGCCGACGATGTGCCGGCCGCCCTGCGGGGCGCCCGCTACGAGGTGACCGAGGGGGCGGTGCGCCGTGTCGGATGAGCCGCAGCGCCCGGAGCGCGGCACCGACCCGGCCGGGCCGGCGAATCGCGCCGCCGGCCCCGCGGCCTCGGACCGCGGCCGGGGTGCGCGTACCACCGAGGGTGCTACCGCCGACGGCGGCCCGACCGCCGCACCGACCGACGGTGCCGGCGAGTCGGCGGAGATCTCCGGGCCGCAGCTGGCCCGCGCGGTGCTGGATGCCGCCAAGGCCCGGCGCGAGGCGACCGGGCGGACCCGACGGCGCGGCACCACCGGTGCCGGCGGCGAGCGACGACTGCGCGGCTACTCGGGCCCGGGACCGGACCCGCGCGATCCACAACTCCTCGGCGCGGTGCTGGACCGACTGGTGAAGGCCCGTGGGTGGCAGCAGCCGGCCGCCGAGGCGACCGTCTTCGGCGCCTGGGAACGGGTGGTCGGCCCCGAGGTGGCCCAGCACAGCCGGCCGGTGAAGCTGGAGAACGGCGAACTGACCGTGGAAGCCCGCTCCACCGCCTGGGCGACCCAACTGCGGCTGCTCGCCGGCTCGCTGTTGCAGCAGATCGCCCGGGAGGTCGGCCACAACGTGGTCCGCAAGCTGCACATCCACGGGCCCGCCGCGCCGTCGTGGTCGCGGGGACCACGACGGGTACGCGGTCGCGGCCCCCGCGACACCTACGGCTGACGCCTGCCGGGGCCGACGAGCCCTGGCCGGCATTTCCGGCGCGGGCTACGACTGAGCCGCCCGGCGTGGTGCCGCCGAGTCGGCGTAGACGGCGAATCCACGCTCCGCGCAACGCCGGTAGAACGCCGCCACCACGCTCAGCTCCGCGCAGGTGAAGGTCCACTGCGGCGCGGCGCCACTCTCGTCCCGCAGAGCGTCCAGCCGGCTGTCCAGCCAGCGTAGTTGCTGCTCGGCGAGCCGGCCGTCGGAGAGCAGCGAGCGCAGCACCGTGCCGACCGACTCGAAGGTGACCGCCTCGCCGTGCGGCCGGTGCGCCGCGACGAACCGCTCGATGCCGCTGGCGATCCAGGAGCACCCATCGGGATCGATGACCGGATCCTCGTCCTCTGCGGCGGCCTCAGTGGCGTAGAGCACACCGTCCAGGCCGAGGATGAGATCCACCACCTCCGTGTACGCGGTGGCCCGGACCGTACCTGTCTTCGCGATCAGCTCGGCGAGCGCGGCGGTCGGTGCCGAGATGCCCGGCACGTCGACGATGTCGCCGAAGTCGACGAACTCGGCCGGTGCGACCGGGTCGTAGAAGCGGCCGGTCCGCGGCCACTGGACCGCGACGTTGTCCAGCCCCACTGTTGTCACCTCTCAACGAGCACGGGTGGAGTAAATCGGGTCGATCGTCCGGTTCCGGCCGTAAAAGATCAAGGCCGGCCCGCCAGCCCGACCGTCGGGGAACGCCCGCCGTGCACGGTACCGGCCCCGGCGACCGATTTCCCGACCGGCCGGACCGGTATCGCCGTCGTGCGGCAGATCCGACGAACATGCCGTGGCGTGTAGGGGGAGTCGCGGACAGCGCAGTTCGGCCCGCTACGTCAATCTGAGCCGCCGCGAAGGGGTGCCGAGTGGTGGTTCTATCGCCCGCGCACAGTAAGATTGGGGTGAGACGAAGACCCGGTGCGGAGCGATGGGTCACGGGTCCGCCAGCGGGCCCGCGACCACTGTCCGACTCGGGTCGAGCCGATCGCGATCCGCGGGCATCCGCGGCGACCGGCGCGTTCGACCCGTACCCCGGAATTGTCCCCGGTGCCGGTCCGCGTGCCGACGTCGCGTCCCGCCGAACCCGCGCCCGACGTGCCTGACGGTGCCGACGGCGCGAGAAAGTGGCCGAGCGTGGCAGCGCAGGACAATCAGCAGTACGGCGCCGAGTCGATCACCGTTCTCGAGGGGCTGGAGGCGGTTCGCAAGCGGCCCGGCATGTACATCGGGTCGACCGGCGAGCGTGGCCTGCACCACCTGGTGTGGGAGGTCGTCGACAACGCGGTCGACGAGGCGCTGGCCGGCCACTGCGACACCATCGACGTGGTGCTGCTCGCCGACGGTGGGGTACGGGTCACCGACAACGGCCGGGGATTCCCGGTCGACCTGCACCCCAAGCTCAAGAAGCCGGGCGTCGAGGTGGCGCTTACCGTGCTGCACGCGGGCGGCAAGTTCGACGGCAAGGCGTACGCCGTCTCCGGTGGTCTGCACGGCGTGGGCGTCTCCGTGGTGAACGCCCTCTCCACCCGGATGGCGGTGGAGATCCACAAGGACGGCTTCGTCTGGCGGCAGCAGTACGACCACTCCAAGCCGACCCCGCTGGACAAGGGCGAGCCGACCGACACCACCGGCTCGGCGGTCTCCTTCTGGCCCGACCCGGACGTCTTCGAGACGGTCGAGTACGACTTCCAGACCATCTACCGGCGCCTCCAGGAGATGGCCTTCCTCACCCGCGGCCTCACCATCCACCTGCTCGACGAGCGGGTCCCGGAGGGCGAGGAGGGCAAGATTCGCGAGGTCACCTTCAAGTACGACGGCGGTATCGCCGACTTCGTCCGGCACCTCAACGCCTCGAAGAGCCCGATGCACAGGACGGTGATCGAGTTCGGTGCCGAGGAGGAGGGCATGTCGCTCGAGATCGCCATGCAGTGGAACGAGTCCTACGGCGAGTCGGTCTACACCTTCGCCAACAACATCAACACTCACGAGGGTGGCACCCACGAGGAGGGCTTCCGGGCCGCGCTGACCAGCGTGGTCAACCGCTACGGCGCGGAGAAGAAGCTGCTCAAGAGCGACGAGAAGCTCTCCGGTGAGGACATCCGCGAGGGCCTCGCCGCGATCATCTCGGTCAAGCTGACCAACCCGCAGTTCGAGGGCCAGACCAAGACGAAGCTCGGCAACACGCCGGTGAAGAGCTTCGTCCAGCGGGTCTGCAACGACCGGCTGGTCGACTGGCTGGACCGCAACCCAGCCGAGGCAAAGATCATCATCACCAAGGCGTCCCAGGCCGCCCGGGCCCGGATCGCCGCCCAGCAGGCCCGCAAGCTGGCCCGACGCAAGTCGCTGCTGGAATCCGGCTCGATGCCGGGCAAGCTGGCCGACTGCCAGTCCACCGACCCGCGCGAGTCCGAGGTCTTCATCGTCGAGGGCGACTCGGCCGGCGGCTCGGCCAAGCAGGGACGTGACCCGCGTACCCAGGCGATCCTGCCGATCCGCGGCAAGATCCTGAACGTGGAGAAGGCCCGGATCGACCGGGTGCTCAAGAACAACGAGGTGCAGGCGCTGATCACCGCGCTGGGTACCGGCATCCACGACGACTTTGACATCGAGAAGCTGCGCTACCACAAGATCGTGCTGATGGCCGACGCCGACGTCGACGGTCAGCACATCCAGACGCTGCTGCTCACCCTGCTGTTCCGCTTCATGCGCCCGCTGGTCGAGCTGGGGCACGTCTACCTGGCCGCCCCGCCGCTCTACAAGATCAAGTGGAACCGGAAGGGCGACGACGCGCAGTACGCGTACTCCGACCGGGAGCGCGACGGGCTGATCGCGCTGCGTCAGCAGAAGAAGCCGAACGCCAAGCCGGACGACATCCAGCGGTTCAAGGGCCTCGGCGAGATGAACTACCCGGAGCTGTGGGAGACCACGATGAACCCGGCCACCCGGACGCTGCGCCAGGTCACCCTGGACGACGCGGCCACGGCCGACGAGCTGTTCAGCGTACTGATGGGCGAGGACGTCGAGGCGCGGCGCTCGTTCATCCAGCGCAACGCCAAGGACGTGCGCTTCCTGGACATCTGACGGCCCGGCGGCCGGGCCGGGAAGTGCACCGGGCCGGCCGCCGATCCACAGAGTTATCCACAGCTTGGTCGCTATCCACAGCGGTTATCCACAAGCGCGAAAACGACTCACACTCTGATAAGGGTTAACAGTGACCGAATCCCCCGAGTCCACACCTAACGAGCCCGAGGTCCCCGAGGCGCAGGCCGCCGTCGTCTCGCACGACCGGATCGAGCCGGTCGGGCTCGAGGTGGAGATGCAGCGCTCCTACCTCGACTACGCGATGAGCGTCATCGTCGGGCGGGCGCTGCCGGACGTCCGGGACGGGCTCAAGCCGGTCCACCGCAAGATTCTGTACGCCATGTTCGACTCCGGCTACCGACCGGACCGCGGCTACGTGAAGTGCTCCCGGGTCGTCGGCGACGTAATGGGTCAGTTCCACCCGCACGGCGACTCGGCCATCTACGACGCGCTGGTCCGGATGGCCCAGCAGTGGTCGCTGCGCTACCCCCTGGTCGACGGCAACGGCAACTTCGGTTCGCCCGGAAATGATCCGGCTGCGGCGATGCGTTATTGTCTGACCGGAGATGTCCGTATTCGCGCTGGTGGGGGCAGCGTGCGGATCGGCGACGTGGTGCCGGGCGCGGCGGCGAGCAGCGAGACCGACATCGAGCTGAAGGTCCGCGACCGTAACGGTGACCTGGTCCGCGCCTCCAAGTTCTTCCACTCCGGCGAGCATCCGACGCTGCGGTTGCGCACCCGCGAGGGGTACGAGCTGACCGGCACCCACAACCACCCGGTGCTCTGCCTGGTGGACGTGGCCGGCGTGCCGACCCTGCTCTGGAAGCTGCTCGCCGAGATCTCCCCCGGAGACCGGGTGGTCCTCCAGCGCAGCGTGCCGGACGAGATCGGCTACCCGATGCTCGAACACGTCGAAGCCGCCGTCCTCGCGGGTGCCTTCGCGAGCGAGGGCTGGGTTTCCGAGGCCCGTGCCGGCTTCAACAACGTCGACCGCGAGTTCTTCGTACGTGTCCTGGCGGCCTACGATCTCGCCGTCGGTGGTCCCCGGTACGTCTCCGAGCGGGTGATCGCCTCCGGGAGCGTCCTGCACGAGCTCGACATCCAGGATCTCTCCGCGCTGCGGACCAGCATCCTCGGCGAGATGGTGGGTGCTCGGAGCGCGGCGAAGTTCGTGCCGGAGTTCGTCTGGCAGGGGCCGGCCGCGATCAAGCGGGCCTTCCTCCAGGCGCTCTTCGAGGGGGACGGCTCCTCCTCGCTGCTGCCGCGCAACACCATCCAGATCTCGTACTCCACCCGCAGCGAGCGGCTCGCCCGCGAGGTGCAGCAGCTGCTGCTTGAGTTCGGTGTGATCAGCAAGCAGTGCCGGTACGACGACGGCGAGATCAAGGTCGTGGTGACCAACCGCCGCGACGCGCGGATCTTCGCCGCGCAGGTCGGCTTCCTCGGCCGCAAGCAGGCCAAGCTGGAGTCGGAGCTGGCGGCGGTGCCGGCGAGCAGCAACGCGCTCTCCAGCGACCACGTGCCGCTGGTCGGCGACTTCATCCGCGAGCACGGCGCGAGCCGGTGGACCGAGCGGGACTGGCTCCGCCGGCACAACGTGGACCGGATCGAGCGTTGGGAGCGGGACCGCGACGAGATCGCGGCTCGGATCACCAACGCCGAGGTGCTCGACGTGGTTGAGCCGCTTGTCGACGGTCGCTTCTACTACGCAGAGGTGGCTGGCGTCACCGACGCGGGCGTGCAGCCGGTCTACAGCATCCGGGTGGACACCGACGACCACTCGTTCATCTCCGACGGCTTCGTCAGCCACAACACCGAGTGCAAGCTCGACCCGCTGGCGATGGAGATGCTGCGGGACATCGACGAGGACACCGTCGACCTCCAGGACAACTACGACGGCCGGGCCAAGGAGCCCACGATCCTGCCGTCGCGGATCCCGAACCTGCTGATCAACGGTTCCGAGGGCATCGCGGTCGGCATGGCCACCAAGATCCCGCCGCACAACCTGCGGGAGATCGGCGCGGCGGTGCAGTGGTGTCTGGAGCACCCGGAGGCCGACGAGGCCACCACGCTCGAAGCGCTGCTGGAGATCGTCAAGGGGCCGGACTTCCCGACCCACGGCCTGATCGTCGGCCAGTCGGGCATCCAGGACGCGTACCGCACGGGTCGCGGTTCGATCCGGATGCGCGCGGTGGTGGAGGTCGAGGAGGACAAGCGCGGCCGGCCGGCGCTTGTGGTCAGCGAGCTGCCGTACCAGGTCAACCCGGACAACCTGGCCGAGCGGATCGCCGAGCTGATCAAGGAGGGCAAGCTCGCCGGCATCGCCGACATCCGGGACGAGTCCTCCGGGCGTACGGGCATGCGGATCGTGCTGGTGCTCAAGCGCGACGCGGTCGCGAAGGTGGTGCTGAACAACCTCTACAAGCACACCCAGCTCCAGGAGACCTTCGGCGCGAACATGCTGGCCCTGGTGGACGGGGTGCCGCGCACGCTGAACCTGGCGCAGTTCATCCGGTACTACGTCGAGCACCAGATCGAGGTGATCCGGCGGCGGACGGCGTTCCGGCTGCGCAAGGCGGAGGAGCGGGCACACATCCTGCGCGGTCTGTCCAAGGCGCTGGACGCGCTGGACGAGGTCATCGCGCTGATCCGGCGCTCGCCCACGGTCGAGGACGCCCGGCAGGGCCTGATCCGGCTGCTGGAGATCGACGAGATCCAGGCGACCGCGATCCTGGACATGCAGCTGCGCCGGCTCGCCGCGCTTGAGCGGCAGCGGATCCTCGACGACCTGGCCAAGTTGGAGCTGGAGATCGCCGACCTCAAGGACATTCTCGCCAAGCCGGAGCGGCAGCGGAGGATCGTCTCGGAGGAGCTGGGCGAGATCGTCGCGAAGTGGGGCGACGATCGACGTACTAAGATCGTCCCGTTCGACGGCGAGGTCTCGATGGAGGACCTCATCGCGCGGGAGGACGTGGTGGTCACGATCACCCGCACGGGGTACGCGAAGCGCACGAAGGTCGACCTCTATCGATCGCAGCGGCGTGGTGGCAAGGGTGTCAGTGGTGCCTCGCTGCGGCAGGACGACATCGTCAGTCACTTCTTCGTCTGCTCCACGCACGACTGGATCCTGTTCTTCACCAACAAGGGGCGGGTGTACCGGGCCAAGGCGTACGAGCTTCCGGAGGCCAGTAGGGTGGCCAAGGGTCAGCACGTGGCCAACCTGCTCGCCTTCCAGCCGGACGAGCAGATCGCGCAGATCATCGAAATTCCGAACTACCAGGTGGCGCCTTACCTGGTCCTGGCGACGAAGAACGGCCTGGTGAAGAAGACGCGGCTCGAGGAGTTCGACTCCAACCGTTCCGGCGGCATCATCGCGATCAACCTGCGCGATGAGGACGAGCTGGTCGGTGCTGCGCTCGTCGGGCCGACGGACGACCTGCTGCTGGTCTCCAAGAACGCTCAGGCGATCCGGTTCAACGCCACCGACGAGGCGCTGCGGCCGATGGGCCGGGCGACCTCGGGTGTGATCGGGATGCGGTTCAGTGACGAGGACGAGCTGTTGGCCATGGAGGTCGTCCGGGAGGGCCTGGACGTGCTGGTGGCCACGAACGGGGGATACGCGAAACGTACCCCGATCGAGGAATACCCGGTCCAGGGCCGGGGAGGTAAAGGTGTGCTGACTGCGAAGATCACCGAGCGACGCGGTGGTCTGGTTGGCGCGGTCGTGATCGACCCGGACGACGAGCTGTTTGCTATCACCAGCAACGGTGGTGTTATCCGGACTCCGGTGAAGCCTGTACGCCGTACGCGTGACCGGAACACAATGGGGGTCAAGCTGATGGACCTTCCGGACGGCGTGACTATCGTGGCGATTGCTCGCAATGCCGACGAGCCTGACGAACAGGACTAGTTGAATGACGGAGACACAGGCGAAGTCGGGGAACGCGGGGACCTCGGCCAACCCGGTCGACGAGGAGGCCGCGAAGAGCGGCTCGCCAGCGACCGGCCGCGCGGCCGTGGGCCGGGCCACGGTCCCCGCCGACGCGCCTGCCCCGAAATTCACCCGGGCCCCGGGCATGGCACCGCCGCCCGACAAGCCCTCGGAGAACGAGGAGGCCGCCTCCAAGGAGGAGAGCGGCACCGAGTCCGCCACTTCGGGGGGTGCCACATCGACACCGGCGACCGCCACCGCCGGCACACCGTCGCCCACTCCGCCGATCGGTGCCCGTCCGGGTCAGTCCTCGTCGGGCGCCACCGGTGTCCTGCCGAAGGTCGGCGCGACCGGTACTCAGCCGAGGGTCACCGGCGCGGGAGCCGCCGGCGCCGGGGCGAAGTCGGACGCCACCCGCTCGTTCGGGACGGGACGCCCGGCCAACGGCGGGGGACTACCGCCGGGCGTCAGTTCGGCCGCCGTCGGGGCCGCGCGGGTGGGTGACGCGGTACGCGCCGCGCGTACCTCGGTCAGCTCGGCCGCCTCGCGCGGGCCGCGCCGGGCCCGGCTGAACCTCAAGCGGATCGACCCCTGGTCCGTGATGAAGTTCGCGTTCGCCGTGTCGATCGTGCTGTTCATCGTCATCGTCGTCGCGACCTCGGTGTTGTACCTGGCGCTGGACGCGATGGGGGTGTTTACCAGCGTTAACGACAGCCTGGGTGACCTGGTCAACGCGAGCGGTGGACAGGGCACCAGCGGCTTCCAGATCACCGCGAAGGGCGTGATCTTCAGTTCGGCGCTGATCGGTCTGGTGAACGTCGTGCTGTTCACCGCACTGGCCACGCTCGGGGCGTTCGTCTACAACGTCTGCGCCGACCTGGTTGGCGGCATCGAGCTGACCCTCGCCGAGCGCGACTGAGCTGGTTCGACATCCGGACGCCGGGCCGACCGCTTCCCGCGGTTGCCCGGCGTCCGCGTCGTTTCCGGGTGAGCCGATATCGGTGGGCCAGGTGCTGGCCTCTCGGGTAGGTTCGGGAGCGACGGTGCGGGGCACTTGGCCGGCCCGGCCCCCGATTTGGGGGCCGCTGGGCGGATGGGTTAACCTTGCTCGTCGCTACGCGGGGCTATAGCTCAGTCGGTTAGAGCGCAGAGCTGATAACTCTGAGGTCGCTGGTTCGATTCCAGCTAGCCCCACCGCACATGATCCGACGGCACGCCGAGCGTGAGGGGTAGCCCCGATGTTCAAGAAGCTGCTGATCCTGGCCAGCGTCGTCGGCGTGGCCGCCGTGGTGGCCAAGAAGATCAAGGAAGCGAACGACGAGCGTGCCCTCTGGCACGAGGCGACCACCTCGCCGGACCTTCGCTGATCACGTACGTTCCAACCACTGGCGGCACCGGCCGCCTGCGGGGCCCTAGCTCAACTGGCAGAGCACTGCCTTTGCAAGGCAGGGGTTAGGGGTTCGAGTCCCCTGGGCTCCACCGACCGCACCATTGTGCGAACCGGTGGTTGTTTATCGTTAATGCCCCCGTCCGGGTTGGGCGGGGGCATTGTCGTGTCGGTGGGGATCTTGAAGACGGGTACGACGCCTTGGTCGGTGATCCGGACTTCGGCGATGAGGGTTTCGATGGCGGCTTTGCGTTCGGTGGTGCTGCCGCTGGTCATGATCGTGGTGAGGTGCTCGCGGATTCGGGTGATGGTGGCGGGCGGCGGGGGCGTGGGTTGGGTGGCGAGGTCGGTTTCGAGTTCAGCGTGGCGGGTGTGCAGTTGGGCGAGGCGTTGGCGGAGTTCGCGGATGCGAGGTCCGGCGGTGGCGTCGTCCATGGTGCCGTTTTCGAAGGCGGTGTGGTAGCGGTTGATGGCTGCTTCGGTGGTGGTGATCTGGTGGGCGGTGGCGCCGAGTTCGGCGCGTCGGTCGTCGCTGGTGGTGTCGCGTTGGGCGTGGGCGCGTTCGATCATGGCGGCCAGGACGGGTTCGGCGGTGGCATAGAAGTCGTGCAGGGCCTGAAGGACCAGTTGGTCGAGGTCGTCGGCGGGGAGTCTGGGTGCGGGGCAGGTGGCGTGTTTGCCGTAGCGGGTGCGGGTGTAGCAGGTGTAGTAGCGGTAGCGGCGGGTGCGGCCTTTGGCGGAGGTGCCGATGTAGCGCTGTCCGCAGTGGGGGCAGGTGAGTAGGCCGGTGAGGTAGTAGTCGGAGTCGGACATGGCGCGTTGGGTTTGGGTGTCTCCTCGGGCGATGGCGATGTCTTGGGCGCGTTGGAAGGTGGCTCGGTCGATGAGGGGGTCGTGGGCGTTGGGGACGTAGACGTCGCGGTAGGCGATGTCGCCGATGTAGGCGGGGTTGTCGAGGATCCGGTTGATGGTGTGTCCGGACCACTTCTTGCCGGTGCGGTTGGGGACGCCGCGTTCGTTGAGGATGGTGGCGATGGCGCGGGTGCCGTGTCGGTCGCGGGTGTAGAGGCGGAAGATGTCGCGGAGGATGGGTGCTTCGTCGGGGTGGGGGACGAGGCGGTGGTCGGGGTCGAGTTGGTAGCCGTAGGGGCGGGTGCCGCCGGCCCATTTGCCTTTGCTGGCTTTCGCGGTCATGCCACTTTTCACTCGGTCGATGATGATGTTGCGTTCGAATTCGGCGAAGACGGCGAGGAGTTGGAGCATCATGCGGCCGAAGGGTCCGCCGGTGTCGACGGGTTCGGTGGCGGAGGAGAACCGGACGTTTGATGCTTCGAGGATGGTGATGAGGTCGAGGAGGTCGGCGACGCTGCGGCTGAATCGGTCGAGTCGGTAGACGAGCAGGATGTCGTAGAGGCCGGCTTTCGCGGCGTGGAGTGCTTTCTTGAGTCCGGGGCGTTCGGTGGTGGCGCCGGAGGCGTCGTCTTCGTATTCGGCGACGATCGTCCAGCCAGGCTGGGAGGCGATGTATTTCTCCAGGGCGGCGCGTTGGGCGTCGAGGGAGAAGGGTTGATGCTCGTCGTCGGTGGAACGGCGGATGTAGACGCAGACTCGACGAGGGCCGGTCGGCTGCTCAGCGGCGGTGGCCGGGTGGGCGCGACGGCCGCGTCGTCTCGGCGGGGTGAGGGGTGGCGTGTCGGGCATTGTGGCGGGTTGTCCTTCGAGGTCAGAGGGGTGGAGTGCTGGCGGCCTGAGTCGGGCCGCCAGCGGCTGTCCGGGTCGGCTTGGTCTACGGGGTGAGGTGAGGGTGGTCGTCGAGGAAGTGGTTGAGTAGGACGGCGAGGGCTTCGGCGGCGTTGTCGAGTTCGTCGGCGGTCATGGGTACGGTGTCGACCCGCGCGATAACCATCGGGACCGATTCTTGCATTTTGCTGACACGGTCGGGTGTTGCACCACCGTTTGTTGTGATGGTACCGGGATGCGGTTCGTCAGGATACCTCCGGACGGCGTTTTCGTGGTGGGGCGTTTTCGCCACTGTCCTCCGAAAAGCATGCGAATCGTCTGGTGTCGGAGTCCTTCACTCATGGGGTGTCCTTTCCGTGCGAAATCAACAAGCATTAGCGTTTCCGGGCTGGGATGACTTGACCTTTCGGCAGTGGTGAGGGTCGATTGTGTCCGTGCCGTCGGCCGGGTGGTCGGGCGGCCGACCATGTGCTCCCTTCCGAGGAAAGGTCTGCCGTGCCTCGCGAACGACTCAGCCGCCTGGCTGTCATCCCTGCCGATGTGACCGATCCGCTGCTGTGGCGGTTGGCCTTCGATGTCGTCGCCGCTCATCAGCCCGATTCCCGGGGCGACTGCCGGAATTTGCAGTGTGTCGGGCAGCGGGGCGTGTGCGCTGCCGCCCGCAACGCCCGCCGGGCGATGAGCCTCGCTCGCGAGAGCCGCCCGGCGTATCCTCGACCGGGGCCAGTGGTGAGGGGTCGTGCTTCCGTGCCCGCCCGGCGGCGGGGTTCCTCCTTCAGCTGGTTCACCCGGCCGACGTCGATGCCGCGCCGGTGGACGGAGCCGCTGGTAGCCGCCTGACGGTCACGGCGGACGCAAGCGGCCCAATCTGTGGGGCAGATGCGGCTGTTCGGCGGCGTGTAGCCCACACACCCCGCTTCCCTGGGCCGTCAGGGCGCCCATCCGTTCGTGCCTGCCGGCGTGGGGGTGGGGAACTGGGTGTCGTGGCGGGTGTCGGTGTAGGGCAGGTCGACCAGCCGCGTCCGGCCGGCGGTGCCGATGCCCTGGAGTTGCCAGACCGGTTCGGCGGGGCTGGCGTTGAGGGCGGTGCGCAGTTCGGCGGTGGTGGTGGCGATGACCGTCTCCAGGCCGGGGACGTCGGCGAGGCGGTGGTGCAGGTTCGCCTCGCGGCGGGCGGAGGGTAGGTGGAACAGCACCGGCCACGCCCAGGTGCTCATGACGAAGAGCCGCTCGTATTTGGCGATCTTCTCGGTGAGGACGTCGAGGCGTTCGCGGCCGGTGTCGTACTCGAGGAAGAAGGGCACGGACCGTCCGTGCTCGGTCCACACCCCGGCCCCGTCGGGGCGGGGCAGTCCTGTCGGTCCGTGGACCATCATCTGCGGGTTGCCGCCCTTGCGGTAGAACACGCCGGGTTCGTGGAAGGCGGAGGCGGGTTGCCAGCGGTCCAGGACCGTGTGCGGGTGGGTGCGGGCGTGGGCGGCGAGGTCGATGAAGACCTGGTTGCCGCCGAGCAGGTGCGGCAGGTCCCGGCGTGAGGTGAGGGACTGTTTGCGGCGGCGGGCCTGGTCCCGGCGGGGTGGTCCGAGTCCGCGTTGGGCGTGGACGTGGTCGTAGCCGAGCTGGTCCAGGACGTAGTGGTACGGGTAGGAGCCGCCGTCGGGTCGGTTGGGTCGGAACCGGTCCACCGCCCCGAGACTGGTGAGGCGCAGGAGCCGGCGTTGGGCGAAGTCCAGAGACGGGAACAGGGCAGCGGCGACCTGGTCGGTGGTCAAGGCGCCGTGGTCGTAGAGCCAGCCGAGGAGACGGTCGTCGCGGCCGGTGATGCTGGCCTGCAACCGCAGCAGCGGATCCGGAGCCGGTAGGCGTTTACGCATACGCGCCCCCAGGGGGGAGACCCCCAGGATGAGGGTCTGTCTGGAGCCGTACCGCAGCCCTGGGAGCGGAGCTGACCTGGGCTGTGAGTCGGGGCGGGGGGTCGGTTCGGGGGTCGGTGTCAAGACCGACGGTCACACGGCGATCGACACCGACCGCCACACGGCCGGTAACACCGGAACCATGACCTTGGTGGTGCGAGAAGACCCGCGACGTGGACCGGCGATCGTGTCGCAGGCCGAGATAGTGAACGTCGAGCTGGGTGAACACGTTCATGCTCCTTGATCGGAAGTGTTGGCTGGTGCACTTGGTCGTACCGGCGAGACGGACGGCGGGTGCACGCTCGTCGGATCGGGTCAGGTTCTGTCAGACATGGACTTCCTGACAGAACCTGACCGGGCCCGCGAAGGGCTTCGACTGACAGAAATCGGGGATCTGTCACGCGACATCTGCTGGGGACAGATCCGGCGAGAGCTGTCGGGGCGGGCTGGTCTCGGCGCGCAGGACACGCACGAGTGCCGAGGCGGTGGCGTTGGACAGTTGATGCCCGTCAGCACGCAGCTGCCGCGCGAGGGCCTTACGGGACAACGGTGTCCCCTGGGCCGCGAGGGCACGGGCGGCGGTCCGGGCGACCGGGACCAACGCCGCGATCTCCGGCCCACCGTCCCGGACCCCCGCGTGGCTGTTGCGACTGTCCGGGACCGTCGACTGCCCGTCCGGGGCGGTGGCGGTGACCGCTGGGGTGGAGTCCGGGACCGCGGCCGGGCCGGCGTGGACCGGCGCAGCCGGTCCGGGGACCGTCCCGGCGGCGTCCGGGACCGCAGCGCCGGTGCCGGAAACCGGCCCCGACCCGACCCGCCCGGACCGGCTGCTCGGGGCGGACGGGGCTGTCCGGTGAGGCGGGGCAGGATCAGCGCGACCGAGGGCGATCTTCACCATCGCCAAGAAGCCGAGCGCCGGCAACGCGGCGGCGATCCAGCCGATCACCGAAGCCTCCGCCCCGACCACCTGAGCCGCCAGAGACAGGAACACCGCCGCCGTCAACACGGTCGCCGGGAACGCGACGCTCTTGCCCAACCGCCGGTTACGGCGCAGCTCCAGGCCCGCCGCGATCGACGTCAACTCCAGCACGACCGCGTCCGCCCACTGCCAGCCAGCCCGGCTGCCCGTGCGCGGCGGCAACGTCATGGACGTGGCGGAAGGACGCCGCGCCCGCCGCACCACCGATCAACAGCATGATCAGCACCTGGACGCGATCCTCCAGCCGCTCCCGCCCCGACCGCACCTCGCCGGACCGGTCATCCGGTCGATGCTCAGGTCTCGCCAACGGCCCACCACCCGTCGACAGACAGCCCGCGCATGGCCCCAACCAACAAGGCCAGGACAGCGCGGACCGGAACCGCGGGCTCGACGGACACCGCCGCCAGCCCCACCACATTGATGTTGAATGAAGTCACTTTTTGCTCCATGGATGGTCGTAGGGTTTCGAGGTAGGTGAATGAAGGCCGCCCGGGTCGACCGCCTGCGATAACGCTTCCGGGCAGGCGTGGTCCTGCCGGGTGACGCCCGGCCGGGCGGACCTCATTCGCGCGCAGAGGTCGTAGAAACACTGTGGACGAGTCAACGAACAAGCCGGACCCCACGCAGGGGCAGGCGAAGAGGGCAGAATGCGTCACGTGGCCCGCACGACAGGCCCCGCTCAGCAACGGACACAGGACAGGGGCCAGCAGAGCCACAAAGGGGCAGAACTCACCAGCAGCGCCCATGTGGAGCGCCAGAGGTGAAGCGGCGGCTCAACTCGCCGGCAGCCGAACCTTCATGTGGGTCCTCCCATCACTCCACGCCCCCGACAAGGTCGACACGAACGACAGCAGGCACCCAACTCCGGGGATGCCTGCCTCTCCATGGCCCACCGCGCCAAGCGGCGGTACGAGAACGCACAACCAGTACGCCCCGGCAACACCCACCGAGTCAACCCCGAATTCAACGGGCAACCCGCCCGCCCTGCGCCGTCAGTCCGGATGAGTCCAGGAACGTCGCCTCCAATGACAGGCAGTACCTCTGCGTCCACCCGGCCACCGCGAAATCCCCTGCTGTTCCACCCACTCCTTGGGACAGTCTTCTCATCATTCAGGCGATGAGGGCGGAGGCGGTCAGCGAGTAGGGCCGTCTGCACATGGTCACGGCACTGCCGCCCATCTCCATGCATTGGTGAGTGTCGTTCCTTGCGGATCAGGTCGTAGCCGTCGAAGGTCGAGAGCATGCAGAGATGGGATCCCCTGAAGGAACATCAACTGCTGGTGCTACGGCGGATCGGCGACGGGGACGACCTCAGCGGCCCCGACGGGGTCGATCAGCGTCACACGGCTCGGGCCTTGCAGACCCGTCGCCTCGTCGACATCAGCCGTCGAGGCGGCGTATGGCGGGCTCAGATCACCGACGCCGGCCGCTTCTACCTCGACAACGGCATCCACCCCGACCACCCCGACCGCCTCTCGGCCGACACCACGACACCCCGCCAGTGTGTCCGGACGCCCGCCACCGCCAAGCAAGGCAAGTCGGCCCCGGCCCGCTCGGGAGCCGGTGACGCCACCACGGCGGCCGGCGAGAGACCGTCCCCCGCCGCCGCGACGGTCGAGCAGGCCCGACAACTCGTCGCACGCCTCCAAGCCGAGGGCGGAACCGTGCGAGTGGAGAGTCCCGATACTGAGGAACGCGCCCGGTATCGGCGGGTCATCCACGCCGCCAAGCAGCACGGCCTCGTACCCGCCGGATTCCACCTCAAGCACACCGGCCGTGCAGCCGGGGATCTGATCATCCGCCTGTCCAACGACAACGACCCCGATGAGACGGACTGGAATCGGATCCGACTCAACACCCGTCGCGTCACCACCGATCCTGACCTCGTGTTCGCCGCCCTGGAGGGGAACCCGGCCGGGCTGGAGGTCACGGAAGCATCCGTCCCCAGGGCGCTGGACCTGCTCCGTGGCCTCGCCGCCGAGGCCAGACGACGAGACCACCGAGTCGGAGTGAACACCAAAACCAAGAACCCCTCCGTCTACCTCCAGGTCGACAAGACCCGCCGAAAGGTCAGACTGATCGAGGAGTACGACGAAGTCCCCCACGTCCCCACCGCCGAGGAGACCCGGCAGCTGCGCCGCAACCGGTGGCTGGTGATCCCCAAGACCGACCGGGTCGCCTCCGGCCGCCTGCGGCTGGAGATCGCCCGCGCCGGCTGGGACAAGAAAGACACCTGGACCGACGACAAGCGCACCACGCTGGAGAAACGCCTCCCCCGAATCATCCGAGACGTCGAAGCCGGCATCACCGCCGACGAGGAAGCCAAACTCGCCGCCCAACGCGCCCACGACGAATACGTCGCCGAGATGAAGCGGCAGGAGACCGAAAAGCGTCGCCGCTGGCAGACCGCCCTCGACGAGGCCCGCCCCCAGGCCACCGAACTCCTACGCAAGAAGGCATTCCGGCGCGCCTACGACTCCTGGACCTCCGCCAACGAGATCCGCGCCTTCTGCGACGCCCTCGAACAAACCGCACCCAACGAAACGGCAAACTCGGCAAACCACACCCGATGGATCGACTGGGCACGAGCCGCCGCCGACCGCCTCGACCCCACCCGAGGAGACCGAACCCTCGCCGACATCGACTTCGACATCGAACCCAAGCCCGACGACCTACGCCCCTTCATCGGCGACTGGAGCCCACACCAGCCCCACCGCGAATACCGCTCCGACCGCGACCAACAAGCCATCGACAACACCCGACACCAAGCCGACACCTGGCACCACGGCATGCGCGGCCGAGCCACCTGGTGGCGCAAGTAGTCGCGACCGATAGCGGCAGGTCGACCAGTTCGGCCGGACGGTCCACCGGGACGAGGGCCATCCTCGCCATCCCGGAATTTCGGGCCGGATATCAGTCAGGCCGTACGCCGGTGGTTCGGTAGCCTGCTATCCGTGGCCAGTTCCGATCTCCGCGTACGCTTCGCGCCGTCCCCGACGGGCATGTTCCATGTCGGCAATGCCCGGTCCGTCCTGTTCAACTGGGTGCTGGCCCGACAGTCGGGCGGATCGATGGTGCTGCGGATCGAGGACACGGACGCGGCGCGGAACCGCCCGGAGTGGGTCCAGGGCATCCTCGACGCGATGGAGTGGCTTGGTATCGGCCCGAGTGAGTACGAGGGGCCGCTGTTCCAGTCCGACTACGCCCAGCACCACCGCGAGGCCATCGAGCGGCTCCTTGCCGCCGGGCTCGCCTACTACTGCGACTGCGCCCGGGATCAGGTCATCACTCGTACGGGCAGCGAGCACAAGGGCTACGACGGCTACTGCCGGGACCGTGGCCTACTTGCCGGGGACGGCCGCGCTTTGCGTTTCCGTACCCCCGACGAGGGCTCGACCGTCATCGTCGACCTGGTACGCGGCAAGCCGACCTTCGACAACACCCTGATCGAGGACTTCGTGATCGCCCGGGGCGACGGGTCACCGGTGTTCCTGCTGGCGAACGTGGTCGACGACATGGCCATGGGCATCACCCACGTGATCCGGGCCGAGGAGCACCTGCCCAACGCGCCGAAGCAGCAGCTGCTCTGGGAGGCGCTCGGTGCTGAGCCGCCGGTATGGGTGCACGCGCCGATCCTGGTCAACGAGAAGCGGCAGAAGCTCTCCAAGCGCCGGGACCGGGTCGCCCTGGAGGACTTCCGCGCCGAGGGCTACCTCGCCGAGGCGATGCGCAACTACCTGATGTTGCTCGGCTGGGCGCCGTCCGGTGACCGCGAGATCCTACCCTGGGACGACATCGTGGCGGAGTTCCGGCTGGAGGACGTCAACCCCTCGCCGGCGTTCTTCGACGTCAAGAAGCTCCGTGCCTTCAACGGGGACTACATCCGCGCATTGTCGGTCGAGGCGTTCGTCGAGAGATGCCAGCCATGGTTGAGCGGTGAGACCGCGCCATGGCGGC
Source organism: Micromonospora sp. PRAS1 (assembly GCF_059553435.1). Lineage (NCBI taxonomy): Bacteria > Bacillati > Actinomycetota > Actinomycetes > Micromonosporales > Micromonosporaceae > Micromonospora > Micromonospora sp. PRAS1. Next base: position 155,512 of record NZ_JCANNB010000003.1, read on the forward strand.
CGGAGGCATACGACGCCAACGCGTTCGCTGGTGTCGCCGAGCTGGCGCAGACCCGGATCGCCGTGCTCTCCGAGATCGTGCCGATGGTCGACTTCCTGTTCCTCGACGAGCCGGCTGCCGATGAGGCAGCGTGGGCGAAAGCCATGAAAGCCGACGCCCCGGCGCTGCTTGCCGCCGTGATCGAGGCGTATGAGACGTGCGAGTGGCGGGCCGAGGCGCTCAAAGCTTCGCTGGAGGCGATCGGCGCTGAGCGAGGGCTCAAGCTCGGCAAGGCGCAGGCGCCGGTACGGGTCGCGGTGACCGGCCGCACCGTCGGGCTGCCGCTGTTCGAGTCGATCGAGATCCTCGGACGTGAGCGAACCTTGGCTCGCCTGCGAGCCGCACTCGACCGCCTGAGCTGACCCCTCGTGACCGGCGGATCGATCCGCCGGTCACCCTGGTCGTCGATCGATCCGCTTCCCGAGCCTTTTACGGAAGATCCGCCTCCCTGCCCGAGTTGATCGGAGCGAGATTGGCGTACCTTTATGGGCCTTGAGAAGTTGCTGGCCTACCGGCTGGCCCAGGCGTTCTCGGCAATGGCTGGCGGGCCGGTCGATCCGGTCGGGCGGCGGTCGCAGCACGCGAACTACCAGTCCGACGCGGCACTCTCCCTGGCGCGACGGCTCGGCTGCCCACGCGGGACATCGCCGCCGAGGTAGCCAGCCGAGCGCTCAACCGCGCCCGCTGGCTTGGCCAGCATCAGTCGCAGGGGTGTCCCGCACGGCCTTCACCAGGTTCACGAGCGCCTTCGTGGAGTCGCCGTCGGCAGGCTCCTTGACCCATCCGCCAGCCTGTGGCGGGCTTCTGGTCGGCATCGAGGGATCCCTTGCTACGGACCAGGGTTCCTAGCCGATCGCGGGCCTGCGCCACCTCGCCGGTCGTTAGATCCTCATGCAGGGAGCGGGCGAGCTCGAAGTCCTCACGCCTACGTTGCCCTCGAAAGGCCGCGATCGAGACGGCCAGTGCTCCAGCCGCCAGCATCGTCGACATGATCGTGGCCACATCCCGGAACATGCTTCCTCTCCGGGGCCTTCACGCCTTTAGCCTGTTTGTAGTCCATCCGCACCAACCTTGTCCGGCACGTCGCCGGCGCTGATGAACGCAGCCGTACCGTTGGCAGGCCGATTCCTTTGTGAACCCACAGCTGAGTCGGGCTCCCCGGGCGGGCAGGTGGTGGATTGCGTGTCGAATGGCGGTGCGAGGTAACCGAAGTTGGTGCCGAGGACCTCATCGCTGAGCCGGAAGACCTCAGGCGCCCAGGGTCCGACCCGGTCACCGCCCGGAATCCGGTCGGTGACGAGGGAAGCGGTCAGCAGCCAGCCGCGTGGGGACGGGGTGACGACGAGAGTTCCATCGGCTCCCGTCGGATCGGCAACCAGCCGGTCGCTATCCCAGCGGACCGACGCCTCGCGAGGGGCGCTTTCGTCGACGTGGGTGGCAGCGCCGAAAATCGTGCAGGTGGCGCCAGCGGTAAAGGTCTCCTTCGCCAGCTGCTCGGTAACGCTGGTGTAGGGCTCGATTCCGTCTCTGGCGAGCAGGTTTATCGTGTGCAGCAGGACTCGACGTTCAGGGCGCGATGCTTCCATGGCGGAGGTGAGCCGAGCGTTGAAATCGGTGGGGAGGAACCCTTTGGCGGTGAGGATGCCGTCAACGGAGAAGCCACCGTGGTAACCGAGGCGCTCGCGTAGGCCAGCCCCGAGGCGCTCGGTCTGGGCAACGAGGTCGGAGGCGCAGCCGAGCAAGGGGACGGCGCCAGCACAGAGGAAAGTCCCTTGCTCGGGCCGGGGAAGTGTCACGAGTTCCATGGGCGGGAACGGGATGACCCTGGTGGCGAGGGCCATTCCGTGCAGGCGTACCGGGACCCCTTCGAGAAGCGGCATCAGCCGGATTCGCCAGGTTCCGGGCTCGACGGTGGGGATGGTTGCCGGTGGTGGGCCGTCGCGCCACCACCAGATGCCGTCGCCGCCGGCCGACGGGCCGGCACCAATCGGCTGGCAAGAGCAGACAACTCCGGTGCCCTGGTCAACGATCGCACCGAGCATGGCGAGGTCGGCTGTGCCATCGCTGACGATCGACGGCGTCCGGGGCACCCCGACGGCGTCCCAGAGCGCGTCGACCACAGTCTTGTCCTCGAAGAGCCGCCATGCGGGCTGTCTGGCGCCGATCCGTCGCCGGGACCCGTAATGCGGCGGATCGAGTGGGTCGGGCAGAACGAGCGTCGCGGTGTTGTCGGGGTCGAAGGCGTTCGCCGGCCCGGCGAGCCAACCGGAGCCGTCGAGCCCGCTGATGGCGTGGTGCTGCCATGCGAGGTGGTCGGACGCACCGCGCAGCGTCCCACGTCCCGTCTCGGGCGGTGCGTCGTGCAGGGCGAGGGCGAGGCAGCGGGTCTGGCCGAGCAGGTCTTGCCAGGCTGCCGCGTCGTCGGCGCGACCGCAGACAACGATCAGCTTGCCGTCTGGAAGTAGCTGGTTGATCGGCAGACCCGGCCTGGTCATCGGCGTCGCCGCCACGGCCGGTCTGTTCGATGCAGGATCAGGTTTGCTGGCGTCTCGCGGACCAGTTCATACGTAGAACCGAGGTGGCTCTGGATGGTGTGGCGGTGCCGGTCGGGGCGGTCGTCGTCGAACTCGACGATGACGGTGGCCGGCCGGTGCCGGGTCTGGTCGAAGGAGTCCCAGACGTCGAGTTCGGTGCCTTCGACGTCGATGCTGAGTAGGTCGATTTGGTCGATGTTCCACTGGCTGAGGAGGTCTTCCAGGGTTCGGCAGGCGACGAGGATTTCTTTGTAGTCCGCGCCGCGCCGCTGCAGACCGGACCAGGAGGGCTTGTGGGCGTATATGCCGAATGGCCAGATCCCGGGGGTCGTGGATACGGCGCAGGTGTCCACGGCGCAGCAGCGGCGCCGGAGACGTTGGTGGTTGCGCGGGTCGGCGTCCACGCAGAGGCCGCGCCAGCCGCGGTTTTCGAAGTAGAGGCTGTTGCTGCCGCGTACACCGTCGCCAGCCCCAATGTCGACGAATACTCCGTGTGCTGGGAGGTGGTAGTTCTCGGCGAGCCAACGGTCCTCGCCCCATTGCGAGTGGTACGGGGCGGGCTGGGTGTAGGGCAGCATCGTCATCATCCCCGCCACCGTTGGATCAGGTCCTGCTCGCGGGCGTGATCGAGCCAGCGCTGTGACCAGCTGCGCCGCAGCGCCTGCCAGCCGAGCGCGTCGGTGATGCTGTCGGTAAGGGGTCGAAGGGTGAGGCCGGCGCTGGTGGCGCGGCTGTTGTTGACCGACATGAGCGCTAGTTCGGGGCTGTTGGCGGGCAGCCACAGGGGGATTTCGGTCCATGGCTGTAGGCGGTGGGTGAAGGCGAAGTCCTCGCCAACCCGACAGGGAGTCACGGCTCGGCCGGCGCGGCTCAGGACCGTGTCCACCAGGGTTCGGGCGTTGGTTCGGGCGCCGACGACGTTGACGACGCCGCCAAGGTGCTGGTCGGCGGCATTGCGTAGGAACTGGGCGACGTCGGCGGCGTCGATGAGTTGGATGGCCTGGCGGTCGTCCATCGGGACCAGGACGTCACCGCCGCGCAGGGCGCGTTCGAGCCAGTAGGCGAGGCGTTCGCTGTCGTCGTACCGGCCGATGACCAGGCTGAGGCGGGCGATGAGCAGGGGTACGTTGATCCGGTCGAGGCGGCGCCGGAGGTATCGCTCGCAGCGGAGTTTGCGGGTGGCGGAGGCGCGTACCGGGTGGGAGGCGTCAGCCGCGATCGTGGGTGCCCGTTCGGTCAGGCCGTGCCGGCCAGGTGCTCTGCGGTACACCCCGCAAGTGGAGACGAACAGGTACTGGTCGACGTCGCCGAGCAGGGGCAGGACAGGGCGCAGGTCGTCAACGTCGCCGGCACTGGTATCGATGACCACGTCCCACGGTTCGGCGAGGACGGCGGCGGCTTCGACGGTTGGTGCGCGCCGGTCGGTCAGGACGTGGCGCGCGATTCCGGCGAAGGGTGATGGTGAGCGGCCCCGGTAGAGCACGGTGACGTCGTCTCCGCGTCGGAGGCACTCCTCCACGATGTGCCGGCCCACGAACCGGGTGCCGCCGAGCATGAGGATCTTCATCGCGCTTCCCCGTCGTCGGCATTGGCGGGGCCGTAGCCGAGCACGAGCAGTCGACGTGGGTGACCGGAGGTGTTCGGCCCGCTGGCGTGGACGAGGGCGGCGTCCCAGATCAGAACCGTGCCGGGTGCGGCGACCAGGGTCACGGCGGCCGTGTCGGGCGCGGCGGTATCGGGTACGACGGGCCCCTGGTTGTCGGTCGGGATCATCTCGATGGTGTGGTGGTGGCTGCCGGGCCACACACGCAGCGCGCCGGCCGTTTCGGTGCAGGGATCGAGGCAGATGGCGACGGTGAGCACCCGCGGGTAGCCGCGTGTCGCGTAGTAGGCCGCGTCGGTGTGCTTGCGGACCTCTTCACCGAGCACCGGTAGCGCTGCCCATCCGGCAGTGATGTCGACGGTCTGCTTTTACATGATCTTGTTGTCCATCAGCTTCGGGGGACTGCCGAGCAGGTCGGCGACGACAGCGCGCAGCTTGGGGCTGTCGGCCACCGCCATGACGGCCGGGGCTAGGTCGACCACGGGCTTGACCTTGAGCACGTACGGCTTGCCGTTGGCGAGTCGCCACCAGGTGACACGCGGGTCGAGCGCTCTGGCGGCCACCATCCAGGCGAGCCGGTCACCGAGGAGGGTGTCGGCCTCGACACGGAGGTCCTGGATGGTGGCGGGCGGGATCAGGTCCGGCAGGACGAGGTATCCGTGTGAGGCGAACCGGTCGATCTGCTGCGCGGAGACCGTCGGCGCGATCGGTGAGGTCATCGGGCGCCGCCTTTCGTGGCGATCGGGATCAGGAAGTCGCGGCTGGGTTTGGTCCAGTGCGGTGGAGTCTGCTCGCTCGGCATGGTGTGCGGGTAGGCGGTCCATTCCGCGAAGTGCCGGTCGAGGACCGCGCGGCGCGTCGGGCCGATCGAGGTGCCGCTGTGGAAGAAGCTGAACCGGCCACCCGGGCGCAGGCAGCGCAGCGCGACGTCGGCGACGAACTCGGCGAAGTCGGAGTCAGCGTGGCCGTCCGGCGGCCAGGTGTCGTACATGATCGCGTCGAAGACGCCGGCCGGCAGCGTCACAAGCTGCCACGGGTCGACATACACCCGCGCTGGTACGTCGAGGGTTTCGACCACCCGCGTGCGCGCCATCAGGGCCACGCCAGGGTGCGGTTCTATTGCGGTGTACGAGCCGATCTCTCGCTTCGATAGCTGGACGGCGAACACTCCGAGCCCGAGTCCGACCTCCAAGACGTTGGGGCGAGTGAACCCCTCGGTGAGGCGGGTAGCGTGCTCGCGCATCAGCTCGGCCTCGGCGAAGAACATCACGTACTGCGACCCGATGCGCAGGCCCTCAGCGTCGATGACCGCAGGCTGGTCGCGTAGGTCGGCGAGGTGTCGTTGGTGCACCTCGGACAGCATCTTCGTCCTCATAGCGGGGCTCCGTCCCGGAACCGCGCCAGCGGTTCGACGCCGAGGAAACGGGCGGCGAATGTCGAGGCGCCGGCGACGACACGCCGCACAACCTCTTCGATCTCGGCCACGGTGACGGCGTCGACCTCGCGGTCCACCGAAACCAGGACGTGTGCGGGAGCGTCGAGCTGGCCACCGTTGCGGGCGACGATCGTGACTTCGGCGTACACCGAGGTTGTGGCCAACACCCGTTCGGCGGCCTCGGCGGCGAGCGCGGTGTAAATCTTCCCGGCGTGGTGGATCGGGTTCTTGCCGGCGGGCGCCTCGCCGCTCGCCGGGCGGAGAGGCTCGATGACGCCGCTGTAGCGGTTGCCGCGCCCGACCGCGCCGCAGTCGCCCTTGCCGAGCGAGGTGCCGAACGGCGCCAGGTAGCCGCGCCCCGGCACGTCCTTTGTGTTGAGGTGCAGCGATAGGCCGGTCATGTCGCGGGATCGGGGCTCCTGGTCGAGCAGCGACTTCAGCTCGGCGGAGACGATGCTCTGCGCCTCGGCGAGGACTTCCCGGTACGCCCGCCAGGAGCCGACCAGTTCGGGATGGAACGGCAGCGCGGCCGTGACCTCCAGTGCGGAGCCGATCCGCACCACCATGACCTTCACGTCGGTTCCGGCAGCAGTCACGACCTGTCGGAACCCTTCGCTGGTGAGTCGCCGTTCCAGCCGTATCGCGAGGTCGGCGGCGAGGCCGCGCCGGCTGGTGCCGACACAGACCACGGTGTCGTTGGCGACGGCCTCAGTCGCGAGTACGGCGTTGATGTCCAGGGCCGCGTCGGGGCGGTAGAACCTCGGGTCGTGGTCGACCGCGGTGCCGCGCGTGTTGTTGATGTGCAGGCGCAGGTGTTCGAGGATCCGCCGGTCGCCGATCGCGGCCGGCAGGACGTCGAGGACGACGGCCCGGAAGATTTCTTCGATCGGCACCGGGGTGTCGCCGACCTGGTCGGTGATCTTTCCGAAGAGATAGCAGTCGGCCGGCTTCAGGATGTCGAAGCCGCCGAAGCGGACGTCGGCGGCGGCGCCGACGAGGTTGACCTTGTCGACCCAGTGGTTGGGGATGGCGCCGAACTCGCGCAGGCACCAGGACGAGTAGCGCTGGGAGAAGACGTCGGCGACCAGGTCGGCGAGGCTGTCCGGATGGCCGACGCCCTTGCGTTCGGCGACGTCGAACGGCTGGTTGTCCGGGCCGACGCAGGCGTGACGGATCGAGATCTGCATGGGGGGTGCCCTTCGGGTCAGAGGTCGTCCGGGTCGACGCCCTGTTCAGGGCGGACCGGAGGTTCGACGAGGTAGGACAGGCACTGCGACAGGACCAGCACCCGCTTGGCGGGGCATGGCTCGTTCACTTGGGCGGGCCGGAAGGTGCCGTCGTAGAGGTTTCCGTAGCCGGTGGGCACGGAGGCGCATCGGCGTACGTCACCGGTGACGGTGATCTTGAACGACGTGACACCGGCGGTGCACGCCTGGCCTCGGAAGGAGAGCATCCCGTCGAGGTACGGCCGGTTGAAGACGTATTCGCCGGAGTTGGCCAGCACCAGGGCCTTCTGCTCGTCGGTGTAGCCCTCCGGGTAGCGGACACCCTCGTACACGCCCTTGAACACCTTGGCCCGTACGTGGTCCACTCCCAGCTCGCGCAACCGATCCAGGTCGGCGGCAAGCCGACTGAGCAGCGGTGGATACAGCACGTACAGGGCGGTCACGTCGAACCCGCCGCGTTGCAGGATCAGGTAGTTGCGGGCGTACGCGTCGAGCTCCAGCCCGCGAAGCTCGCGTTCGGGCTGGTGGATCGCGGCGACGATCTTCGCCACCCGGCCGGCCGGGACACGCTCGGCGAACTCCGGCACATCCTCGGAGGCGAGGTTGGTGTTGATGCTGATGAAGTGGTTGCCGGCCAGGCCCCGGCACAATTCGACGAACCTGGGGAACATGAACGGCTCGCCACCGGACATGTGCACCAGGCATACCTTGCCCAGCTCGTCGAAGCGCTGGACCACCAGCTCCGGGGCCGGCTCGTCGAGGTGCTTGCGGTTGAGCACGTAGCGGATCTGCGGGTGGCAGTACTCGCAGAAGAAGTTGCAGCGGTTCGTGAGGTGCCAGTCGAACTCCCAGTCCCATGGAGGCTTGGTCTGGGTCATCGCCGAAGTACGCATCAGGTCCTCCACTCGCCCGTCGAGGTTCACCCGCCGGCGCAGCCCTCCTGGCGGTGCGCCGGCGGGGACGCATTCAGCAGACCGCTAACCGGCGCCACTCGGGCAGGGGATGGAACCGTCAAGAGCGTCAATTCGCCGACCGCCAGCGGCCAACACGGTCCGGTACCTTCGCGGTACTGTCGGTTGACCCTGCGGAGGAGTTGATGGGATCGCCGCCCGACCGCACCAACCAGACCCTCGCCGCGCACATGGCCGAAGCTGGCCTCACCCCGCGCACCCTCGCGCGGGAGATCAACAGACTCTTCGGGCCCGGCACACTCGCCGAAACCGCGCCCTACCACTGGCGCGACGCCGGCGGCATCCCCCGCCCGCCGCTGCCAGCGCTGACCGCGTACGTCATCTCCCGTCGCCTCGGCCGCATCGTGACCGCAGGGGACCTCTGGCACGGGCAGCCCGACGCTGCGGATGGCACGCTGGTAATGGCGGCCAGCACCGGCATGTACGGGCCGTGGACACTCGCGAACACCATGCTGGTCGCCGAGGACTGGCTGTTGGGAGGACTGGTGGACAGGCGAATGTTCCTCTCCGTCTCCGGGACCGCCCTAGCCCAGGCCGTGAACATCTACCTCGGCGTACACCTTCCGGCGAACGGGACCGCGCTCCCGACCGCGACACCGGACGACCCGCTGGTCGACCAGATCGAAGCCAGCGTGCCGCGCCTACAACTACTCGACGACGAGCGTGGCGGCGCATCCGGCCTCGGCTACGTCGGCGCCCAGGTCCGCGCGGTCCTGCTCGTACTCCGCGACGGAGGCCACACCGACGCCACCACCCGCCGGCTCCTGGTCGCCCTCGCAGACCTCGCCCAACTCGCCGGATGGAAGGCGTTTGACGCCGGACAACAAGGTCTCGCCCAGCGATACTTCTTCACCGGCCTCCGGGCCGCCCATGACGCTGCCTACCGGTCCATGGAAGCGCACATTCTCGCCGACCTGGCCTTCCAGGCCGCCTCACTCGGCGACGCCGACGACGGCCTGCGCCTCGGCGACGCCGCCCGCCGGGTTGCTGACCGGTCCGCCGCGAGCGTCCAGGCGTCCGTGCTTTCCCGCCTCGCGTACGCCCACGCCGCTGCCGGACACGTCGACCAGTGCGAACGCACCTGGGCAGAGTCCCGCGACCAGCTCGCGAGGCGGCATCCCGACCGCGACCCGGAGTGGATGTACTACCTGACCGCGAACCATCTCGACTGCCAGGCTGGCTACGCGATGATCCTTGCTGGCCGACAGGTGGTGGCCCGCGGCAGGGGAACCGACGGGCGGGTGCTGCTCCGCAAGGGCGAAGCGCTCCTACGCACTGGGGCTTACGCCCGCCAGCCAGACGTTCCCTACCAGCGGCGTGCCCTCTACGAGGGTGCCTGGCTCGCGCTCGGCTACACCGCCCACGGCAAACTCGACGATGCCTGCGCCGTGACCCGGATGGCCCTGCCCCGGCTTGACCAAGTCCGATCGCCTCGTAGTACCGCCCTGCTCAGCACGCTTGCGCAGGAACTTCGCCGCCGGAAGCGGAACCAGAGCGTCGCCGACCTGCTTCCCGAGCTTGAGAACGCGCTCGCGCGCCACCCGGCCTGACACTACGGTCAAACGATGACCCGCACCGACCTCGACGTTCTGGTCATCGGTGCCGGCGTTTCCGGCCTCACCACCGCCGTCTGCCTCGCCGAAGCCGGACGGCGGGTGAAGATCTGGGCAGCCGAGCCACCCGAGAAGACCACCTCGTACGCCGCCGGGGCGATGTGGGGGCCGTATCTTGTCGAACCCGTCGACCGAGTACGCCTCTGGAGCGCCCAGACACTTGACGTCCTGCAGCAGCTCGCCACCGACCCGGCGGCCGGCGTACGGCTCGTCTCCGGAATTGAGGCGTCCCGCAAGCCCGTCGAACCGCCGAAGTGGGGCAACCAGCTCGACGGGTTCCGGATGTGCGAGCCGAGCGAACTACCGGACGGCTTCGCCACCGGGTGGCGGTACACCGCGCCGCTGGTCGACATGCCGGTCTACCTCGGCTACCTGCGAGGGCGGCTGGAGGCAGCCGGCGGCGAGATCGCGACCCGCCGGATCGACTCACTCGACGAAACCGTTGATGTTGCTCCAGTAGTCGTCAACTGCGCCGGGATGGGCGCCAGGGACCTCGTACCCGACCCCGACCTGACACCGATCCGTGGGCAACTCGTCGTGGTCGAGAACCCCGACATCACCGAATTCTTCTCCGAAGACACCGGACTCTCACCGGACCTACTGCACTTCTATCCCCAGGGCGAGACCCTTGTCCTGGGTGGCAGCGCCGAGTTGGATGAGTGGAGCCGGGAGCCGGATCCGGACATCACCGCCGCGATCATTGCCGGCTGCTCCGAGGTCGAACCACGCCTTCGTGACGCCCGAGTCATCGAGATCCGAGTCGGACTACGACCCACCCGGCCGTACGTCCGAGTCGAAGAAGAGCAGCTCAAGGGCGCTCGCGTGATCCACAACTACGGCCATGGTGGAGCAGGGGTCACCTTGTCTTGGGGCTGCGCTGCTGAAATCGCATCTTGAGAGTGGCTGACGAGCCTCGGCTGAGCCAATCCCAGAGGGCTCCTCACAGAGCAAGGGTCGTGGCGTCGAAGCCCGTCCAACCGGGCCACCTCCCTGCAGATCCACCCAGCACCCGCTTGCTCCGGCCTGGTCAGCATAAACCAGGCTTACAGGCCATTGATCCGGAGTGTTGCAGCTGCTAGACATGGCTCCGCGTGTACGCTCGCACGCTGAACCGCAGGGGGCGTGTGCAGTGATTGACCGTTGGTTGTCGGTGGATGAGGTGGCCGAGTACCTCGGGGTCAGCAAGGACACCGTGTACGCCTGGGTGACCAACAAGGGCATGCCCGGCTACAAGGTCGGCCGGTTCTGGAAGTTCAAGCGCGAGGACGTCGACGGCTGGGTCCGTGCCGGAGGTGCGGCGAGCGCGTCAGACGATGATTTGATAGAAGGGCATGCTCATGAGTGAGGACCTCGAGGTCGAGGCTATCGATCGGTCCGGCGACGACGAGGTCACCTCGCTCGAAGAGGGCACTCTGCTGGACTACATCACCGGCAAGCCGGTCAAGGACACTCCGAAGGAGCAGGTACGCCAACGGATCGCCCGCGCGCTGTTCCACGAGTACGGCATCTCCGTGGACGACATGCTGCCCGACTTCAAGATTCGGGTCGACGGGCGGCTAAGGAAGGTCGACATTGCGATCTTCAATGCGGGCATGGGCCATACTGTAGAGAACCTGCGCCGCGTGGTCATGTGCGAGAAGGAACCCGCGAGGGGTACCAAGAGCGCGTACAAGATGCGCGACCACGAACAGGCGAAGAAGGAGTTCGACCCCCTGTACTCGGTGATGACCGAGGCGAAGGACTGCCGGTACGGGCTGTGGACCAACGGCTTGGAGTTCTTCTTTTTCGAGAAGCAGGTCACCCGCTTCGATGTGAAGTTCCAACCGCTCGGCGACTGGCCACTCGGCGACGATACCCTCGGCTCGCGTACGGTCGCCTCGAACGCTCAGCTCCGCAGGGCCGACCGAGAGATGCTGCTCACCGCCTTCCGCCGCTGCCATAACTACATCCACGGCAACGAAGGCATGTCGAAGGACATCGCGTTCCGCCAGTTCTTGTATCTGATCTTTGCCAAGCTGCACGACGAGCGCCGGCGCCGTGACGAGCCGCCACGCTTTTGGGCCGGCATGTACGAGAAGGCGGTTAACGGCCGGCGCCAGCTCGTCGACGAGCAGTTCGACCCGGAAGGACAAAAGGCAATCCGCGCCCGGATCGAGCCGCTCTTCGAGGAGGCGAAGAAGGACTACGCGGGCACGGTCTTCCAAGGCGACGAACGGATCGAGCTCTCGGACCGGGCTCTCGCCTTCATCGTCGCCGAGCTAGCCAAGTACGACTTCCGCCGCACAGGGTTGGACGTAAAGGGTGCGGCCTACCAGGAACTGGTGGGGACAAACCTGCGAGGCGACCGCGGCCAGTACTTTACGCCTCGAGGTGTGGTCGACCTGATGGTCGAAATACTCGACCCGAAGGAGAACGAGCGGGTCCTCGACCCGGCCTGCGGCACGGGCGGGTTTCTTGTTTCCACCCTCAAGCGACTCGACCAGCGCCTCCATGACGAGAAGAAGGTCGCAGCCGGCGACGAGTCGACTGCGGACTTCCTATCCATCCGGGACCGCCTGGCTAGCTACGCACGTGCGAACCTGTTCGGCGCGGACTTCGACCCGTTTCTGGTGCGCGCAGCCCAGATGAACGTGGTTATGGCCAGCGAGGCGGAGGCGCGGCTGTTCCACATGAACTCGCTCGAGTTTCCGGCCGGCCACCTACCGGGCGTCGCCGCAGCTCGCAAAGATGCGCGACTCGAGTCAATTGACGTGGTGATGACGAATCCACCGTTCGGTTCGGACATCCCCATCACCGACGCAAACATCTTGAAGGCGTTTGACCTCGCCTACGTCTGGGAGCGCACCGAGGACGGCGGGTTCCGAAACACTGGACGTCTGCAGGGCAGCGTCGCTCCCGAGGTGCTCTTCATAGAGCGCTGCTACCAGTGGCTGAAGCCAGGCGGCCGGATGGGGATCGTCCTGCCAGATGGAATTCTGGGCAATCCTGCGCAGGAATACATTAGATGGTGGTTGCTGCGTCATTGCTGGCTGCTAGCCAGCGTTGATCTGCCGGTCGAGGTATTCATAGTCGAGGCCAACGTGAATATTCTAACCAGCCTCGTATTCTTGAAGAAGAAGACGAGCGAGGAGTTGAAGGCCGCAGACTTGGGCGAATCTCGCGACTATCCAGTATTCATGGCAGTAGCCGAAAATGTCGGTTTTGATAGGCGGGGCAACACTCTTTACAAACGCCGCGCCGATGGAGAGGAGATCGTCGAAGAAGTCGAGCATCGCGAGCGGGTGCGTGTCGGCGGCCAATCGGTCGTTCGAGTGCTCAGACGAAAAGATAAGGTCATCGACAATGATCTTCCAGAGATTGCCGACGCATACTTAGCGTTCCGCCGCGACTCGCCGGAGCCTGGCGAATGATTGTCAAGCGCATTCCGTTCTCTTGGATCATGGAAGAGGAGCACAGGCTCGATTGCGGCCCGTTCACTCGGGGCGGAATCGAAGCCAAGAAACAGCTAGAAGCTTCGTCTCTTCCCAAAGAAGATCTTATCGACCTGACGGCAGGCGGGGCCGCCGGGATGTATCACGTTGGAATGGACAAGCTTCGCTGGGTCGATGGCTCAGATTATGGCGTTCCGTTCCTGCGTAGTTCCGATATCCTGAAGGCCGACCTATCGAGGCAGCCGTTCATCTCGAGGGGGCAGGTCGGGGCTAATCCATTGTTCAGGTGTCCGGCTGGCAGCACCCTGATAACGCGATCCGGCAGTATTGGGCGGATGGCATACTGCAGGCGTGACATGGCCGATATGGCCATGTCACAGGACGTGCTGAAGGTGGTGCCGGACACCTCCCGAGTCCCGTCGGGCTACCTTTACGCGTTCCTCTCGTCTAGATTCGGGATGCCGCTCGTCGTCAGCGGAACGTTCGGATCGATCATTGTCCACATTGAGGCGGAGAACATTGCGCGCTTGCCTGTACCACGCCTCGGCTCAAAAGTTGAAGAACAGGTGCATGCCCTTGTTGAAGGCGCGTCTGCAGCTCGGAGTAAGGCCATAGGGCTGCTGGAACAAGCCACCCAGCGAGTCCGGGAAATATTGCCGGCGAACTCGGGCCCAAGTCCGTCCCTGTGGACATCTGTTCACTCGTCGCGGCTTCAATCCCGGCTTGACGCGTTCTACTTCAGCGAGCCGTGCATCGCTGCTCGGCATGCCTTCGATGGCGCCACCGTGGAGGAGCACCGGAAGCTGGGCGACGTCGCCAAGGTATTTATCCCGGGAATCTTCAAACGCCGCTACGCTGATCCCAAGTATGGCGTTCCTTACCTCACTGGTAACGATGTGTTCCAGCTTGCGCCGACATCGGAGCGGTACCTGATGCGGTCAGTTGCGGAGCAATTCGCCTTGGTCGTCTCGCAAGGCGACATCCTGATTCAGGAAGCTGGCCAGCTTGGGGGGCTCATAGGACGGTCGGTGCTCGTCGGTAAGTACCTCGACGGATTCGCAATATCGAACAATATGATCCGTGTCACGCCACGCCAGCTAAGTGATTCCGGATATATCTCCGCCGTATTGTCGACGTCCGAAGGAGTACTACTGATTTCGCGAGAAAGCGCAGGGTCTAGCATCCCCCATATCGATGAGAGCCGAGTGCGCAACATCCGCATCCCTTGGCCATCGGCCGTCGTGAGGCGCACGATTGGAGGCGACGTCATCCGAGCTCAGGAGTTGCGCGACCAGGCATGTGTCGATGAAAGCCGGGCACGCATGTTGGTTGAGGATGCTATCGAGGCGGCGAGTTAATGGCTGCGACGGTGATCGCGGTTGGCACGCCGGCCAACGAGGCCGAGCGTCGGGCTATCGGATACCTCCGGGATCATCTGCCGAACAGCTACACGCTGATGCACAACTTCGAAATCCACCGTAACGGTGAGGTTTTCGAGGTTGACTTGGCGGTGGTCGCGCCACACGCGGTGTACCTGGTGGACATTAAGGGCATCCAGGGCCTCATTGAGGTCTACGGGCCGAAGTGGTACCCGGACCGTCGCCAGCCCTTTGGCTCGCCGCTGATCAAGCTGCGCGCGCACGCGCGTACCCTCAAGGGTCTCATCACGGCGAGCCAGCCGAACCGGCGTGATCTCGACGGTGTCTATGTTGACGCAGCCGTCGTTCTGGCAGCGCCGGACGCGGTCATCCAGGATCCGGGCGGGCGGGACGCGCCTAGTGTCACGACGCTGGCGAAGTCGGTGGCGTTTTTCCAAAACACCGCCCGCATTCCGGCCAAATTCAGCAAGAACATCGCAGGCGTGCAGGCCATGGTCCGCCGGGCGGTGCAGGGAGCGGCCCACGCCCGCACCGGGCCACTGCGCTTCAACAGCTGGGAGGTGGAGGAACGGCTGGGCGGCACGGACGCGTACACCGAGTACCGCGCCTTCAACAGCTACGCCGGTGCAAAATCCGGTCACGTGCTACTGCGGGTGTACGTCGCTGATCCCTACCTGCCCAAGGAGGAGCGGGCCGGGCAGCGGACCCGGATCGCCAACGCCTACAACGCACTGAACCACATGCCCGGCCATCCGGCCATCGTCGGGGTACGGGACTTCTTTGCCACCGAGGGCGAGGACCGCTACTTGCTGGTCACCGAGGATGTGGCCGGGCAGGCGTTGCGACTACACATCGACCGGCCCAATCTCGCGCTGACTTTCGACCAGAAGCTCGCGGTCGCCGGCGAACTGCTGGACGCCCTGGCGCACGCGCACCGACACCAGGTCGTGCACCGCAACATCACCCCGGGCACGCTGCTGCTGGGCGCCGATGGGCACCTGCATGTCATCGGGTTCGAGTTCGCCCGCGCCGGGGTGGACCGATCGAAGACTATTGCCCAAGCCATCGTCGATGACCTGGAGCCGCTGTACCAGGCGCCGGAGACGGTTCGGGAACCATCCAACGCCAGCGCCGCCTCGGACGTATTCAGCGCTGGCCTGGTGCTGTACGAACTGTTTACCGGCGAGAAGCCGTTCAGCAGCCCAACCGACGTCTACGACCAGGGCGGTGTCTTTCCCGCCAAGCCGTCCGACCTCCGTAGCGAGGTATCGACCACGATCGATAAGTGGCTGCAGAAACTATGCAGCTTCGACCCGGATCAGCGGCCCTCCGCGGCGCAGGCTGCCGAGGATCTGCGACGGCTTCTTGCCGCGCGGGACAGCGACGACTCCGGCGGGGAACCGTTGGCGACACCAGCTGAAACCGAGGCCGTGTCGGAGGTCGACTACGGGCGGCTGGTGCCCGGCACGATGCTGACGTCGAAATACCTGGTGGAGAAACGGATCGGTGCCGGGTCGTTCGGCGTCGTCTATAAGGTCATCGACACGCTGGGCGACGTGCCCCGGGCGGTCAAGGTGATCCTGAAGGACCGGCACTCGACGCTGGAACGACTGAAGAAGGAGTACCGGACGCTGTTGCGGGTGCCCGAACACCCCAACGTGGTGCGGGTCTACGACGCGCAGTTCTCGGACTCTGGTTTTCCCCCGCCATTCATCGTCTTCGAGTACATCGACGGGTTGGACATCAGCGAGATGATCAACCAGAAGCTATTCTCGCCCGACGACGCGCTCGATCTCGCCAAGCAGGTGACCGATGGTCTAGTCCATCTACACCGACATGGCGCGTACCACTGCGACATCAAGCCCCGCAACCTGCTCTGGACCGGCAACGGGGTACGCATCATCGACTTCAACGTCTCCGTCCTTCGCGACGTAGGCAACGGGCATGGCGGCGGGTCAGACCGCTACCTCCCTCCCGACCTCGACCGCACTGCCTACCCGCAACCCGGCGATCTTGCAGACCGCGACCTCTTTGCGCTGGGTGTCACCCTGTATGAGGCGATTACTGGCCGCTACCCCTGGGAAGCTGCGGCTCCACCACCCGGTGTCCCAGCAGCCGATCCACGCGAGTTCTCCGGGCTCGCCGATCTCGCACCGTCTTTTGTGGAGGTGATCCTCAGGACGATCGCGCCGAAGCGGGCGGACCGCTTCGCCTCGGCAATCGAACTTCAGTCTGCCTTCGGCAAAATCAAGCAGGCGGTCCGGTCGCTCCCAGAGCCCGACCGGATCCCAACGATCTCCGGTCCGGCCGACACAGACGCCCTGCCGCCGAACACCAATCCGTACGTCTCGCGCCTGCTGACGCTCTACAGCCAGAGCGCGCACAGCAATGCCGGCACCCGTGGTCTGGACACGCTGGCCGAGCGGACGTACGTGGAAACCGCGCTCGACCGGGAACTGGAGCCGGCCGTGTTGGCGGGTGAGTTCCGCTTGGTGATCATCACCGGGAACGCCGGTGATGGCAAGACCGCTTTCCTGCAGCGACTGGAGAACCGGGCCCGCGAGCAGCAGGCCACATTCGCAGCGCCGCTGCCCAACGGTCGGCGGTTCACGCTGCGTGGGCGCACGTTCGTGACCAACTACGACGGCAGCCAGGACGAAGGCGAGCAAAGCAGCGACAACGTACTCACCGACTTCTTCGCGCCGTTCGCCGGTTCCGTACCCGAGGCGTGGTCTGACGGCGAGGCACGCCTGATCGCGATCAACGAGGGACGCCTGGTCGACTTTTTGGCCGCCAACACGGTGCGGTTTCCCTTGCTGGATCAGGTCGTCCGCAACGGCCTGGTGACCGGGGCGCCGGAGCACGGGGTGGCAGTGGTCAACCTCAACCTGCGCAGCGTCGTTCACGATCCGCTCGGGTACGACGGCGATGAACAGGGCGGCGACGAGTCGATCTTCGCGCGCACCCTGCGGCGGCTCACTCACGAAGGGTTCTGGGAGCCGTGCCAGCGATGCGACCTGCGCGATCGTTGCTACGCCCACCACAACGCCCGCACCTTCCAGGATCCGGTAGCCGGGCCGAAGGTCATTGAGCGTCTCAAGACCGCTTACACCCTGACGCATCTGCGCGGCCGGTTGCACATCACGCTGCGGGACATGCGGTCGGCGCTGGCGTACATGTTGGTGGGCACCCGCGACTGCGGGCAGATCCACGAGCTGTACCAGGCCGGCGACCGGGAGTCGATCCTGCAGGGTTTCTACTTCAACAGCTGGCTGGGTGGCGACCGGCCTACCGGTGACCGGCTGCTCGACCTGCTGAAAGACGTGGACACGGGCATGTCGAGCGACCCCCGACTGGATCGCAATCTGGACTTCGTCTCGCCCGCCGCCGACCGCACGCTGTTCCGATTCGATCTGCGCAGTGGCTATGACCGTGACGTGCTGCGGAGTCTTTTCGCAGAGCTGCCTCGCGACTACTCGGGCCAGGCCACCGCACGCCGCGGAGAGGTCCACCAGCAGTACGTGGCCATGGCGCGCCGGCGAGCGTACTTCGAACGCCGTGATCCTGGGTGGCGCCAGATGCTGCCGTACCGCTCCGCCGAGCGGATGATGAACCTGATCGCCGGCCGTTCCGATCTGGCCGCCGCGCTAGCCGACGTGTTGCGCGCGATCAACCGCGGGGAAGGGCTCAACGACCTGGGCCAAGTGGGGGGCAAGCTGGCGTTGCAGGTACGCCAGGTCGAGCGCGGTACGGTGCGTAGCTACCGGATGTTCCCGGCCGAACGGTTCTCATTCAGCGTGGTTGATGCGGCCAGCGGGGCGCGGTTCGTCGAGCACATGCCCGCAAGCCTCGTGCTTAAGTACCTGGCAACCACGGGCAGCTCGGCGGAGCTGATGGTGAACCTCGATGTCTTTGAGATGCTGGAGCGTCTCAATGCGGGTTATCGCCCGAGCGTCGAGGAGGAGCAGGGCTACTACCTAAGCCTCGCGGTCTTCAAGAACCGCCTTGGCTCCGAGCCCTATCAGGAGGTACTGCTGACGACGACCGGGCACGACTTCTATCGCGTGGAGCGCCACAACGACGGCCGGCTCGAGATGAGCCACGTAACCGCGACGCCGGCAGGACAGGAGGTGGCTTGATGCCACTGTCCAAGCGTGACCGGGAGTTTCGCCTCACCAAGATCAGCTATCTGGAGTTCAAACAAATCCAGATGGACCGGGTGCTGACCGCCTTCTTCGCCCGGTTGGCTCACAAGGGGTACCCAAGTCGCCTGCGTCGCTCCATTGAGCTCACCACCGAAGCCTTCGTCGACGAGTTCCTCACCCATCCCGAGTGGTTCACCGGCTTCGCGGAGCACCGGGACATTCTCGAACGATGGCTCGAGACGCACCTGATGGACGTGGTAAACCGCGGGAAGTCCTCGCAGGCCATTGCCGCACCGAGGCCGCTGCACGGTTATACGTACCGGTTCCGCAACCCCAAACACTCGCGCGACTACGGTGCCGCCCAGCACATCTACGAGATGCTCTACCACGCCCGCAACGGGGCCGGGCAGAGGGCGCTCGAACACCTGACCGCCTTCTTCTTCCATGGGCACGACAAAGTAACTGGGCTTCCGGACAGCGCTGTGACGCTGGACGTCGAGACGCAGGCGTTGCTGCGTCTGCTCGACCAGGTCGAGGACACCGCGGACACCCGGGAGGATCGGGGAAGCTTTCCGCCTGTCTGCGTCGGCGCGGCGGACCTCCTCGCCGAGGACGTCACCCGCCTCCTGTGTTACGAGCGTTTCATCCCGCGGTCGGTAATGGTGGACTACCTGAAGGTGCTGTTCTCCTTTCATCTGGCCCTGTACCACCTGCGCATGCTTAAGCTGCTGCCCGCTCTGCTGCGCCGCAGGGGCGGCGACCCGACCTGCGATGCATGCCCAGTGGCCGCGAAGGATCCCAAGAACCCGCACGGCGACTGCCAGTACCGGATCGGGTTGCTCGTCGACGTGGCCGCCCAGCCGGGGACACCCATGGCGTACCTCGCCGAGCGCAGCGCCGACCTGCACTACCGGCGGATCCCTGCGTTTGTGAAGGCATACTTCTCGACGCGCAAGCTGGACGAGTTCGCTACGCATCTGGCCCGAAGCAGCAAGCTTCCCAAGCCACCAAGCGGCGAATTCTCCGTCGGCCAAGTGCTGGCTCTGCTTGGGCCGGATTGGGAGACCGAGCGGGAGAAGTACTTCGGCCAGCGCGTGATCTCCGTCGAGGATACCGGCGGGGTGACAGACGGGGACCTTGACCCCGAGTTGGCGGCCGTACGCGCGATGGGACTCAGCGAATTCGACACCTACATCGAGATGCTGGTAGCGGTGCGGGGTCGCTTCCACCGCCAGTACCTCACAGAATGCCTGGACTCGTTGCTGCTGAAGAACCGGCCGGGCGCACTAATCGCGCAGCCCAGGGCGAAGAACTCGGCGCGTCGTTTCATTCTGGACAGCCGTCTACTCGAAGTGCTACTCCAAATCGCCGTTCTACGTCCGGGGGGCGCTAGGGGCTACCACACCGGCGAGCTGCGCATCGACGAACTGCTCGCCCTCTTGCGCGAGCGGTACGGGCTGCACATCGACCGGTTGCCGCCAGGCGACGGGTTCGGCGGTGCATCAATAACCGATCAGCAGGCACTACGAGGCAACCTCGCTGCCTTCAGATCACGCCTGCGTGAGGTCGGCTTCTATCGCGATCTTTCCGACGCCTACGTCACCCAGACGGTCACCCCTCGGTACCGCATCGACATCAATGGTGTCACGCCCAAGATCCCCACCACCGGAGGTGTGGCATGACCCAGGGACTTCAGGAGATCGACCCCCAGGACATCGCCGCCGAACTGGAAGGCGTGTTGCTGCCCCGGCTGCGTCACCTGCTCAGCTCGCGGGGGCCGGGCCACTGCATGCGAATCACCGATCTTGACACCGACCTCATGGCACGACTGTGTGGGAGGCTACGCGCCGAGGTGCCGGGCGCGGAGGTCGTGTTGCTCGGCGGTGGTGACGCCAGCTTTCCGCTTGACTTGACGGTCAGCAGTACCAAGCTGGTCGAGCTGCGCAACCCTCTGCCGGATGGCACACCGCGACCTCCGCTGCTGGTGTTCATTCCCAACGACGTGCGAGCCGCCGCCGAGGATTCGTTCGGTGTCGCAACGTTCGAGCAGGTACAGCTTGGCGATGTGTACGGCGAGTTGCGCCGCAAACTCTTGGACGAGATGCCGCCTGCCATTCGGGGAGACCTTGCCGAAGCACTGCGGCGAATTACCGACGGCGATAGCCCTTGGAAGTTTGCCGACCCCGTGGCCATCGTTCGGTTCCTGCTGACCGCGAAGGCCAACGACAATGACCCGGAGGCCATCGGGGCGGCCCTGCACGAGCTTGCCCTCGTGCCGGACTTTGAGCTGCTCGCCACGCCTGACAACGCGCCCCTTCGGGTAACCCGCAATCGCGAATGTGTGGAAAAACTCACCTGGTCGGCGAAGTCCGAGCGCGGCCGGGTCTTGGACCTCGGACTTACCAGCAGCGACATGCGGAACCGGCTCGGCGCCTTCCTCACGGAGGCCGGCCTCGAGGATCCCCGGGCGTGGACCCGACGGATCGTCATCGACCGCAATTGTTGGAGCCTCGCCTTCAACCGCTGGGAGTTCGACAGCGGCAGCGAACCGCCGGACTCCATCTGCATCAGCGAGGTCACGGCGAGCCTGCCCGTGATTGAGGAAGGTGAAACTGATCCGAGGCTGAGTCAGCTGATCGGTCAGCGGGTTTTGTCGCTCGGCAGCAAAGGGCTGCAGAAGTTCAATGTGGCCTTTCGAGTCGACCCGCAGCCCAGCACCGTGCCAGGGCTAGCGAGCTTCTCCCTTCAGGTCATCTCCCAGGAACAGGGGCCTATCGGCCTGGTACGCACCAAGAAGGCATTAACCTCGAAGCGACCGGACGCAACTGTCAGCTTCACCAAGCTCAACACCGTCGGTTGGGAGGAAGGATGGCACTTCATCCGTGTCCTCGCCAGAACCGGGGCCGGCGATCTCATCCCGCTCGTGGACACCGCAGGGAATCCGATTCCGTGGGCAGCTGACGATGATGACCCCGCCCGGCGACCGAACGAAAGCGACCTGTTCTACGTGCTCCCTGACGGCGACGTAGACATCGAACCACCCCAGCGAGCACGGCAACGCGAGGTTAGCCTAGTCCATGCACGAACCCGGCTGCAGTTCATCGCCCTGATCGACGGCCGGGACCCGGACGCCGTCGCGGTGACCTCCGTGAACTGGACAGAGCGCGCACCCGGAGCGCGGAGCGTGGGCAGCGAAATGCTCGACGTTGACTTCGGTCGCGACGGCACGATGAACGTGCCGATCAGTCGACAGCTGAAGGCGCTGGAACAGCGGATCCTCGCCGCACCGGCAGGTCCGATCAACTGGCGCATCCCGATCGCTCGGGGCAGCGCCGGCCAAGCCAGCGGCGAAACTTCCCGCTGGCCCCAGGGCGAGGCCACGACGCGGTTCCTGGCCGCCCGCGAGGCGTATTTCCAGGCGGTCCGAGCAGGGGCGAAGGAACTCGTCACGCAGGCCGCAGACATCCATGCGCTTCGCCCCCTCATCCTTGAGTACGCTGACGCCTACCGGTTACTTGTTCAAGACCTATTGAAGCGGGCTGGAACGGCGACCATGGATGTCGCACAGCATGCGCTGGCCGACCTGCGGCGAGTACTCGCTGTCGACACCGTCACACTGGCGATCCGCGACCACCGTGACCGACGCAGGGAAGCCGCCCTGGTCGCCCCCACCCATCCGCTCCGAGCCCTCTGGCTCGCTGTCTGGGCACAGGTCACGCAGGTATGGCTACAACAGGCGAAGCGGGCCCCCCGCGAGTTTGCGGTTCCGACACGGGAAGCGCTGCTCCGCGGCCTGGCGCCGATCGGCTTCCCGCCCGTGCTTCCGATGGCCAACGGTCGCCTCCTCGCGGCAGTCGACAACCTCCACCCCTTCTGGACCCTGTACGCGCCACCACACGAACAGGACCCGCGCAGCCTCCTCGGCGATGTGTGCGGCGCCCTCGGTTTGCCCGAGCCGGCCACCGCCGGCACATCCATCAATGGCGCCTACCTCGCCTCCCGAGTCCAGCGATACCTCGTTCAGCACCCATACGTGCGCACGCTGATGATCAACGTCTTCAACCCGGGACGCGCCAAAGTGCTCGCGGACATGCTGCTCGAACTGCAGCGGCACCCAGCGTTCGCCGATATCCGGTACGACATCCGACTATTCGCCCCAGACGCCGAGGCGGCCGGCCTCGGGGAGGCCCTCGGTGAGTTGCTGTCCCCGACCTCCAGCGTCACGGCGCGCGAGGCGGACGCCTTCGCGGCGCCGGCCGACACGCATCTACGGCCGAAGCTGGCTCTCGCCGTTCGGCCCACCGCCGAGTTCCGGCGCTCACCCGACGACCATCCCGCACACCTGTCGATCCTGTTCGACCTCTTCCCGGCCGAGGAGGTTGGCGTGGCCAGGGCCTCTCACAAGGAGTCGATTTCCCCCGTCCACGGACTTGTGCAGGAGTTTCACGTCGGGTACCGCGACGACGACACGACGATTGCATGGGCCCGGCAGCCTCGACACGGCCAGGCGGTGCCCATCGACGGCGCGGAGGAACTTACTGACCTCCTGTCAACGCTGCCCGGCCTGATGTCAACCGCGACGGCAACTGTCTCGACAGGGGAAACCGAACTCGCGCTGCGGCCGGTCATCACACTCGCGCTGGACGCCGAAGATCGCAGCATCCTGCATCAGGTTCACGAGGTGAGCGACTGGGTTCTGACGCTCGACCGAAACATGGGTATCGAGTTCTTCGACCACGGCGGGCTCAGCAACCGGCCGGACTACCTAATCGATCACAGCCCGGAGACGACCGGACAAGGCCACCGCATGGTCATTACCTCCCGCTCGGTGACAGAACTCGAAGCGATCCTCAAGCCGGTGCTGGATCAGTACCGCCTCAAGGCCGATTCGGCACATGCGGTCGCGCTCCTCGGCCAGCTGCGCTCACTCTCGGGCCGCCTAGCCCTCAAGCTGATCTCCTCCCCGACCCAGCGCGCAGAAGCGCTCGGGCTCGCCCTGTCCCGCCTGTACCTGGAGCACCAGGGCGTGTTCACTAACCAGGTCGTCGTGCCACTTGACGCTCACCTCGATCTCTACCGTGCGGTCAAGAAGAACTCTGACGAACTCGGCGACGACGTCAGCTTCCGGCGAACCGACCTCGCCCTGTTCGACATTGACGCTCTCGCGCGAACAATCACCTGCCGGCTGGTCGAGGTAAAGTGCTACAACCAAGTTGGCGACCTCGGCGCCTACAACCAGCTCAAGAACGACATCGCCAAGCAGATCGCACAGAGCGAGGACGTGATTGGCTACCACTTCGACCCGCACCGCGCACCGGTGGATCGGCCCGACCGGCTCGTTAAGACGCGCGAAGTCAGCACGCTGCTCGAGTTCTACCTCGACCGCGGGGTTCGCTACGGGGCGATGGCCAGGGACGCCGCGGAGGAGGGTCGGTTCCTTCTCCGAACTCTGGAAGACGGATATCGGCTTGACTTCGCCCGCGCGGCCTTGATCTTCGACTTCGACAAGCCTGGTACCGAGCCCGCCGAACTGGATGCGGGCATTGAATACCATCGCATCGGCGCTAACCTCATCCAACAGCTCATCGACGCCGCCGTGCCCGAGCTGGTAACCGAGGAGGAAGAACCGGCCTCGGCACGCGGCGAGGAAAGGGCCGAGCCGGCGGTGGCTCGAAGCATCGCCGACATTACGCGACGCCGCGAACGGGCACCGTCTGTCCCGACCTTGGACAGTGCCGCGTTCCTCAGCCCACCGCGTGACCGCACCGTCTCCTGGGAGGACCTCGCTGCCAGGCGTACCCTTGGCGACGATAACCCGAGTCCGTTTCAGGATGCTCGTCAGCGAGACGACGACGTTGAACTCGCCGAAGCCGGGGAGAAACTAGTCGGTCTTCCCGCAGACCCGCGGCCTGACGGACCGCAACCATCGCAGCTTGACGCGGCGACGGATGGGCCGGCTGTCGCTTCGTCGCCCGGGTCGGTGCTGGCTGAGCCGGCAACCCCCAACTCACCCGACGTCGAGGACGTGCCGGCACCGTCCGGGGCCGGATCCGGCGACTTGGGCCCTGGACATCCCGGCTACGACGTGCTGATCGGAGCGACGAGCCCTTCGCCGCAGTACGGCATCCTCGGCGAAATGGCAGGACGCAAGATCGCCCTTGATTTGAACCAGACGCACACAATCAGCCTCTTCGGCGTCCAGGGCGGCGGAAAGTCCTACACCCTCGGAACCATCGCGGAAATGGCCTCCTTGTCGATCCCGGATCTCAACCGGCTGCCGCATCCACTGGCGACCGTGATCTTCCATTACAGCCCCACCATGGACTACAAGCCCGAGTTCACCACAATGATCGCGGAAAACACAGACGAGTCCCAGATCGACGCCCTTCGGGAACGGTATGGCGCACAACCCCGGGCTCTCAGCGACGTACTCCTACTCGTGCCAGCCGACAAGCTCGACGAGCGGCGCGCGGAATTCCCAGGCATCGAAGTCCGCCCGCTGAAGTTCGCGGCAGCCGAGCTCCAGGCGAGCCACTGGCGGTTCCTCATGGGAGCGGTCGGCAACCAGGCGACCTATATGCGCCAAGTCAACCGTGTCATGAAGGGCCTGCGCAACGACCTCACGCTTGAAGGCATCCGCGCGGGAATCGGCAACGCGTCACTGCCGGATCACCTCAAGGCCATGGCAGGATCCCGCCTCGATCTCGCCGCCGAGTACATCGATGACAGCACCCGCCTGAGTGAGCTCATCCGCCCCGGTCGGCTGATCATCGTCGACCTCAGGGACGAGTTCATCGAGAAGGACGAAGCCCTGGGGCTGTTCGTGGTTCTCCTTCAGTTGTTCGCCGATGCCAAGCACGACGGGCAGGCGTTCAACAAGCTGGTCGTTTTCGACGAAGCTCACAAGTACATCGAAAGCCCTGACCTGGTGGCTGGCCTCATCGAGGTGGTACGGGAGATGCGGCACAAGGGCACGAGCATCATGGTCGCCAGCCAGGACCCGCCGTCCGTGCCCGTGTCGTTGATCGAGTTGTCGAGCCAAATCATCCTGCACAAGTTCAACTCACCGGCCTGGCTTAAGCACATTCAGAAGGCCAACGCAGCCCTAACCTGCCTCACAGCCGACAAGATGGCGCACCTACGGCCTGGCGAGGCGTACATCTGGTCGAGCAAGGCTACCGATGAGACCTTCAGCAAGGGGGCAATCAAGATCCGCTGTCGTCCGCGCGTCACGCAGCATGGCGGTGACACGAAGACAGCCGTGGCAAGCGACGATCAAGGTTAATGCATCCGATGTTGTGTGCTATCAGCCTCACCCACGCGGTTTAACGGCGAGGCGGGGCCCATCTCCTCGATGTTTCTGTAGCGCAGCGATCCTGGTGCGGCGGAGCCCTCTCCAAACGGACCTGGTCAGGATTCGACGGAGGGGCCGCTCGGACACCTGCGAACGTAGGCGATCTCGGGGTCGTTCGCCGAACTTCCAGGCGTGGACCATATGGCTCCAGGACCGGGCGATGGACGGGACGGCAGCCGTGCTGGCATTGCGGGCCCACCGGGTTGGCGTCATCGGTACACCCCAGCCCAATGCGGTCCCGGATCGCTTGGATCTCAACCGAGTTGCAAGCGGACGCTGAAAAATGCTCCCGACCCTTGGCGCGAGTCCACCGGCAGATGTCCGCTGATGTCGGTCAGGACATCATCCTGGGCCGGGTCCGGCGAGCGTTCCAGTACGTGGTCGCGGCAGTCGATCAGGATTTGCAGAGGGTTGATCTTCTCGGCATCAAGGAACCGCCCGCCAGCCGTTCAGCGGGCTGAGGGCCAGGCGTCCGCTCATCGGCTTGACTTGGGCAAACGCAGCGGCAGTGGGTCACCGGCGATCGTGGCGGCGTGGTTCGCATGGTGGTACCTCCGGCCCACCAGCACTACCCGTGACATGCGGTTTCTTTCTTGAGTTGATCGACTAGTACAACGTCAGTACAGATCAGTTGTGATCTTGCTTGGCGAGGGCCGACCGCAGCACGCTTCCGACGATGCCGCGAGGCCGGTCCCGCTTCGGCCACCAATGGACGTACGTCTCCAGCGTGATCCGCAGCGTCTTGTGCCACAGCATCCGCTGAACCTCCTGCGGTCAGGGCAGTCGTGGCTTACAGCACATCGTTCAGCTCGCGCTATGCGTTGGGTATGCCTATCGGGGTGGCCTGCGCCGCCCGCGTCTGATCACGAAGTCAGCCACTACAACAGGGATCACCGCCACCACACCGGCCAGGATCTTAAAGCCGATTTCAGGGGGTGGATTCGTGGGTCAGTTCTGGCCGGGACTTGCTACGGGCAGCCCTGCTTGCTTGGCGCATTCGAGCAGTCGCCGGTCGTAGGTGACGAAGGCGATGAGTGCCGTTCCGGACTCGTTGGTCAGAAGTTGGGCGGTGGCCAGGTGAATGGTGTCGAGGCTGCGGAGCGTTGGCTCATTGAAAGCGGCTGCGGTTGCGCGGATCGTACTGTCGATCTCCAGTCGGAAGAGCCGTCCTACGGCCGCTGGCACCCCTACCAGGGCTTGCGGAGCCGATCGGCGCAGCGCTCTGGGCACTTCCACCTCGACGAGAGCAGAGGAGACCAACGGCACGTCATCGTGGTTGTTGAGCCAGGAGACAAGGTCAGCGCTGCATGCCTCCTGCCGAACCAGCTTGACCACAGCGGCGGAATCGAGGTAGATCACCAACGCTCCTCGTCTCGCATTGCAGCGAGCGCGGTGGCCACATCCACACCCTCGTCGCCGAGCTTCGGCGGAAGCGGAACAGGACCGCCGCCGGTCGGGGCGACAGCCCGCCCCGTAGCTACCAGCTTGGCCAGCATCGACCGGTCGTCACCCACCGGAACAAGTCGGGCGATCGGATGTCCGCGATCGGTGATCTCGACAGTCTCGCCGCCGCTTACCCGAGCCAACACCTGGCTCGTGTTCTGGTTCAGTTCCCGGACACCGATGCGCTCCA
Organism: Micromonospora sp. PRAS1; assembly: GCF_059553435.1. NCBI lineage: Bacteria > Bacillati > Actinomycetota > Actinomycetes > Micromonosporales > Micromonosporaceae > Micromonospora > Micromonospora sp. PRAS1. The sequence continues at coordinate 182,875 of NZ_JCANNB010000003.1, forward strand.
TGACAAAAGTGTAGAACTAAACGTTCTACCTTTCAAGCTCCTAGCGTCATCAGGGCTGTCTCATCGCCGACCAGACGAGCGCTCGCCGAACGGTTGCCGGAGGCTGTCGCGGTCGCGACCTGGCAGTCAGCCTTCCGTGGTCGAACAGCGCCTGCCACGCCCACCAGCGCGGCAAGCGACGCATCGGCGGGGTAGCGCAAGCGCGCTCTTCAGGCGGGCAGCGAGGATCGCCTCGTGACCGGTTGCGTCATCCACAGACTGCGGCTGCGCTCACTGCCGAGTGCAACCAGGCCCTGGTCAGCAGCTCCAGTCGCCCCAGCGCCAGACCTTCCACGTTGCCCTGGGGCGACCGTGGTACTCGCAGCCGGCGCTGCTGCCCCCGCCGCGAACGTTCCCGCTGCCGCCGCTGCCTGTTCCACCCGACGACTTCTCCCAGGGCTGCCGGACATAGCAGAGGCCGGTCTTGCCCGAGCCGGGCTTACCTGTCGACGGTTTGCCGACGGCTTTGATGAGCGTGTTCGAGGCGTAGCTGCGGGCACCATCGGCGTCATCCGGTCCCAGCAGCGTGCTGTTCCACTCCTCCTCGTAGTAGTCGCGAGCCCGCCCGACCTGGTCGTACGCGCGCCACATGTCGACGTTCACCGGGTTGGCGTTTGCCCCCTCTGGGGCGGCCAGCGCCGCCTCCCTGTAGCTGGAGTGTGGAAGCGACGCGAGCGCATCGGCGATTGCCTGCCCGGGATCGAACGCTGCGACCTCGGCCCAGAGTGCGTCGGCCCGCGCCTTCCGCTTGCTGTTGTCGAGGGCGACCCCGTTCTTGTACTTGTTCCTGCGCAGCTCGCCTATCTTGTCGCGCTTGGCGTCGAGTTCGAGGAATGCGGTGGCGTAGGTGGTGCACCACCGGGCCGGCGTCATCCTGTGCCCGGCTGGCAGGGTCAGTGCCCGTGGCGCAGGTGCCGGCTCGGGCTTCTTCGGCAGGGCCGCAACCGATCGGGTGGGCGTGGGCGCCGAGTCGGGCGCGACCGTCCCTTGACTGCAACCGAGAGCCAGGAGGCATGCGGCGATCCCACCGCCGAGCTGTGCTGCGGCCTTCTTGCTCAAGACCATCTCCTCTTGCCCTGCTGGATCCAAGCTGCGTCACGGCCGCTGGCCGTGGGATGTTAGCGCAGCTCAACGGGCTGGGAGATCGGCGGCAGAGGCAAACGTAGCGACCCAAGCAGAGGCGAGGCGGCGCGCGACGGCCAACTGTGTGGACGATTCGGCTGTCCGTCTGCCACCGTAGGTCATGTTGATCTACAAGATCCTTCTGCCTGATGAGTGGGCCGGGTTCGAGGCCGCCGGGCGTTTCGACGGCTCGCCCTTCGACCGCAGTAGCGGATTCATCCACTGCTCTTCCCGTGAGCAGGTGGGTGCCACGGCCGTGCGGGTGTTCGAGCGGGAGCCGGAGCTTGTGGTCGTCGCGCTCGACACGGAACTGCTCGGTGCGTCCGTCCGCTGGGAGGACGCCCCCAACGGCGGGTCCTTTCCGCACGTGTATTCGACGCTGCCCCGCAGCGCTGTGGTGGCGGTGTACCGGGTGGCGGGGGCGTCGTTGGTGGACGGTGCGCTACCGCAGGTCTAGCCGAGTACCGCCCAGGGGCGCTAGCTGTGGCTGCCAAGCGTGTCGATCAGGCTTTCGGCACCCTGCCGGACCGCGTCGTCGTGGTCATCGCGGAGTGTGGCCAGCACCGCCTCAAGGCCGGTGCGCCGAGGACCGGTCGCGTCAAGCCAGCGGCCGTAGCTGGTGGCGCCGTAAAGGTAGTCGAGGAGCTGGCCGTCGTCCGCTGTGTCGGCCCGATGCCAGGCTGCGGCAAACGGACGAAGCGCTGCTGCGTCGCCTCGCTTGATCAGCGCTTCGGCTGTCATCTGGACGGGGTAGACGTTCTCGTCGTCCAGCAGGAGTTCCAGCAGCACCTGGTCGACGGTTGTGGACCCGGCGAATCTGGTCAGCTCGATGCCGGCACGCGCCCGGTCTGAAAAGTCAGCTGACTTCGCCAGCCGTAATAGTGCCTCGACCTCGTCCATGATCCTTGCCTCCCCGTCGGTCGCGATGGTCCGTCACCTCTTGGCGATCTTTCGACATCGATGAAAGGTCTCGGCGCATGCCGACCCGGGGCCAGCGGTCCAGCCCGTGCTCGGCCTCGCGTCGGCGGATGGCCCGGAGACCGGGGGTGAGTTCGCTGCCGTCGAGGATCCGGAATCCGCAGCGGACGTAGTACGGGGCGTTCCACGGCACGTCGGTGAAGGTGGTGAGGGTCAGCGCGGGTACGCCGGTGATGGTTGCCTGCTCGGCGAGGTGGGCGAGCAGTTGGCGCCCGATCCCGCGTCGGGCCCAGTGGGGATGCACCGAGACCTGCTCGACGTGGAAGTTGCCGTCGACCATGTCGGCGATGAGGTAGCCGATCGGCGTGTCGGCGGCGTCCGTGGCGACCCAGGCGTGGCCCGCCTGGTGGTACCGGGCGAGTACGTCCAGCGGCAGCGGATCGTCGTCGGCGATCTGCGGCATGCCCACCTCTCGGAAGCACTCTCCGGCGGCGCGTTCGATCACCTGTAGGGCAGTCAGCTCGGCCTGCCGAACCTCTCGGATCCGCACCCGGCCATCTTGCCGGTGCTTCCGGTTTACGTCATTCCCGTTTCCGGCCGCCATGCAGTCGGCTCGATCGAGGTGTGCCGGGAGCGGAGAAGGCCGGCGAGGGTGTGCCGGGAGCGGAGAAGGCCGGCGAGGTGTGCCGGAGAGCGGAAAGGGCCGGGCGGTAGCGTTTGCGGGCGTGAGCACCGGATCTCCCCGCGTCCTGCCCGCCGACGGCGATCTTGCCGAGGCCGCCGCTGTGCTGCGTACCGGCGGGTTGGTGGCCTTTCCCACCGAGACCGTCTACGGCCTTGGCGCGAACGCGTTGGACGCGCGGGCGGCGGCCCGGATCTTCGAGGCGAAGCAGCGGCCGAGCTTCGATCCGCTGATCACCCATCTTGCCGACGCGGCCGAGCTGGAGCCGCTGGTGGGGGCGGTGCCGCCGAGCGTGGCGGCGCTGGCGGACCGGTTCTGGCCGGGGCCGCTGACGCTGATCGTGGACCGGCCGGCGGCGATCCCGCCGATCGTCACCTCGGGGCTGGCCACGATGGCGGTCCGGGTGCCGGACAACGAGTACGCGCGCCGGCTGATCGCCGCCGCGGGCGTGCCGGTGGCCGCGCCGAGCGCGAACCGGTTCGGCCAGCTCAGCCCGACTCGCGCCGAGCACGTGGTACGCGGGCTGGGCGCCGCCGTGGAGGTGGTGCTCGACGGCGGGCCGACCCGCTGCGGGATCGAGTCCACGATCGTGGACGCGCGGGGGGACCGTCCGGTGGTGTTGCGGCTTGGCGCGCTGGCGGTCGAGGAGGTGGAGAAGGTCACCGGCCCGGTGACCATCCGCCTGGGCAACTCGGGCCAGCCGGTCGCACCGGGTGCGTTGGCGGCGCACTACGCCCCGCGTACGCCGTTGCGGTTGCTGGCCGCCGGTGAGCCGCCGGCCGGGGGCGGTGACCGGCGTGGCTACCTGGCGTTTCGGGACCGGCCGGCGGGCGACTGGACGGCGGTGGAGGTGCTGTCGGCGTCGGGTGACCTGACCGAGGCGGCGGCGCGACTCTTCGAGGCGCTGCACCGGCTGGACGCGACCGGGGTGAGCGAGATCGTCGCCGAGCCGGTGCCGGAGACGGGCGTCGGTCGGGCGGTCAATGACCGGCTGCGCCGGGCCGCCGCCACCTGGCGATCGCACTAGGCCGGGCGGAGAGGCTGGTCAGGACCGCTGCTCAACCGGCTCGGCCAGCTGCTCGACCTCGCCGTCCCGCTTCGCCCTGCCGTCCCGCTCAGCTGCGCCGTCCTGCTGGGCCGCGTCCCGCTCGGCTGCGCCGTCCTGCTGGGCCGCGTTCCGCTGGGCTGCGCCGTCCTGCTGGGCCGCGTTCCGCTGGGCTGCGCCGTCCTGCTGGGCCGCGTTCCGCTGGGCTGCGTCCCGCTTCGACCCGCCGTCCTGCTCGGGTGGTGGGCCGGTCGCTGCGCCGTCGATCTGCGGAAGCCGGGCGACCAGCCGGGTGAGAGCGCCGTTGGTGAGGGTGGCGCCGAGCGCGGAGCCGGTGGCGATGGTCCAGCCGATCGGGCCGAGCGGGGTGCAGCCGAAGAAGTGGCTCACCCCGGGGATCTGCACCACCAGGACCAGCGCACCGACCGAGGCGGCGGTGGAGGCGAGCACGGCGGGGCTGGTGCCGCCGGCCAGCACGGTCTGGCCGAGTTGGGTACCGACCAGGGAGACCAGGGCGACGGTGCCGGCGCGTCGGCGGGTGCCGGTGTAGCGGGCCAGGGTCCAACCGGCGGTGGCGCCGAGCGTGGTGGCGGCGGCGCGTAGCCCGATCTCCCGGGTCATGGTCGCGCCGAGCGAGTTGTCCGGCCCCTCGCGGAGCAGGTCGTCGGCGTGTTCGCCGCCGCCGGGTGGTCGGACGGCGATCGCCAGCGCCGGCGCCATGTCGGTGAGCAGGTTGACCAGGAGCAGTTGGCGGCCGTTGAGCGCGGCCCGACCGGTGGCGGCGGCGGTCAGCACGCTGAAGGCGATCTCGCCGAGATTGCCGCCGACCAGGATGCTCAGCGCGTGCCGTACCGACGACCACATCGCCCGGCCCTCGACAAGCGTGGCGATGATGGTCTCCAGCCGGTCGTCGGTGACCACCAGGTCGGCCGCGGCCCGGGCCGCCGGGGTGCCCCGTTGGCCGAGGGCAATGCCCACGTCGGCGAGCCGGATGGCGGGTGCGTCGTTGGCGCCGTCGCCGGTCATCGCGACGGTCCGCCCGTACTTCTGGAGGGCCTGGATGATGCGGACCTTGTGCGCCGGTGTGCAGCGGGCCACCACGTCGGTGGCGGCGAGCCGGGCGGCGAGGTCGTCGTCGTCCAGCTGGTCGAGTTCGGTAGCGGTGGCCACCCGCTGCGCGTCCCCGTCACTGATGGCGGCGGCGATCGCCTCGGCCGTCGCCGGATGGTCACCGGTGATCATGATGGTGTGTACGCCGGCCTGCCGGATCCGGCGGACGGCCGGGGCGGCGCTGGTGCGTACCACGTCGGCGAGGGCCAGGAATCCGGTGAAGACCAGGTCGCGCACGTCGTCGTCGGTGATGGCCGGGTCGCCGACGACGGACTCGGCGACGGCGAGGATCCGGTGGCCGGCCTTGGCCCGCTCGGCGAGCAGCCGGTGCAGCTCGGCCCGACCGGCGTCGTCAAGCGGCACGTCCCGGCCGCCGCTGCGGCGGGTGGCGCAGCGGGGCAGCACCTTCTCCGGCGCGCCCTTGACGCTGAGCAGCGTTCGTCCCTGTGTCTCACCGACGCTGGCGTGGTAGCCGCGGGACGGTTCGAACGGCAGGCCGCCAAGGGCGGACCAGCCCGCTGCGCCGGTCTGCTCGCAGACGCCTGCCGCGATGGCGCCACGTCGCACCGCCCGGTCGGTCTGCATTGACAGTTCCTCCGGGTCGGCCGCGGCCGGGGTGGCCCGCAGCGCCACCGCGAGGTTGCGCCGTAGCCGCTCGTCGAGCCGCTCCACCGGGGCGTACCCGTCGGTGTCGCCAACGGCGGCGAGCATCAGATGCCCCTCGGTGAGGGTGCCGGTCTTGTCGAAGCAGAGCACGTCGACCCGGCCCAGCGCCTCGATGGTGCGCGGGTTGCGGACCAGCGCGCGGTGTTCGGCCAGCCGCCGGGCGGCGGCCAGCTGGGCGGCGCTGACCAGGAACGGCAGCCCCTCGGGCACCGAGGCGACGGCCAGGTTCGCCGCGGTTGCGGCCGTCTGGGCCAGGGGTACGCCGCGCAGCAGCCCGGCGCCGACCACCGCCACGGCCGACCCGGCGGCCAGCGGAAGGGCGGTACGGGTCAGCCGGCCCAGTCGTGCCTCGACGCCTCCGCCGGGTGGTGCCTGCTGGGCCAGGGCCAGGCTGCGTCCGGCCTCGGTGTCGGCGCCGGTGGCCACCACCACGCCGATGCCGTGTCCGGCGGCGATCGTGGTGCCCTCGTAGAGCATCGAGCGGCGTTCGGCCACTGCGGCGGCCACCACCGGCTGCTCGGTCTTGGCGACCGGGAGCGACTCGCCGGTCAGGGAGGACTCGTCGGCCTCCAGCCCGACCGCCTCCAGTACCCGGCAGTCGGCGGGTACGGCGTCGCCGGAGTCGAGCACGATCACGTCGCCGGGCACCAGGTCGTCGGCGGGTACCACCCGTTCGGCACCGGCCCGGCGGACCCGGGCGGTGACCGCCGAGCGGGACAGCAGTTCGGAGAGCGCCTTCTCGGTGTTGCGCTGGTGTACCGCACCGACCAGCGCGGATCCGCCGATCACCCCGCCGACGAGGGCGGCGTCGACAAGCGAGCCGAAGCTGGCGGAGAGCACCGCACCGGCGGCGAGCACCGGGGTGAGCGGGTTGGACAACTCGTCGACGAAGGCGCGCAGCAGGCCACCGGGACCGGGCGTCTCGCTGGGGCCGGCGGCCTGCCGGCGTTCGGCCTCGGCGTCGGTGAGTCCGCCCGGTCCCGTGTCGAGCTGGTCGAGGACGGTCGGCACCGGCATCAGGTGCCAGGCGGTGATCGCGGGGGCGGGTGAGTCGGTGCGGTCTGAGATCCGGCTGGCCCGCCACACGCCGTTGGCGAAGGCCAGTGCCGCCGCGCCGTTGACCGAGGCGAGCGTGCGGCGCGGCAGGTGAAGGGGACTGGTGGTGAGCGCGGCGAGTGCGCCGAGGCCGGTGCCGGCCAGGCCGATCCGCATGTTCTGCGCGGTCATCCGGCGGGCCACCCCGGTCGCCTCGATGATCAGCGCGACGCTCTGCAGGTCGGTGCCGACCAGCAGGTGTGCCCCCCACGGCGGGAGCGCCTCCGGCTCGGCGAAGCCCAGCCCGCAGTCGGCCGCGGCGAGCGCCGACCGGTCGCCGGAGACCAGCATGACCACCGCACCCTCGCGTTGCAGTGCGCGTATCGATTCGGTGAGCCGGTCTCCGCCGGAGATCAGCGCGTCGGCGCCGTACCGTTGGGCGTCTTCGCCGGCCACGACGAGCCGCAACCCGGCCTGCCGGGCGATGGTCGGCAGGGCCTCGACGCCCGGTGCCGGTTCCGGCTCGACCCGCAGCACGGCCGCCAGCGCGTCGCCCTCGGCGAGGCCGAGCAGGTCGCTGCCGCGTTCGCGTAGCCGGCGGCTGTCGTCGGTGTCGCCCGGGTCCCGGGCGCCGAGGCGGTCAAGCGGGCCGAGCCGCCACCCGTCCAGGTGGCGCACGTCGGCCGGGTCCGCCGGTTCGAAGAGCTCGAACGCCCGCGCGGCGACCTGCGACGTGTCGGCGCCGGGCAGTGGGGCCAGGTCGGCCAGTACGCACCGGTCGGAGCCGAGTACCCGGGTGTCGAGGACGAGGGTGTCGATCCGGTCCAGCTCCCGCAGCACGCCGCGGTCCATCGCGATGACGCCACGTCTGGCGAGGATGCGGCCGAGTTGGGCGGCGTATCCCTCGCGTCCGCTGCCGGGCGCCTTCGGTAGCGCGGCGAGCCCCAGCGCGGCGGCCCGTTTCGGGCCGACAACCGGGGTCGCCGCGGCGAAGGTCGCCGCTCCGGCGCCGAGCATCCGGCTGCGGTACCGCTCGACGGGGCCGTTCGGCTTGGGGCAGGGGCGTTCGTCCAGCGGTGCGCGGGCGACGGCCCGGTCCGGCTCGCCGGTGAGTTCCGGTTCGGCCTTGGCCCAGGCGCGTTGCTGGGCGAGTCCTTCGCCCCACTGCACCACACGCTGCGCCCCGTCGAGCACGATGCCGGCCCAGCCGCCAGTGAGGCCCTGTACCACCGCCTCGGCGAGCGGGAAGAGCACCTCGGCGCGCGGGTCGCGACGTAGCCCCAGGCCGGCCAGGGCGTGCAGCTTCGGGTGCAGGTCGACTGCGGCGAGCAGACCGGCCACCTCGGCCGGGACCGGGGTCACGGGCAGGATCCGGGTGGCCGCGGAGATGGTGAGGCCGAGCGCGTCGGAGGCGAGCGCGCCGAGCGTACGCGCGGTGCGCGGCCCTTCCTCGGGCGGATGCGGCGGCGGGATCTCCGGGTCCGGTTCGTGCGGGCAGGTGCGTTCGGTGCGGGCGATGGTGCCGATCAGGTCGCGCAACTTCGGTTCCGGCGTACCGACCGCCACGACCACCCGCCCGGACGGCGCGTTGACCCGGGCCCAGCGGACGCCCGGCATCCGTTCCAATGCCGCCTCGACCTGGCGGGCCAGCGTGTCCCCGCCGTCCTGGCAGACGCCGTGCACCTCGATGTGGTACCGGCCCGGTCGGGACCAGACCCGGCGGCTGGTCAGCCCGAGCGTGCGGACCAGCCGAACGGCGGCGGCACCGACGCTGCGGGAGGCGTCGTGCACAAGCGGTACGGCGACCGGTGGTCGGAGGCGACGGGTGAGGTCGCCCAGGGCGGTCATCGACCGGTACGACGGGTCAGGTGGTCGCCCGGCCGCCCGCTGCTCCTGCCGTGCCGCATCTCGCCTCCTACCGTTCGTGCCCGGCGGCCTGGCTTCCCACCGGCGCGTCCCTTATGCCCGTCGGGACGAGGAAGTTTCCGGCTCTGCAGCGACCCGACGGGGACTTGGGTTCCGGCACCGGGGTGGGCGTGCGGGTAAGCACGGTCACGCTTGACCTGAAGGCGGGTTGAGGTCCGAGGCTTGGAGCCATGACCGCCACCGCTGAAGTGCCGCCGCCGGTCGCGGCGGGTTCGTTGCTCGTTCCTCGGCTGCGGGCGATGACGGTGGGCAGCGTGGCACTGGTCTCGTTGCTGGCGTTCGAGGCGCTGGCGGTGGGCACCGCCATGCCGACCGTCGCTCGCGCCCTGGACGGGCTGGCCCTCTACGGAATCGCCTTCGGTGGCCCGTTCGCCGCCGGTGTGGTGGCGATGGTGCTCTCCGGTGCCTGGTGTGACGCGCGCGGGCCGCGCGCCCCGATGTGGTTCGGGTTGGCCGGGTTCGTCGTCGGATTGTTGCTGGCGGGCGGGGCGACCGCGATGGGCGCGCTTGTGGTCGGCCGGATCGTGCAGGGCTTCGGCTCCGGCCTGCTGTCGGTCGCGCTCTACGTCATCGTGGCCCAGGCGTACCCGGAACACCTGCACCGCCGGATCTTCGCCGCGTTCGCCGCCGCGTGGGTCGTACCGTCGCTGGTCGGGCCGGTGGTGGCCGGGCTGGTCGTGGAGCACTTCGGCTGGCGGTGGGTCTTCCTGGCGGTGCCGGTGGTGGCGGTGCCGGCGGTGTTGCTGATCCATCCGGGTCTGCGGTCGATCGGTCCGGTGCGGAGCGCGGGTGCGGCGGTACGGCGGCGGGCGCAGACTCTGGGGCGGATCGGCTGGGCCTGCGGGGCGGGGGTGAGCGCCGCACTGCTGCACATCGGGGGCCAGCAGCGTGGTGCTACCGCCGCCGCCCTGGTCGGGCTGGCCCTGGTCGGGTTGCTGGTCTGTGCGCCGCGACTGCTGCCCGCCGGTTTTCTGCGCGCCGGCCGGGGCCTGCCCACCGTGGTCGGCCTGCGTGGGCTGGCCTCCGGGGCCTTCGTCGCCGCCGAGGTGGTGATTCCGTTGATGCTGTCCCGGGAGCGCGGCTTCTCGCCCACTGCGGCTGGGCTGGTGTTGACCACCGGCGCGCTCGCCTGGTCGGCGGGCTCCTGGTTGCAGGGCCGGATCCGGGCACCCCGGTCCCGGGCCACCCTGCCGAGAGTGGGATTCACCTGCATCACCGCCGGTACCGCGGTGGTTGGCTGCACCGTCGTGCCGGCGGTGCCGGTCTGGGTGGGCGTGCTCGGCTGGTCGCTGGCCGGTCTCGGCATGGGTCTGGTGTATCCGTCCCTGTCGGTGCTCACCCTGGAGTTGTCCGCCCCCGGCGAGCAGGGCCGCAACAGCTCGTCGTTGCAACTGTGCGACTCCCTCGCGGCGGCGACCGTGCTGGCGTTGACCGGCGCGGTGCTCGCCGCCGGTGCGGCACCCGGACCGGGCAGCTACGGCGGCACCCTCGTGATGGCCGCCGGGCTGGCGCTGGTCGGCGCGCTGCTCGCCGGCCGGGTGGTGCCAGCGCCGTCCTGATCTGCCCAAGCCTCCGTGCCGTGCACGGTTGATCCGGCGAATCAACGGTGCTCCGGGAGAGCAGCCGGGAGGATGAGCGGGCGATGAACTTTCTGACCCTGCTGCCGCTGGCCGTGGTGATGGTCGCCGGTACCCAACTGGTGGCGGCGGTCTTCTTCGCGTCGTCGGACCGGCCGCGAGCCGCCTCGCTGGGCTACCTGGCCGGCGCGGCGATCGTGGTGGCCGGCGGTACGACCCTGGCCTGGCTGTTGATCCGGGTCCTCAAGATCAGCATTGCTGGTGGGGGTGGCCATCGCGGTGTCGAGCGGGGGATCGACTGGTTCGTCCTGGCCCTGCTGGTGGTGCTGGCGGTGGTGGTCTTCCTGCGCCGGCACTCGGGACCACCGGGTTGGATGGGTCGGCTCCAGCACGCCGGGCCCGGCTACGCGCTGCGGCTCGGTCTGCTGCTCTTCCTCGTCATGCCCTCCGACGACCTGACCATGCTGACCGTCGGGGCCAGCGCCGCCCGGCACGACCTGCCCTGGTGGCATCTGCTGCCGTTCATGCTGCTGACCCTGGTGTTGCTCGCCCTTCCGCTGCTCGCGCTGTTGCTGCTCGGGCACCGGGCCGAAACGATGCTGCCCCGGATCAGGAACTGGGCGAACACCCATTCCTGGCTGGTCAGCGAGGCGGTGATCGCGTTCTTCATGGTGATCACCGCAACAGATCTGGTGCGGTGAGCTGAGTCACATCTGTCACGTCATGACCCGCCCGCCCGGTCGTCCGGGTATCCGACGAGGGAGGTCGACATGCGGGTACTTGTCACCGGGGCGGGCGGCACGCTGGGCGGGGCGGTGCTGCCCCGACTGCACACGGCGGGATTTGAGGTGCGGGGTGCCAGCCGCCAGGCGCGTAGCGCCCCCGGGACCGAGTGGGTGGTCGCGGACCTGGCCACCGGTGCGGGCGTCGCCGAGGCGGTGGCCGGGACGGACGCCGTGCTGCACCTGGCCAGTTCGCCGCGCCGACAGACCCGGGAGATCGACGTGATCGGCACCCGCCGGCTGGTCGAGGCGGCGGCACCGGCCGGCGTACGGCACCTGGTGTACGTCTCGATCGTCGGCGTGGACCGGGTGCCGTACTCGTACTACCGGCACAAGCTGGCCGCCGAGCGGATCGTGGCGGCCGGCGCGGTGCCGTGGACGGTGTTGCGGGCCACCCAGTTCCATCAGTTCATCGACCAGCTGCTCCAGACCTCCAGCCGGCTGGGCCCGGTCATCGGTGACCGGGCGGTGGTGGCGCAGCCGGTCGACACCGGCGAGGTGGCGGAGAAGCTGATCGAGTTGCTGCGTGGCGGGCCCCGCAACGGCATCGTCGAGTACGGCGGCCCCGAGGTGAAGCGGTTCGACGAGGCGGTGCGGATGTGGCGGCGGGCCCGGAACTCCCGCCGGCCGTTGCTGCCGGTGCGCTTCCCCGGGCGGCTCGGTCGGGAGCTGCGCTCGGGTGGACTGGTCACCGCCGCGCAGCCGACGGGCCGGCGGACGTGGGCCGAATACCTGGCTGACACGTACGGGCGAACCGGCACAAGATGACAATTGCTCTCGTTCGGGTCCGGCCTACCGTCGGCTCATGCTCACGTTCATCGCCACCAGCATCCTGTACGTCTGCGGCTTCGTCTTCCTCTACGGGGTGATCCGGCTCGCCGTCCGGCATGCCCTGGAGGACATCGAGATCCGGCGGGTCCAGGCTCAGCGGGCGGAGGAGATGGCCGCGGCCCGGGACCAGGCGATGCTCCGGGATCACGGCTTCCTCACCAACGGCTGACCCGGTGCCGCTGGCCGAACAGAACTCCTCGCCGACGGCCAACCACGGCTACTCGCCGACGGCCGAACACAACTCCTCGTCGACTGCCAACCACGGCTACGCGCCGACGGCTGATCCGGCGCTGCCACGCGATGGGACGGCGCCGGGTGCCGGTGACCAGGGCTGGTCACGGATGCGACGATCGCATCCGTGATGGGATCGTTGAAGACCGAACCGGCCCGCACCCGACCGGACCTGCTGGCGCCACCGGTCGCCACGGCGCTGGCCCAGTGGCCGGCCGACGCCGGAGTCGACGTCGACTCGGTGCTTGTGGCGCCGATCGATGCCGACCTCGCCGACACCGCCGCCTTCTGCGAGGCGTACGGGGTGGGTCTGGACGAGTCGGCGAACTGCGTGGTGATCGCCGGCAAGCGCGAAGGAGTGCTCCGGTACGCGGCCTGCCTGGTGCTCGCCACGACCCGGGCCGATGTCAACGGGGTGGTACGGCGGGCGCTTGACGTACGCAAGGCGAGCTTCGCGCCGATGGCCGACGCGGTCGAGTTGACCGGCATGGAGTACGGCGGCATCACGCCGATCGGCCTGCCGCCGGAGTGGCCGATCCTGGTCGACGCGCGGGTGGCGGCCACGCCCTACGCCATCGTCGGTTCCGGCGTACGGCACAGCAAGATCGCACTGCCCGGCGCGGCGCTGGCCGCGCTCCCCGGTGCCCGGGTGGTGGAGGACCTGGCCCGGCCGGCCTGACCGTCGATCGTCGTCGATGTTGTTGCACGTGAAACATCGGCGACGTCGGCAGCGGGACCCGGCGGGTGCCGACGGCTCAGCCGGCGGACGATTCCCGCTGCTCGACCTCGGTGAGGGCGGCGAGCAGGGTCTCCGGTTCCTGGGCGCCGGTCACCGCGTACCTGCCGGCGAGCACGAAGGTGGGCACGCTGGTCACCCCGAGTTGCCGGGCGGCGGCCAGTTCGGCGGTCAACTCGGCCGACCCTTCGGTGGAGTCGAGGAACCGGCGGGCCTCGTCGCCGTCCAGACCGATGCCGGCGGCGACCTCCGCGAGCGCGTCCCGCGAGCCGATGTCGACACCGTCGGTGAAGTGCGCACGGTGCAGCGCCTCGACCGTCGCACCGCCTCGGCCGTGTGCGTCGGCCCAGTTGATCAGTCGATGCGCGTCGAAGGTGTTGGCCGCGATGGCGCGTTCGAAGTTCAGTTCCAGCCCGACGCTCGCGCCGACCTCGGTGACCTGGCTGGCCAGCTGCCGGGCCCGCTCCGGCCCGCCGAACTTGGCGGCCAGCGCGTCGAGCAGCGGCACCGGCTCGGTCACCGGCGACGGGTCGAGCTGGAAGGGTCGATGCCGCACGGTCACCTTGCCGTCGTACGAGGTCAGAGCCTGTTCCAGGCGACGCCGGCCGATCCAGCACCACGGGCAGACCACGTCGGCGTAGATGTCGATCTCCATGACCGGGTCAACCCGTCCCGGCGTCGACCTGTTCCCGGATCTGCCGCTTGAGGCGGGCGAGGATCGCGGTGCCCCCGCGTACCCGCAGCGGGCTGATCGCCTGGGCTAGGCCCATCCGCTGGTACAGGTCATCCGGTACGGCGAGCACCTGCTCCGGGCTGGCGCCGGCCAGCCCATCGGCGAGGATGCCGGCGAACGCCCGGGTGGTCGGCGCCTCCGGCGGGCAGTCGAAGAGGGTGCGTACGGTGCCCTCGGGCGTCACCTCGGCGCGCAGGAAGAATGGCGTCTGGCACTCCGGCACCTGCTCCATGCCTTCGTGACCTGCATGATCCGCGGGCAGCGGCGGTACGGCGTCGGAGTACTCCAGCAGCATCTCCAGCACCACGTCGCGCGGTGCGGCAGCGAACTCGTCGACGATCTCGGCCAGCTTGCTCGGCATCTCGGGCATTCCGCCAGGCTACCGACGCTCCCCGCACCGCCGAAGCTCCCCGCGCTTCCGCACCGCCCCGCGCTCCCCACGCTCCCCCCGCACCGTCGAAGCTTCGCGCGCTGCTACACCGTGGGGGACTGTTCGCTGATCTCGCTGAGGGCCGAGGTGGGATCGAGCTGCATCGCCAGGTCGCCGAGGGAGACGATGCCGACCAGCTTGCGCTCGTTGTCGCAGACGAGGATGCGCCGGATGCCACGCTCGCGCATCAGCGCCGCGGCCTCGGCGGCCGTGCAGAACTGCTCGATCATCACGACCTCCCGGGTGGTGATCGAACCGATGGTGGTGCTGGCCGCGGTGGAGTTCTCGGCCACCGCCCGGACCACGATGTCGCGGTCGGTGAGGATGCCGGCCAGGTTGGCGCCGTCGGTGACGACGACGTCGCCGATGTCGGCCTCCTTCATCACCCTGGCCGCCTCGTCCAGGGTGGTCTCGGCGGGCAAATAGATCACCTGCCTGGTCATCACGTCAGCGACCCGGTAGTCGGTCATGAGAGCCTCCAGAACACAGTCAACCGATCGGGATGCCGTACCCCGTCACGTGTCGGCTACACCACGTTCCTGCGTACCTCGCTCGACAGGAGTTCCGCCAGGCTTTCGACGGGTACGTCGGTCCGCTCGCCGGTCGCCCGGTCACGCAACTCGACGTACCCGTCGGCGAGGCGGCGTCCGACCACGACGGTGCGCGGGATGCCGATCAGCTCCGCGTCGGTGAACTTCACCCCCGCCGAGACGCCGACCCGGTCGTCGACAAGCACCCGCAGGCCGCCCGCGGCCAGCTGCGCGCCGAGGTCGACGGCGGCGGCCAGCTGCGGACCCTTGCCGGCCGCCACCAGGTGTACGTCAACCGGCGCGACCGCCGCCGGCCAGACCAGTCCCCGCTCGTCGTGGTGCTGTTCGGCGATGGCCGCCACCGCGCGGGACACCCCGATGCCGTAGCAGCCCATCGTGGGGCGGACCGGCTTGCCCTGCGGGCCGAGCACGTCCACCGCGAAGGCGTCGGTGTAGCGGCGGCCGAGCTGGAAGATGTGCCCGATCTCGATGCCCCGACGCATGGTCAGCCGGCCGGTGGCGCAACCCGGGCACGGGTCGCCGGGTCGCACCTCGGCGGCCTCCACCGTGCCGTCGGGGGTGAAGTCCCGGCCGCAGACCACGTTTGTGGCGTGCCGACCCGGCTCGTTCGCGCCGGTCAGCCAGGCGGTCCCCGGCACGATGCGCGGGTCGACCAGGTACCGGATGCCGAGCTTGTCGAGGACCTGCGGGCCGAGGTAGCCGCGTACCAGCTCGGGCTGCTCGGCCCAGCCGTCGAAGATGTCCACGGTGGCCGGTGCCAGCGCGGCGGCCAGCCGCTTCAGGTCCACCTCACGGTCGCCGGGCACCCCGACGACAAGCAACTCGGCCGTCCCGGCACCCCGTCGGCGCACGGTCAGTACGACGTTCTTCAGCGTGTCGGCGGCGGTCCAGTCGGCCCGTCCGGCGAGCCGGCGCTCGTTGGCCAGCTCGACCAGGCTGGCGATGGTCGGTGTCTCGGGGGTGTCGTGCACCTCGGTCGCCGGCTGTGCCTGCGGGTCGCCGGCCGGCGGCGCGGGCGTGCTCACCGCCTCCGTGTTGGCCGCGTAGTCGCACTCGGTGCAGCCGACGTAGCTGTCCTCGCCGACCGGCGTGGCCGCCAGGAACTCCTCCGACGCGGAGCCGCCCATCGCCCCCGACACCGCGTGTACCACCGTGTAGTCCAGGCCCAACCGGTCGAAGATCCGCCGGTACGCCTCCCGGTGCCGGTCGTACGCCGCCCGCAGCCCCGGCTCGTCCAGATCGAAGGAGTACGCGTCCTTCATCAGGAACTCGCGTCCGCGCAGCAGTCCGGCGCGCGGCCGGGCCTCGTCACGGAACTTGGTCTGCACCTGGAACAGCGTCACCGGGAAATCCCGGTACGAGGTGAACAGGTCCTTGACCAGCAGCGCGGCCAACTCCTCGTGGGTGGGGGCGAGCAGGTGCTCGGCACCACGTCGGTCGGCCAGGGTGAAGATGTCGTCGCCGTACTCGGTCCACCGCCCGCTGGTGCGGTACGGCTCGGCCGGCAGCAGCGCCGGGAAGTGCACCTCCTGGTCACCGATCGCGACCAGCTCGGCCCGGACGATCTCGGTCACCCGGTCCAGCACCAGCTTGCCCAGCGGCAGCCAGGTGTAACCGCCCGGCGCCGCGCGCCGGATGTAGCCGGCGCGCAGCAGCAGCCGGTGGCTCGGCACCTCCGCGTCGGCCGGATCCTCGCGCAGGGTCCGGAGCAACGTGGTCGACATCCGCAGCAGCATTGCCGCAGCCTACGACCGGCGGTGGGCGGCGGCGATCCGATTAGCTCAACCCTCGGTGCGGGTGAGGCCGGCCCGGTGCGCGATGACCGCGAGCGCGGTACGGTCCCGGGCGTCCAGTTTGGCCAGCAGGCGACTGACGTACGTGCGGGCGGTCGCCGGGCTGATGAAGAGGGCCCGGCCGATCTCGTCGTTCGTCTCGCCCAGCCCGACCCGGGTCAGCACGGCACGCTCCCGATCGGTGAGCACGCTCAACCGGGGATCGGGCCGGGGTGGCCTCGGTGCGGCGGCCAACTGCTCCATGACCCGGCGGGTGACGGCGGGCGAGAGCAGGTTCCCGCCGGCCGCCGCCGTGTGCACCGCCCGGCGCAGGTCGTCGGAGGGGGTGTCCTTCAGCAGGTAGCCGGCAGCGCCGAGGTTCACCGCCTCGATGATGTCCGCATCGTCGTCGAAGGTGGTGAGGATCAGCACCCGGGTGCCCGCCAGGGTGCCGTCGGCCCGGATCGCGGCGGTGGCGGCCAGCCCGTCGAGCACCGGCATCCGGATGTCCATGAGTACGACGTCCGGCCGGAACTGGCGGGCCAGTCGGACTCCGGTCCGCCCGTCGGCGGCCTCCCCGACCACCGTGATCTGCGGGTCGGCCGCCAGCAGGGTACGGATGCCGGCCCGGACGAGATCCTGGTCGTCGACCACGAGCACGCTGGTCATCCGGCCCCCACCAGGGGTAGTACGGCCCGTACCAGGAAACCGTCGGCCCGGTGCTCGGCGGTGAGCCGGCCGCCGAGGCTCTCGGCGCGTTCCCGCATCCCGGAGATGCCATGGCCGCCGGGAGCGGTCGTCGGCCGGCCGGCCCACCCCGCAGCCGCCCGGTCGGTGTCGGAGTCGGTGACCTGTGCTGCGGCGGACCGGTCGGTGCCGGAGTCGGTGACCGACAGGGTCAGCTGCGGCCCGTCCGGCCACACCCGGATCTCGACCCGGCTGCCGGCGGAGTGCCGTACGACGTTTGTGACCGCCTCCTGGACGATCCGGAACGCGGCGGCCTCGACCGGCGCCGGCAGGGGCGCGTCGAGGTCGACCCGCACGTCGACGTCGAAGCCGGCGGCGCTGGCCGCCTGGGTGACGGCGGCGAGATTGCCAAGCGAGACGACCGTCCGGGGCCGGTCGTCCGGCGACCGCAGCAGCGTCACGGTCCGCCGCAGGTCGGCCATGCTCCGGCCGGCCGTGGCGCGGATCAGCTCCAACGCCGAGCGGGCGGCCTCGTCGTCGCGGCCCAGCGCCTCCCGGGCCACGTCGGCGTGCAGGGCGATCACCGACGTGGTGTGGCCGAGGGAGTCGTGCAGGTCCCGGGCGATGGCCATCCGTTCCTGCTGGAGGCGGGTGTCCGCCTCCTGCTGGTAACGCGCCTCGGTCAGCTCGGCTATCCGTCGCGCGTCCGCCTGCGCAGCCCGCCGGGACCGGAGGCTGTCCCCGAGGGCGATCGCCGCACCCATCAGCAGCACGTGCCCGGCCAACTCGTAGCCGACCACGAAGGAGAAGTCCTGGCCCTCGGCGAGGCGGAAGACGACGGAAACCACGGTGACCAGTGCGGCGGCGGCGACCGCGGCGGCGAGGCGGCCGTACTCGGCGGCGGAGAAGAGCGCGGCGGCCACGGGCACGGCCAGACCGATCGCCGGATAGCCGGCGGCGTAGTAGGCGAACAGGCCCAGCACGGTCACGGCGAGCACCACCACCGGGTAGCGGCGGCGGGCCAGCATCAGCGCGCCGAGGCCGACCGCCCACAGGTACGCGACCGGCTCCGGACCGTGCCGGCCGCCCTCGTTGGCGGTGATGACGATCGAGACGGTGGCGGCAACACCCACGCCGAGCAGCACGTCGACGACCCGGGGACGGGACGTGTGCTCGTTGACTCGACCGGCCACGAACTCAGCGTACGGCGCTGACCGGGTGCTTCGGAGTCGTCAGCAGGCGACGCCGACAGTCGCCCACCGACGTACCAGCCTCGCGCCCAACCACGGATGTCGCCGCACCGCGCAGGTTCCTAGAAAGGAAGGGCCCCCTGTTAACGCCTCCGGTAGAGCAGGGGCCCCTTATTAACACTCGTCGAGGGAGTTGCCGTCGTGAGCCCTGCACATCCACCCGCGCCGAGCCGGGCGCTCGGCCTGCCGTTGATCGCTCTGCTCGGGCTCGCTCTGCTCGGGCTGCCCCGGGTGGTGTTGCACGACCTGGGTCTGGTGCACGAGCGCACCTTCGTCAACCTGCTGCTGGTGGTCGTACCGCCGATCGTCTGGATTCTGGTCGCGGTGGTGCGGCGGGTGCCCAACCCGTTCCTCACCCTGCTCGTCGTCGGCCTGATCTACGGCGTGCTGCTCGCGCTGACCCACCAGCTGCTCTGGGACGCAGCGTTCGACGAGCCGCCGGCGCTCGGCGGCAATCTCAGCGACCTCGCCCCCGGCACACAGACGATCATCATCCGGTTCTTCGCCGTGATCAGCAGTCTCTTCACCGGCGTCATCGTCGGCGCGGTGGCCGGCTTGATCGCCTGGCCCCTCGCCCGCCGCCGCCCTGAACGGCCTGCTTGATCGCCTGGCCCCTTGCCCGCTGCCGCCCCTGAGGCATCCGTCCGAGGCGCTTGGACCCGGATCTGCGCGAGGATGGGGAGATGACGCGGGCACCGGGTGGGTTGTTGCTGGATTTCGGTGGGGTGTTGGCGGACGCGCCGGGTGCCGCAGCGGCGGACCCGGCGATGGTACGCCGGTTCGGCGAGGTGATCGGCGGGGCGCTGCCGGCGGAGCGCATCGCGGCCGACCTGCGCGAAGGCGCGCGGGCGTACGGGCTCTGGCGCGACGAGATCAGCGCCTCGGCGGAGCCGGTCGAGCTGCCGCACAACCGGGTCTGGGCCGACTTCGTCACCCACGGCTGGCCCGAGCAGGCGCGGGCCGCCGTCGAGCGCGAGGCCACCTCCCTTGCGTACGCGTGGACCTGGCGGCCCGAGTGGCAGGTGCGTCCCGGCATCCCGGAGGCGCTGCGGGCCGCCGCCGCGGCGGGAGTGCCGATGGCCGTGGTCAGCAACACCCTCTGCGGCGCGGCCCACCGGGACTTCCTCGCCACCGCCGGGCTGTCCGGGCTCCTCGTCGCCGAGTTCTACAGCGACGAGACGGGGCTGCGTAAGCCCAACCCGCGTTTCGCCGAGTTGGCCGCGGACGCCATCGGCGTACCCATCGGGGATTGCTGGTTTGTCGGTGACAGCCTGCACCGCGACGTGGCCTGCGCCCGACGGGCCGGCATCGGGGTCGCGGTGCTGATGCGCTCGCCGCGCACCGACCGCGAGCCCGCCGCCCCCGAGCTGACCCCGGACGCCCGGGTCGAGGACGGCCACGGGCTGCTCGACCTGCTGCGGCAGAGCTGGTCGGCAAGCTGACTCTGGCGTACGCGACGAAGTTTCCGGGTCAGCGTGGGGCGGAGCGCGCCACCCGGAAGCCCACGTCGTCGACAGTGAAGGTGGGGTGGCTGCGGCGGCGCACCGAGGCGCGGCAGCTCCAGTGCTCGTCGAACCAACCGCCGCCGCGCAGTACCCGGTAGCTGCCGTAGACCTCCGCGTCGTAGATGTCCCAGCACCAGTTCCACACGTTGCCCAGCATGTCGTGCAGGCCCCAGGCGTTTGGTTGCCGGCCGCCGACGTCGTGTGGGCGCTCACCGGAGTTGTCGCGGTACCAGGCGATCTCGTCCAGCGATCCGTACCGGGGTCCGGTGGTGCCGGCGCGGCAGGCGTACTCCCACTCGGCCTCGGTCGGCAGCCGGTACCCGTCGGCCGCGCGGTCCCACTCGACATCCTCGCCGTCGAGCCGGTACGCGGGCCGGCGTCCGTCCCGCTCGGACCGGGCGTTGCAGAAGCGGACCGCGTCCCACCAGGAGACGCTTTCGACCGGCAGGTCGTCGCCGCTGAACGCGCTCGGTCGTTCGCCGGTGACCTGCGCGTACTCGGCCTGGGTGACGGGAAGTGCGGCGATCTCGTACGGCGCCAGCTCGACCGACCAGCGGCGCTGCGTACGCCGGTCGGTGAGGGCGACCTGGCCGGCGGCCACCGGGACCATCCTGCGGTTCTCCATCAGCAGGGGATCCTACCCAGCGGATGACCTCTGCCACGTTGGCCTCGACGGGGCAGCCGGGTGCGCGGGCCCGGTGCCAGACTTCCCGGTGTTAAGAAGGGGCCCTTCCTCTACCGCAGGCGTTAATAAGGTGCCCTTCCTTACTCCGAAGGAGCAGCGGGTGGGCTGGGGCAGTTACGTCGCGATCGGTGACAGCTTCACCGAAGGGCTGGACGACCCGTACCCGGACGGTAGCTTCCGGGGCTGGGCGGATCTGGTCGCCGCCCGGCTGGCCGTCGAGGCGGGCCCGGAATTCGAGTACGCGAACCTGGCCATCCGGGGGCGTACCTTCCCGAACGTGGTGGCCGAGCAGGTACCGGCCGCGCTGGCGATGCAGCCCGACCTGATCAGCTTCGCGGCGGGCGGCAACGACGTGCTGCGCCGCAGCTTCGACCCGGACTCGCTGGTCGGGCGCTTTGACGAGGTGGTCGCCGAGTTGCGTGGCGACGGTGCCGACGTGGTGCTGTTCCGGTTCGCCGACGTGATGGCGCGGCTGCCCGGGCAGCGGCTGATCGCACCCCGGGTCGCCCTGCTCAACCGGGCGGTGGGCGAGACCGCTGAACGCCACGGCGCCATCCTGGTCGACCTGTACGCCGACGACACGTACCTCAATCCGATGCTGTGGAGCACCGACCGGCTGCACCTCTCGCCGGCCGGGCACCGCCGGGTCGCCGCCCAGGTACTCACCGCCCTCGGCGTCGGCTGTGACGAGGAGTGGCTGCTGGTCCCGCCGAATCCGGAACCGACGCCCTGGCTGGCCGCCCGCACCGCCGACCTGCGCTGGGCCGGCCAACATCTGGCCCCCTGGCTCAAGCGCCGCCTGACCGGCCGCTCCTCCGGCGACACGATCACCCCCAAGCGCCCCACCCTCACCCCCTTCCCACCCGCCCCACCGCGTTGACCAAGAGGTTCTGGTTGGTAGGAGACCAGAACCTCTTGGTCAACCGACTGTTTCAGTGGGTGCGGTGGGTCGGGTTTCAGTGGGTGAGGTGGGTCCAGGTGCGGGGTTGGGCGGGGCTGCCCAGGGTGGTGGCGGTCCTGGTGGTGATGACGATGGTGTCGTCGGGGAGCACCTCGACGGTCGGGTCGTCCTCGCCGTTGCCGAGGCGCGGTCCGCCGGCCTCCGGCACGTCGATGTAACGTTCGCCGGTCCAGTAGCCCACGTTGCCCCAGGGGTTGGTCACCACGAGCAGGCCGCCGTTGACGGCGGCCACCGAGTTGGTGTCGGGCGGCAACTCGGTCTGCGCTCGCCACCTGTCGTCGACCAGCCGCCAGACCCGCTTCGGCGTGGATCCGTCGTAGGCGCTCTCGCTCATGCCGACCAGCCAGGCGTCGCGGCCGTCCGGGGAGACCAGCAGCCGGAGGGCACCCGACACGGCGGGTAGCCGCCGCCAACTGGCTGCCCCGTCGGCGCTGACCACGGTACGCAGCCGGCCGTCCTCCAGGCCGGTCACCCAGAGCCGACCGTCGCCGCCCTCGATCAACCCCCGATCGGCATCGCCGTGCAGCACCACCGGAGGTTGGGTCGGTGGCCCCGCCGCACCGATCCGGGCGAGTTCGAACTCGGCGCAGTCCAACTTGATCAGGAGGCCGCTCCCCGGGCACTGGAGCAGGTACCCGCTGCGGGTGGCCACGCCGAGCCGGGTCGCCTCGGGCGGAGCTTCCCGAGGGTGCTCGGTGAAGGAAGCCCCGCCGTCGGTGGAGACCAGGTACCCGCCGCCGATTCCCACGGTCAGGGTCCGCTCGTCCACGGCCAGCAGGTAGACCGGCCCTTCCTGCCGGGGACGGTTCACCGCGTCCGGCAGTGGGATGCGCTGCCAGGTCTCGCCCCCGTCGACGGTCCGCGCCAGGTCGCGGCGGCAGTCCGTCCGACTCGGCTCGTCGACCGGTTCGCAGGTGTCGAAGAGCGCCCAGCCGTGTCGCGCGTCGACGAACCGCAGCCCGGCCAGCCTCCCGGCGACGCCCGCCGGGTGCACCCTCCGCTCGATCCGTCGCTCGTCGGCCGAGGGCGACGGGTTCGGGGTGGGCGGATTGCGCTCCCCGCCCCGCCCGGCCACGGCGTACGCCCCGACGGGGCCGGTCAGCAGCAGCGCGACGATGCCGGTCAGCAGGCCACGGCGACGGCGACGCCGGTTTCGCGTCCCACGTCGGACGGCGGCCATCCCGGGTGGCCGGAACGTCGGTGCGGCGCTCGCCTCGAACTCGGCGAACATCTGCTCCAGGTCGGTCTCACGCACGGCCGGCCTCCTGCCGCTCGGTGAAGTACGTGGCCAACGCCGCCCGCCCACGGGACAGCCAGGACCGGACCGTCCCCTCCGGTACGCCCAACTGCTCGGCGATCTCCGCGACCCGTAGGTGGGCCAGGTGGTGCAGGACGATGGCCTGTCGCTGGGCGGCGGGCAGGGTGGCCAGCGCCCGCAGCAGCGCCACCCGGTCCGGTTCCGGGCCGGGCACGTGCTCCGGACGCTGCCGGGCGAGATGGCGTACGGCGGTGCGGACCCGCCGGAGTCGACTGGTGGCGAGGTTCCAGCCGACCCGGCGTACCCAGGCGTACGGGTCGTCGTACCCGCTGACCCGGTCCCACCGCTCCAGCAGCCGGCAGAAGGCCTCCTGGGTGAGGTCCTGCGCCTCCGCGTGGTCGCCGAGGTACGCGTAGAGCTGCACCGCCAGGCGGTGGAAGTGGCTCTGGTAGAAGTCGGCGAAGTCGAGGGATGGCGGGCTGGCCCCGGGGGGCTCGACACGGTGCCCTGCGGTCATGGCGGTCCTCGGTGTTCGGCGGCAGTCACCACTGTCACGCCGGGTGCCGGGCATTTGCTGCACCCGAATATCAATGGCCCGCCCGGAGACGGCGTACCTTGGGGGTCATGGCTGTGCCGAGTGATCCCAATCCCCGACTCCAGTCGTACGCCGACCCCCAGCGGCTCGTCACCACCGAGTGGCTGGCCGAGCACCTGGACGACGAGGGTCTGGTCGTCGTCGAGTCCGATGAGGACGTGCTGCTCTACGACACCGGTCACATCCCCGGTGCCGTCAAGGTCGACTGGCATCTTGAGCTGAACGACCAGGTGAGCCGGGACTACCTGGACGCCGAGCGGTTCGCCGAGCTGTGCGCCGCCAAGGGCATCGGCCGGGACGACACCGTCGTCTTCTACGGCGACAACTTCAACTGGTGGGCCGCGTACGCCCTCTGGGTCTTCACCCTCTTCGGCCACCCGGACGTACGGCTGCTCGACGGCGGCCGGCAGAAGTGGATCGCCGAGGGGCGGGAGCTGACCCGGGACAAGCCGACCCGGTCCCGGGCGGACTACCCGGTGCCGCAGCGCGACGACGCGCCGGTGCGGGCGTTCCGCGAGGAGGTGGCGGCACACGTCGCCGCCGACCGGCCGCTGGTGGACGTGCGCTCGCCGGGTGAGTACACCGGCGAGATGCTGCACATGCCGGACTATCCGCAGGAGGGCGCGCTGCGTGGCGGGCACATCCCGGGCGCGGTGAGCAAGCCGTGGAAGTCCGCCGCCAACGACGACGGCACGTTCAAGTCGGCCGAGGAACTGCGCGTCATCTACGCCGACCAGCTCGGGCTGAGCCCGGACGACGACGTGATCGCGTACTGCCGGATCGGCGAACGCTCCAGCCACACCTGGTTCGTGCTCCGCCACCTGCTCGGCTACCCGCGGGTGCGCAACTACGACGGCTCCTGGACCGAGTGGGGCAACCTGGTCCGCGCTCCTGTCGTCAAGGGCCCCGACCCCAGGTGATCATTCCGCGCCGGGGGTGGCGCGGAGGTAGCGCTGGATGGTGGGGGACAGCCAGGTGACCAGCTCGGCCGGGGGGATGTCGACCATGGGGGGCAGGCGCAGCACGTAGCGGGTGAGGGCCACCCCGAGCAGTTGGCTGGCGACCAGGCTGGCCCGCCGGGGGGCCTCCGCCGGATCGGCGACCACGCGGGCCACGGCCGCGCCGAGCTGGCTGGCGAAGATCTCGCGTACGCGTTCGGCTCCGCGCGGGTTGGTGCTCGCCGTACGCAGCAGCGCCGGCAGCGTGTGGTCCCCCTCCCACCGCGTGAAGAAGTAGCCGACAAGCGTCGCGCCGAGCTGATCGGGCGGCACGTCGCTCAGGTCCGGCAGCCGCAGGTTGAACTCTGCCGCCGTGGCGAACAACTCCTCTTTGCTGCCGTAGTAGCGGATCACCATGGACGGGTCGATCCGCGCGTCGGCGGCGATGGCGCGGATCGTGGCGCGGTCGTAGCCGTCCGCCGCGAACCGGTCCCGGGCGGCTTGCAGGATGGCCGCCCGGGTCGCCTCGGAGCGGCGCGGCCGCCGGCCGCCGGCCGCCGGCTCCGCGTCCGATCCGCCATCTTCCGGGCGTACGCCTTCCGTCATGTGGCCGACGATATGCCAACGCTTGTTGACTTCCGCTCGTGGGGGTGCCTAGCGTTGTCAACAGGTGTTGGCCAACACTTGTTGGCATTGGCCGAAGGAGGTCGTCATGCTGCCCGAACGAACGGATGTGCTGGTCGTCGGAGCCGGCCCGACTGGGCTGACCGCCGCACTCACCCTGGCCCGCCGAGGGGTAGAGGTCACCCTGGTCGAGCAGCGCGAAGCGCCGCCGGTGACCTCGCGGGCGGCGGTCGTGCACGCGTACACCCTGGAGTTGCTGGACCGGCTCGGCGCCGGCGCGCCCCTGGTTGCCCGGGGCCTGCGGTCGACGCGGTTCAGCATCCGCGACCGTGACCGGGTGCTGTTCACCCTGCCCTTCGACGGGCTGCCCAGCCGCCACCCGTACGCGCTGATGGTGTCCCAGTCGGTCACCGAGGAGGTGCTTACCAAGCGGCTCGCGGACGCCGGTGTACCGGTGCTGCGCCCGTACCGGCTCACCGGCCTGCGCCACGACGGCGACGGCGTGGTGGCCCGGTTCGACGGCGGCGCGAGCGTGCGCGCCCGGTGGGTGATCGGCGCGGACGGCATCCGCAGCACGGTGCGCGAGCTGGCCGGCATCCCCTTCACCGGCCCGGCGGACTCCGCCGAATCGTTTGTGCTGGCCGACGTACGCGTCGACAGCACCCTGCCCCGCGACGGCGCGTCGGTCTTCCTCGCCCGCAGCGGTCCGCTGGTCTGGGCGCCGCTGCCCGACGGTCGGGTCCGCCTGGTTGCCACCGTCGCCGAGCCGCCGGCCGAACCGGACGCCGAATACCTGCAACGGCTGCTCGACCAGCGCGGTCCGGCACGTCGACCCGATCGGATCCGCGAGGTGCTCTGGTCGTCGCGTTTCCGGCTGCACCGGCAGCTCGCCGGAACCTTCCGCCTCGGGCCGGTGCTGCTGGCCGGTGACTCCGGTCACGCGCACAGCCCGGCTGGCGGGCAGGGCATGAACCTCGGCATCAGCGACGCGGTCGACCTCGGTGAAACCCTCGCCGACGTGCTGGCCGGCAGTCCCGACGGGCTGCTCGACGAGTACGCGGCCCGCCGCCGTCCGCTCGCCCATGAGGTGTCGGACTTCGCCGACCGGCTCACCCGGGTGGCTACCACACCGCCCCTCCTGCGTCCGGCCCGCGACCTGCTGCTGCGCCTGATCGCGGTGCTGCCGTCGGCCCGACACCGGGTCGCCCTACGCCTCTCCGGCCTGCACCAACGGCCCGCCGCCACCCCGACCGCCGACGTACCCGGCGCTGCCGCGCGGGATGGTGTTCCCGGTAGGCGGACTGGCCGGTAACCGAGGCTGCCCCCGGTCAGCACCCTGGGTCTAGGCTTGTCCGGTGACGGTGGAGCAGCAGGCCCGGGCAGCGAACGGCGGGGCCACGGGGGCGGGGCGGCGCCGGTCCCGCAAGGACGAGATCCTGGAGATCGCGGTGGGCCTCTTCGCCTCCCGTGGCTACCACGGTGTGTCGATGGACGACATCGGTGCGGCTGCCGGCGTGACCGGTCCGGCGCTCTACCACCACTTCGCCGGCAAGGAGGCGATGCTGGTCGCCGCGCTGACGCCGGTCAGCGAGGGGCTGCTCGAAGGCGGGCGGCAGCGCTCCGTCGCCCACCCGGGCGACCCCCGTGCCGTCCTTGAGTCGCTCATCGACTTCCACGTCGACTTCGCACTGGCCAATCCGGCCGTCATCGCGCTGCACCTGCACGAGCTGGATCGGATGCCCGAGGAGCCCCGGCGCCGGATCCGCCGCCTGCAACGGCTCTACGTCGAGGAATGGGTCGCCGTGCTGACCGCGCTGCACCCCGGCCTGCCGGACGGGGAGGCGCGGGTGCTTGCGCACGCCGCGTTCGGCCTGATGAACTCCACCCCATTCCTCGGTGGTGAGGTGGATCGCCGACGCCGCGCCGAGTTGCTGCGCAGCGCCACCCTCGCCGCGCTCCTCGCCCCCACCGAGCCCGCCTGACCCGCTCGCGCCTCCCCGCTCCGTCTCGCCTCAGCGTGCGTTAACAGGGGGCCCTTGCTATACCGCAGGCGTTAGGAAGGGGCCCTTCCTTCGCCGAGGTTGGCGTGGTTCCCTAGCGGGCGTCCCACAAAATGGAACGCTCGGAGGAACCATGATCGAGTCACTGCTGGTCGCGAACCGGGGCGAGATCGCCCGCCGGATCATCCGTACCGCGAAGCGGCTCGGGGTGCGCGCGATCGCGGTGCACTCGGAGGCCGACGCTGACCTGCCGTTCGTGACCGAGGCCGACGAGGCGGTCTGCATCGGCCCGGCCAACCCGGTGCAGAGTTACCGCAACAGCGAGGCGATCCTCGCCGCCGCCAGGTCCACCGGTGCGCAGGCGATCCACCCCGGCTACGGCTTCCTGTCGGAGAATGCCGACTTCGCGCGTACCGTCGAGGCCAGCGGCCTGATCTGGGTCGGACCGGCAGCTGACGCGATAAGCGCGATGGGCGACAAGATCAATGCCCGGAACCTGATGGCGGCGGCCGGGGTACCGGTGGCACCGGGCACCACCGAACCGGCGGCGGAACTGGACTCGGCGGTCGCCGCAGCCGCCGAGATCGGTTACCCGGTGATGGTGAAGGCCGCCGCGGGCGGTGGCGGCATGGGCATGGGCGTGGCCGCCGACGAGGACGCGCTGCGTGCCGAGCACGACAAGGTGCGCTCGTTCGCCGAGCGGATGTTCGGGGACGGCTCGGTGCTGATCGAGCGGTACTTTCCCCGGGTGCGCCACGTCGAGGTGCAGATCCTCGGTCTGGCCGACGGCCGCGTGGTGGCGCTCGGCGAACGGGAGTGCTCGGTGCAGCGCCGCAACCAGAAGCTGGTCGAGGAATCGCCCTCCCCGGCGGTCTCGCCGGAGTTGCGCGCGCGCCTGCTCGCCGCGGCGGTACGCGCGGGCGAGGCGGTGAACTACCGCAACGCGGGCACGGTGGAGTGCCTGCTGGACCCGGCCTCCGGGGAGTTCTTCTTCCTGGAGATGAACACCCGGCTTCAGGTGGAGCACCCGGTGACCGAGTTGGTCTACGGGGTGGACCTGGTCGAGCAGCAACTGCGGGTGGCCGCCGGGCTGGCGCCGAACTTCGACCCGGACGCGCTCACCCCGCACGGACACGCCATCGAGCTGCGGATCAACGCGGAGGACCCGAAGCGTTTCCTGCCCGGCCCGGGAGTGATCAAGACCTGGGTGGAACCCACCGGCGAGGGGCTACGCGTCGACTCCGGCTACGTCGAGGGGAACACCGTCACCCCGTTCTACGACAGCCTGATGGCCAAGCTCATCGTCACCGCCCCCACCCGCGCCGAGGCGCTCGACCGGGCCCGGGCGGCGGTGGCGGCCTTCCAACTCGCCGGCCCCAAGCACAACCTCCCCTTCTTCACTGAACTCCTGGACAACGAGGAGTTCCGCTCCGGCACCTACGACACCACCCTCATCACCCGCATGCGCTGACCCCCTCGCCTAGCCCGGTTGATCATGAAGTTATTGCCCGCGCTGCCCGGCGTGGCGGGGTCATAACTTCATGATCAACCGGGCTGGTGGGTGGGGTGGGATGCTGGGAAGGTCAGCGAGAATCGGGTGTCACAGTGGGGTGGCCAGGATGAGTGAACTGCCGGAGTTCGTGTCGATTCGGGAGGTCGGGCCGCGCGACGGTCTGCAGAACGAGGAGCCGATCCCGACCGACGCCAAGGTGCGGCTGCTCGACGCGCTCTCCCGTACCGGCGTACGGCGGATCGAGGCGGTGTCGTTCGTGCATCCCAGGGCGATCCCGCAGATGGCGGACGCCGACGAGGTGTGGCGGCGGGCGACGAAGGTGCCGGGGGTCCGTTACTCGGCGCTGGTGCCGAACACCCGGGGCGCGCAGCGCGCCCTGGCCGCCGGCTTCACCGAGATCGAGGTGGTCGTCTCCGCCAGCGACACGCACAACCGGCGCAACGTCAACCGCTCCACCGAGGAGTCGCTTGACGACATCGCCGAGCTGATCGACCTCCTGCACGGTGCGGGTGCCCGGGCCGAGGTGATCATCGCGACCAGCTTCGGCTGCCCGTACGAGGGGGACATCGACCCGGCCCGGGTGGCCGCCATCGTGGACCGGGTGGTTCGCGACGGCGCCGACCGCGTCGCGTTCGGCGACACCACCGGCATGGGTACGCCCCGACGCGTCCGTGACCTGCTGACGGCGGTACGCGACCGCAACGCGCACGTACCGGTGCTGCTGCACTTCCACAACACCCGGGGCACCGCGCTGGCGAACCTGTTGACCGCGCTGGAGTTCGGGGTCACCGAGTTCGACGCCAGCGTCGGCGGCCTCGGTGGCTGCCCGTACGCGCCCGGTGCCAGCGGCAACCTGGCCACCGAGGAGGCGGTGCACATGCTGCACGACATGGGCATCGACACCGGCATCGACCTGGACGCCCTGATCGAGGTCGCCGAAATGGCCGAGGAGTTGACGGCCCGCTCCCTCCCCTCCGGAGTCCTCCGCGCTGGCCCCCGTACCCGCCGAACCCCCACCGCCCCCACCTCCTGACTTCCGCGATCTTGCAGTTTGCGTCGCCTCTTAGCGGCTTTTGTCCCGTTATGCGGAGACGGAAAGTGCAAGATCGGCGGGGTGGGGAGGGGTGGGGCGCTGGGTGGTGGGGTGGGGTGGGGGTGGGGTAACCTAACGATCGTTCAGGTGCTCGGCGCGCAGGGGTGGCGAGGGGGTCGGCGTGACGGACGACGGTGCGGGGCTGGAGCAGCTGCGCAAGCGGGTCAAGGCCGGCGGCGCGGAGAAGTACCACGCGGCGAACGCGGCAAAGGGCAAGCTGTTCGCGCGGGAGCGGGTCGCGCTACTGGTCGACGAGGGCTCCTTCGTCGAGGACGGGCTCTACGCGAACGCACTGGCCGACGGGCTGCCCGCCGACGGCGTGGTGACCGGCACCGCCACCATCGACGGTCGCCAGGTCTGCCTGATGGCAAACGACTCCACGGTCAAGGCCGGCAGCTGGGGCGCGCGTACCGTCGAGAAGATCATCCGGATCATCGAGCGGGCGTACGGCACCGGCGTACCCATGGTCTACCTGGTCGACTCGGCCGGCGCCCGGATCACCGACCAGGTCGAACTCTTCCCCGGCCGGCGCGGCGCTGGGAAGATCTTCTGGAACCAGGTACGCGCCTCCGGCTCGATCCCGCAGGTCTGCGCGCTGTTCGGGCCGAGCGCCGCAGGTGGCGCGTACATTCCGGCGTTCTGCGACGTGGTGGCCATGGTGGACGGCAACGCCAGCATGTACCTCGGCTCCGACCGGATGGTCGAGATGGTCACCGGCGAGAAGACCACCCTCGAAGCGATGGGCGGGGCGAAGGTGCACTGCGCCGAGTCGGGCGTCGGGCACTTCCTCTGCAAGTCCGAGGCCGAGGCGCTCGACGTGGTCAAGCGCTACCTGTCGTACCTGCCGGCGAACTGGACCCAGCGCCCGCCGACCGCCGAGGCGATCGAGGCGCCGGGCAAGGCGGACCTGGCCGCGCTGGTGCCGGCGAGCGAGCGGCAGGCGTTCGACATGCGGCGGTACGTCAAGGGCCTGCTCGACGAGGGTTCCTTCTTCGAGATCCAGGCGCTCTGGGCCAAGGAGTTGACCGTCGGCTTCGGCCGGCTGGGCGGCGAGGTCGTCGGCGTGGTCGGCAACAACTCGATGTTCAAGGGCGGGGTACTCTTCGTCGACTCGGCCGACAAGGCGACCCGGTTCGTGCAGCTCTGCGACGCGTTCAACGTGCCGCTGCTGTTCCTGAGCGACGTGCCCGGGTTCATGGTCGGTAGCGCGGTGGAGAAGCAGGGCATCATCCGGCACGGCGCCAAGATGATCACCGCTATCTCCGAGGCGACCGTACCCAAGATCTGTGTGGTGGTCCGCAAGGCGTACGGCGCGGGCCTCTACGCCATGGCCGGGCCGGGCTTCGAGCCGGACGCCACGATCGCCCTGCCCACCGCGAAGATCGCGGTGATGGGTGCGGAGGCGGCGGTGAACGCGGTGTACGCGAACAAGATCGCCGCGATCGGGGACGCGGACGAGCGGGCCGCCTTCGTCGCCGCGAAGCGCGCCGAGTACGAGCAGGACATCGACATCGTCCGGCTGGCCAGCGAACTGGTGATCGACGCGATCGTGGAGCCGCATGACCTGCGCGCCGAACTGATCCGCCGGTTCGCCGCGGCCGGTGGCAAGGAACGGCACTTCTCCCGCCGCCGGCACGGGGTCACCCCCGTCTGAACCGGCGTCCGCAGGCCGGCCGGTTCCGACGGTCAGGCCGCCCGATCAGCACCGGCACCGTCCCGGCGTCACGAGCGCCCGGTCATCCGTCCAAGGAGGAACCCGATGGACTTCCGGCTCAGCGAGGAGCACGAGGCGCTGCGCGACAGTGTGCGGGACTTTGCCCGCGAGGTGGTCGCGCCGGTGATCGCCGAGCACTACGAGCGGCACACCTTCCCGTACGAGATCATCCGGCAGATGGGCAAGATGGGCCTCTTCGGCCTGCCCTTCGGCGAGGAGTACGGCGGCATGGGTGGCGACTACTTCGCGCTCTGCCTGGCCCTGGAGGAGTTGGCCCGGGTCGACTCCAGCGTGGCGATCACCCTGGAGGCGGCGGTCTCGCTCGGTGCGATGCCGATCTACCGGTTCGGCACCGACGAGCAGAAGGCGCGGTGGCTGCCGAAGCTGCTCAGCGGCGAGTCGCTGGCCGGGTTCGGGCTCACCGAGCCGGGCTTCGGCTCGGATGCCGGCGGCACCGAGACGAGGGCGGTGCTGGACGGCGACGAGTGGGTGATCAACGGTTCGAAGGCGTTCATCACGAACTCGGGCACCGACATCACCGCCCTGGTCACCGTCACCGCAGTCACCGGCACCCGGCCGGACGGGTCGAAGGAACTCTCCACCATCATCGTGCCGAGCGGTACGCCCGGCTTCACCGTCGCGCCCGGCTACTCCAAGGTCGGCTGGACGGCCTCGGACACCCACGAACTGACCTTCGACGACTGCCGGGTGCCGGCGGAGAACCTGCTCGGTGCGCGCGGCCGGGGCTTCGCCCAGTTCCTGCGCATCCTCGACGAGGGCCGGATCGCCATTGCCGCGCTGGCCGTCGGCCTCGCGCAGGGCTGCGTCGACGAGTCCGTCAAGTACGCCGGCCAGCGGCACGCCTTCGGCCAGCCGATCGGGAACTACCAGGCGATCCAGTTCAAGGTCGCGGACATGGAGATGAAGGCGCACACCGCCCGGCTGGCGTACTACGACGCGGCGGCCCGGATGTTGGCCGGTGAGCCGTTCAAGCGCCAGGCGGCCATCGCCAAGCTGCACGCCAGCACCATCGCGGTGGACAACGCCCGGGAGGCGACCCAGATCCACGGCGGGTACGGGTTCATGAACGAGTATCCGGTGGCCCGGTTCTGGCGGGACTCCAAGATCCTGGAGATCGGCGAGGGCACCTCCGAGGTGCAGCGCATGATCATCGCTCGCGACCTGGGGCTGTAGCCAGCGCGTCGAGCGGGCCAGGCAGCCGGCCGCTGTCGGGTTTCGGCATCATCCGGTCGGGTGGCCGACGATGACGTGTCGGCTGTCGGGGTCGGCCCGTAGTGTCCCTGGCCATGACTTCGGGTCATGATCGTCCGTCCAATCTGGATCCGTCCTCGACCCTGGCGGGGCTGTTGCGGGGGCACCGCCTGGCCGCCGGCCTCACCCAGGCCGAGCTGGCGGCGCGTGCCGGCATCGGCGTACGGACGGTCCGTGACCTGGAACGGGGACGCTCCTCGCGGCCGCAGCGCACCACCGTCGAGTTGCTCGCCAGCGCGCTGGGGCTGGCCGGTGCGGAGCATGGCGAGTTCCTGGCCGCCGCCCGGGGAGCCGGCCCGACCACGGCGCCGGCTGACCCGGGTACCCCGCTGCACATACCGCCGCCGCCCGAGCTGATCGGCCGGGAACGGGACCTGACCGAACTCGCCACCACCCTGACCGAGCCACACGGTCCCCGGTTGGTGAGCCTGGTGGGGCTGGCCGGGGTCGGCAAGACGGCACTCGCGCTGGCGGCGGTCCACGCGGTCGCAGCCGCGCACCCCGGCGGCACCGCCGGAGTGCTGGTCGGTGCCGGCTCGGACGCCGCCGACGTGCTCGCCGCCGCGCTCACGGTGTTCGGCGCGGCCCGGGTGACCGAGTTGGCCGCCCGCCTCGGTGACCGGCGGGCGTTGCTGCTTGTGGACGCGGCCGAACGGGCACCCGATCCGGTGGCCGGGACGTTGCGGCGCCTCATCGACACGGTGCCGTCGCTGCGGGTGCTGGTCACCGGCCGGCATCCGGTGGGGCTGCCGGGCGAGCGGGTCCGCCCGGTGTCCCCGCTGGACGTACCGCCGCCCGGCGACACCGATCCCGCGAAGCTCGCCGCATATCCGGCGGTGGCGCTGTTCCGCGCGCGGCTGGCCCAGGTCCGGCCGGAACCGCCGGCGGACGCCGAACTGCCGGCGCTCGCCGCGCTGGTCCGGCGGCTGGGCGGGCTGCCGCTGGCCATCGAGCTGATGGCGGCGCGTGGCCGCCTGCTCGACCTCACCGAACTGCTCGACCGGTACGGTGACCGGGTCCTGGACCTGGACACCTCGGCCGCGCCCCGCAGCGGCTGGCAGACGGGCCAGGCGCGGGGCGACGACGCCCGGGCGGCGGTGGCGGAGACGCTGCGCGACGCGGTGGCGACCAGCTACCGGCTGCTCGCCGAGGGGGAACAGGGCGCGCTGCGCCGGCTCGCCGCGTTCCGCAACCGGTGGTCCGTCGAGTTGGCCGAGGAGATGCTCGCCGACGCGGGCCGCACCGCCGACTCGGTCTCGCTGCTGAACCGCTTCCTCGACCTGGGGCTGCTCAGCGTACGCGGCACCGGGCCGTTCCGCTTCCGGCTGGTCGACGCGGTCCGGGACTACGCCGTCGAACAGGCCTCCGGTGCCGGCGAGTCGACCACGATCCGCCGCCGACACGCCCGAGTGATCACCCGACTGGTGCAGCGCACCGCACCCGGCCTGGCCGGTGCCGATGCCACCGCCGCCGCGCACCGCCTCGACGAGGTCACCGCCGACATCAGCTCCGCGCTCGGGTACGCGGCGGTGGACGATCCGCTTACCGCGTTACGCCTGGCGGCCAGCCTGCCCTGGTGGTGGCGACTGCGCGGACGGGACGTGCCGGGTCGGCAGTGGCTGTTGCGGTTGCTCGCCGACCCGCGTACCGCCGACGCCGATCCGGCGCTGCGGGCCTGGGCGTCGCTCGGCGTCGCGTTGCTGGCCGGTGAGCATGGCGCGGCCGGTGAGGAGGTACGCAGCGCGCGCCTGGCGCTGGAGGCGTTCCGCCGCCTCGGAGACCTGCCCGGTGAGCTGGAGGCGCGGATGGTGTTGGGTGCCCTGTTGGCCGCCACTGGCCGGCCGGAGCCAGCGCGGATGCAGGCGGAGGCGGCGCTGGCGGCGGCCACCAACGGCGGACTGGTCCGGCAGATGGCGGTCGCGCAACATCACCTCGCGTGGCACGAGATCCGGGCCGGCGAGCTGGCTGCCGCCCGTCGCCGGCTCGCCACCGTGGACCGGCTCGGCGGACAGTGCGGGGAACGGCGGCTGCGGGTGGTGGCCCGGGGCGCGGTCGCGGAGGTGCTCCGGTTGGAGGGCCGGTACGCCGAGGCGGCCGAGGAGGCACGGCGGGTCCTCACGGCCCTCACCGACCTGGGCGCGCCGCGGCAACGCCGTCGGGTGCTCGGCACGCTGGGGCTGGCACTCGCCCAGGACGGCCGGGCCGCGGAGGCTGCCCGGGCGCTCGTCGAACTGCGCCCGCTGGGTGCCACCGGAGCCCTGGTCGAGGGGCACCTCGCCCTGCACCGGGGCGATCGGGAGGTGGCGGCGGAATGGTTCGCCGCCGCAGCGGAGACGGTCGGGGCGGACCGGACCCGCCGGACGGTGGTGGAGGCGTTGGTCGGCCTGGCCGCGAGCACCTCGGATCCGGCCGTGCTCGACCGGCTGGATCTGGTCTGCCGGGAGACCGGCATCCGACTGTTGCGGCAGGAGACGGAGTTGCTGTACGCGCTCTCCGTGGCCCGGAGCGAGGCGCCTGCGGAGGCTGCCGCCGAGCGCGGACGACCGGGCCAACAGCGGCCCGGTCGTCCGGTGATGCGAACGGGGGTGGCGCGGGCGAGGAAGCCCCCTGTTGTCACCCCTCGCTCATCGCCCGCGCCGGCACCCCCCGATGCGCCCCCGCTGACGCGAGACTAGCCAGGCGCCGCCAGGCCATCTGTCGGGTTTGATGAAGTATCGGCCTTTGGTCAGCTGGTTCTGCCGGTCTTTCTGCCGGTGTCGTCACGCTCGGCTGGGTATTCGGACACCGAGAGTCCTGTGGCGGAAGTGGCCATGATTCGTCCGGTGCAGCCCGGCCGGATTCCCGCCGCAGGGCGGCATCAGCAGGTGTCCGCTCCGTCCTCGGCACCGTTGCTGCCCGCCGTGGCGCAGGGATTTACCGCGTCGCGTACCTGGCGTAGGCCGTCGAGCATGGCCTCCAGCGCGGGTGGGTCGAGCTGACCGGTGAACCAGTCCTCGATGAGCCGGAGGTGGCCAGGCAGGCACTCGTCCAGCCGGCTCAGGCCGGCCGGCGTGACGACCGCGAACGAACTGCGCCGGTCGGAGGGGCAGGCGCGCCGGGCGATCAGACCACCACGTTCCATCCGGTCCACCACCCGGGTGACGCCACTTGTGGAGAGGGAGGTCTGGGCGGCGAGGTCGGTCATCCGGAGTTGGTTGCCGGGTGACCTGGCGAGTCGGGTCAACACTTCGAACTCGACCGATGACAGGCCGTGTTCGTCAAGCTGGGTGGCGAACCTGGCGGACAGCCCGGCGTGCACCTCGAAGAGCAGGCCGACGGCGGTGATCCGAGGGTCGTCGAACACATTCGGGTTCACCGGTTCATCCTACCAGTACTTGACACGGGGAATATTGCCGCGACTATAGTTGCTGACGCAGCCGTTGGGCTAACAAACAATCTCCCGGAGGGCAGTCTCTCATGACCAGCAGCACCGAGTCGGTTACCCGCGACTGGAACGGCCTCACCATCCCGACGGCCGGCACCTATCTGCTGGACGCGGCGCACAAGCGGGTCGGGTTCGTCGCCCGGCACATGATGGTCAGCAAGGTGCGTGGCGAGTTCGCCGACGCCAGCGCGACCATCACCATCGCCGAGGAGCCCCTCGAGTCCTCGGTCACGGCCACCATCCAGGCCGCCAGCATCAACACCGCGCAGGCCGACCGGGACGCGCACCTGCGCAGCCCGGAGTTCCTCGACGCGGAGAAGTTCGCCACCCTGGAGTACCGCAGCACCGGTGTGAAGTCCCAGGAGGGCAACGAGTTCGTCCTCGCCGGTGAGCTGACGATCAAGGACGTGACCCGTCCGGTCGACCTGAAGGTCGAGTTCGAGGGGGTCGGCCGCAGCCCGTTCGGCCAGGACATCTTCGGCTTCTCCGCCTCCACCGAGATCGACCGTGAGGACTTCGGCCTGACCTGGAACGTCGCCCTGGAGTCGGGCGGTGTCCTGGTGGGCAAGAAGGTCAAGATCGAGATCGAGGGTGAGGCCATCCGCCAGGCCTGACCTCTGTACGCCCGAACCGGCCCGCGCTCGCACCGCGCGGGCCGGTTGGTCGTGTCCCGACTCTCGGTGGTTTCGCCCCGGCGGCCGTAGCGCCGGCCGGGTGATGCGAATTGTCACAGCTTGTTCGCCGGTTGACCCGCTGGCCTGCCCTTCCGGCTGGGTAGGAATCCCGGCGGAGGCACCCTGATCCTGGCCCCGTCGGTGGTCGGCTCCGCACCGGGTGGACTGCGGCGATGGACCGATCTTCGGCCCGATCGGGTCGGGCGCCTGCACCGAGTATGGTTCACGAAGCGCTGCGGAGCGGGTACCGTTCCGTCGCGTCGCGCGCCGGGAGGAAACATGGGCAGGGACGTCGATCGAGCCGCCTTCTCCCGGGAGGACCGGGTCCGCTACCGGCAGAAGGTCCGCCGCTGTCTGGATGTCTTCGCGCTGATGCTCGACGACTTCGGGTTCGACGCCGACCGGCCGATGAC
The DNA here is from genome assembly GCF_059553435.1 of Micromonospora sp. PRAS1. Lineage (NCBI taxonomy): Bacteria > Bacillati > Actinomycetota > Actinomycetes > Micromonosporales > Micromonosporaceae > Micromonospora > Micromonospora sp. PRAS1. The sequence goes on from NZ_JCANNB010000003.1 coordinate 219,667, forward strand.
CGGGTTGGAGATCGAGCTCAACCTGGTGGACCCGCACGCCGAACCGGCAATGCGCAACGACGAGATCCTCGCCGCCATCGCCGACCCGCTGTTCCAGACCGAGCTGGGGCGCTTCAACCTGGAGCTGAACGCGAACCCGCGGCTGATCGAGGACAAGGGCTTCGCCGACTACGAGCGCGACCTGAGCGGCAGTCTGACCCGGGCGAACGACCGGGCGGCCCGATCGGACACCCGGATCGTCCTGGTCGGCATCCTGCCCACGCTTACCGAGCGGCACCTGGTGGCCGAGAACCTCTCTACCAACGAGCGGTACCGGGTGCTCAACGACCAGATCGTCGGTGCCCGGGGCGAGGACATCGAACTCGACATCCGTGGCGTCGAGCGGCTGCGTACGCACACCGACTCGATCGCGCCGGAGGCGGCGTGCACCAGCCTCCAGTTCCATCTCCAGGTGGCGCCGGACAGCTTCGCGGACTACTGGAACGCCTCACAGGCGATCGCGGCGGCGCAGGTGGCGGTGGGTGCCAACTCGCCCTTCCTGTACGGGCGGCAACTCTGGGCGGAAACCCGGATCGCCCTGTTCGAGCAGGCCACCGACACCCGACCGGACGAGCTGAAGGCCCAGGGGGTACGCCCCCGGGTGTGGTTCGGTGAACGCTGGATCACCTCGATCTTCGACCTATTCGAGGAGAACGTCAGGTACTTCCCGCCCCTGCTGCCGATCTGCGAGACCGAGGACCCGGTGGAGGTCCTGCACGCCGGTGGCGTACCCGAGTTGGCCGAGCTGCGGCTGCACAACGGCACGGTCTACCGGTGGAACCGGCCGGTCTACGACATCATGGACGGCCGCCCGCACCTGCGGGTGGAGAACCGGGTGCTGCCGGCCGGACCGACCGTGGTCGACATGTTGGCGAACGCCGCCTTCTACTTCGGGCTGGTCCGGGGTCTGGCCGAGGCCGATCGGCCCATCTGGAGCCAGCTCACCTTCAGCTCAGCCGAGGAGAACTTCCACGCCGCCGCCCGACGCGGAATGGATGCCATCCTGCACTGGCCACGGCTGGGCGAGGTGCCGGTGACCACGCTGGTGCTCGACGTGCTGCTGCCGGTCGCCGCCGCCGGGCTCGACGGCTTCGGGGTGGCCCCGGCCGAGCGCGATCGCCTGCTCGGCATCATCGAGCAACGCTGCCGTACCGGTCGTAACGGGGCAGCCTGGCAGACCCTCACGGTCTGGGCCGCCGAGCGGCACCGGGGTCTGGACCGCCACGCGGCCCTGCGCCACATGTTGCAGCGTTACGCGGAGTTGCAGCGCACAAACGAGCCGGTGCACAGCTGGCCGATCGACTGACCGGCCACGGCTCGGCTGTTGGGCCTGGACATGGCTGACCATGCCGGCCCTCCGCAACCCCCAGGAGCCTGTTGCCGGTCTCTTTTGAGGGGTGCGTCAGCGCGGCCGACGCGGCGTCCGGCTCCGGCGGCCCGTCCCCGCGCCCTCGGCCCCGGTGTCGGCGCTGGTGCCTCCGGCTGGAACGTCGGCATCGGTGCGTGTGGGTGCGGTGCCGGTGGCGCTTTCCTGCGGTGCGGCGGTGGCAGTGGGTGATTCGGCCGCCTCGGGGCGGCTGACCGCCGGGGTCGCCGGTGTCGCAGCCGGGTCACTGCCCGCGCTGGTGCCCGGATCAGTGCCGGGCACGTCGTCAGCGCCGGGCACGTCGTCAGCGCCGGCACGCTGCCGGGGCACCGTGGCGGTGGACACCCCGCTGGCCGTGTCGCCGGATCGGGTGCCGGCCGTGTCGCCGGGTGGGGCACCGGCCGCGTCGGTGGGTTGGGCGCCTGTCGGCCTGCTGGCCTTCCGCCGGGCCGCGCGCTGGGCGAGCGCCGCGACCAGGACGGAACCGCCGACCCCGACTATCACCGCGTACGGGGCGATGAGGTGGGCGGACACCTGCTCCGGGCTGATCGCGGTAAGCCTCGGCACGGCCAGGAAGTACGCGATCGCGACCAACAGCGGGCCGGCCGCGCCCGAGGCGGTGGCACCGACCCGACGGTCGGCCTCCCGGACCCCCCGCCGGGCGGCCAGCGTGCCGATCAGCAGCGCCGATCCGAGCGAGAGGACCGCTCCGGGCCAGTAGAAGTAGTCCCGGACCCAGAACTGGTCGCTGCCGGAGCTGAGCTGCCAGATGCCGAGCTGGGCGGTGGTCAGGCCGCGACCGGCGAGTACGGAGTCGACCACCGCGATCACCGCGAGCAGCCACAACCAACCGGCGGTGGCGATGACGTTGGTGGCCGCTGCCCGGCAGCGCAACGCCCAGTGTGCGACCAGCGCACCGACCAGTACGCCGAGCGCCGCGTATGCGGCGGCCATGTCCCGGGGGGAGGGAGTGTCCGGCACCACCGCGACCCGTGCCGGTACGGCGACCAGCAGCACCGTGATCAGGGCGCCCAGCGCGGCGGCGCCGGAAAGGGCGGTCCACCACAGGCCGTCCCCGCCCCGCCGGCCGGCCTGCCTCGGCGGCTCGTCGGCATCCTGCGCCGGCGTGCTCGTCCCGGTGGCGGTGTGGCGGCGATCCTCGGTCGCGGTACGGAGATCCTCGGCCGCGGTGAAGCGGCGATCCTCGGTCGCGGTGAAGCGGCGATCCTCGGTCGCGGTGAAGCGGCGATCGTGCAGCCGCTGGGCGCAGACCGCACCGAAGATGGTCGAGGTTGCGGCGATCCAGGTGGCCCAGATCAGGCTGGCCACCCAGGCCGCCGTGCTGGCCGTCGCCTCGGCCGGCGCCCAGTTCAGGATGCCCAGGCCGTACCCGAAGCCCAGCTGAGCGGCCCCGGCACCGGCGGCCACGCCGGCCGCGGTGGCGATCGATCCTCCCCAGCCCACTCTGGCCATGCCGGGCAGCGTAACGTCCTGTGGTCGGTGCGGCGAGTCGTGCGCCGTACCAGGCGATGGATGGTGACGGAAAGTGCTTGGCGTCGACGGGTACGGTCGCCGGTGACAGGGCGGTGAGCGGTATGACGGACGGGAACATGGACGGGCGGCCGGAACGCGGTGACGGCGGCCCGGATCGCACGCTGATCGTCGGAGGTGGCCTCGCGGCCCTGCTGCTCGCGGTCATCGGGGCGGCCGGTGGCTGGGTGTTGGCCGGCGACCAGAAGCCGACGACCACGACCACGCCGGTCGATGCGTCCGGTGGCCGCACCCCCAGCCCGGAGCCGACCACCTCGCCGCCGCGTGCCCGGCCGACACCCGCTGCCACGCCGAGCAGTGCCGCGCCGCCCCGGCCGACCGGGCTCACCGTGCCGGACCTGGTCGGGATGGACTTCGAGGAGGCCCGGGAGGAACTGCGCGACCGAGGGTTGGGCTGGCACCTCGTCTTCGGCAGCGGAAGCAGTTCCAGCGTTCAGAGCACCAACCCGGCGGCGGGTACGCCGGTGAAGCGCGGCATCACCGTTGTGATCAACGTGGCCGGGCAGGCCCCGCCGAACGAGGTGCCGGACCTGATCGGGGAGGAGTGCCGGGACGCCGGGGACGATCTCGTCGACGAGGGCTTCTCGCCCCGCTACCCGACCGGGAAGTCCGGCACGGTGACCGCCCAGGATCCGGTCGGCGGCACCGTCCTGCGGTGGGACGACATCGTCGCCATCTCCTGCGGCACCCCCGAAGCCTGAGGCGAAGGTGCCCTTCCCGGGGGCACTTTCGTACCGACATCTCTGCTCAGGTGACACGCACGGTGGTGCGATGGTGCCGGATGGTGGGGTGGGTAGCCAGTAGGTTGGCTGTCAAGGGTCTCGATGCCCGCCCGGGCTGGCGGAAGGGGACGTGCGATGAGCGACGACCGCCAGGAGCCGCCCGACGACCAGACCCGCCCGATGCCACCGGCCGCCGCCGGGAATCCCGAGGAGACGGCCCCGTTCGGGCGTACGCCCGGGGAGACCGCGCCGTTGCCACCGGCCCAGCGGTCGGGGCCGGCGGCGTGGTCGGGGCGCGCGGAGGTGCCGTCGGTCCGGCCGGGCGAGGACCGGGAACCGCCGGGCGGAGACTGGTACGCCGACGAGCCGGCCCGCCCCTGGTGGCTGCCGATCCTCTGGGGGGTCCTTCTGCTGCTCCTGCTCGCCCTGATCGGGGTGGGGGTGTGGCTGGCGCGGCAGGCCGTGGAGGACGACGGGCCGGCGCCGCAGCCACCGCAAGCGACGACAGCGGCCCCGCCGACGACGCGGTCGGCCTCACCCACCCCGCCGTCGCCCTCGCCGACGCCCAGCCCGACTCCGGTCGAGCTGCCGATGCCGCCGCTGGTGGGCAGTTCGGAGGCGGCGGCTCGGGCGGTGCTGGATCGGCTCGGTCTCGACCACCGGGTGGCGTACCGCCCGTCGGATCAGCCGGCGGGCACGGTCATCGCCACCGATCCGGAGGCGGGCGAACTGGTGGAGGTCGGCGACGAGGTCACGCTCGTGGTCGCCGCGGCCAGTCCGAGCCCGTCGCCGACGACGGGTACGCCGACCACCGAACCGACCGTCACGGCCAGCCCCACCGGCTGACCCGGGCACCGCTCGGACCGCGGGTCCGGTGGATTCACCACATGCGGCGTCTGGTGCCGACGAGTCCCAGGCCGGCGAGCGAGATCGTCAACCCGAACACCCCCGACCAGAAGAGCGAACGGCTGAGTTCGTCGGTGGTGTGCTCACCGGCGGCGTGGCCGCGTCCCGTCGGTTCGTCACTCGGCGGGGCGGCGGCGCCGTACCCCGAGGCCGGGTCGCCGGGCAGGCCGTCGACGCTCTCGTGGGCGGGGGTGGACTCGTCCCACGCACCGCCTCTCCCGTCCGGCGCGAGTGGATCGCTCTCCACCACTGTGATCTCCGGAGCCGGTACCGGCTCGGCCAGTCGGGTGGATGACAGGGCTGGATCGCGGACCAGTACCACCAGGATGGTGGCACCGAGCAGTGCCAGGAGTCCGAAGGAGTGCACGATACGGGACCGATGGGGCCACCGCGTGGACATGTTGACCATGGCCATCCCAGGTTCGAGGTCCTGGAAGCGCGGGGTGAAGACGTGCCGGGGCGGGCACACCGATTCTATGGCGTCGGTATGCCCGCCGGTGGCGGTTCAGGATGCTCGGGCCACCCTGACCGGGCCTCGGGTGGTCGGCCGGCGAGCCGAGCGCACGGTGTGCGGACGCGGCTGCCCGGCGGCCTGCAACTGCCGCAGACCGGCTCGCTGCACGAAGATCGAGCGCCGGTTGACCGCGTCCCCCGCCGCGTTCAACTCGTAGCCTTCGAGCCAGACCCAACCGTCGTAGGTCGGCCGATCGAGCACCCGGATCACCCGGAACAGGATGGGTCTGCGGAACTGGACGCTCGCCGCGCGTGTCACGTGCAGTACGTCACCGGAGCGGGGAAGCACATGGGCTCCTGAGGAGGTCGGCCGGCGGCAAGGCCGGCATGGTTGTCGGGGGACTTCGACACCGGCGCCGAGGTCGTGTCTCGCGGACCGGTCGGTACGGCTGCTCGGCCGGCCTCGGATCCGCTGGTGGCGTACCGGTGCCCGACCGCGTCGACCGTCCCGTCTCGGTCATGGTGATCACATAAAGAGACCGGGCCGGGACGGTGCGTGACCCGGGTCATACGGACAGAGTGCATCAGAGGCGTGCTTCATGCAAGTTGCAAGTCGCTGTTTGCCGATACGTGAGCGGCTCGCGCGAAACGGCGCTTGAACGTGCCACCGCCCGGACGGCACACTGAGGGCCGGTTTCGCCCGTCGCGGCCGGGCCGAGGTCCGGAACCACCCCATGCCGCGAACGCCCGCCGCCCCATGGTCGCGCGCCCCAGGCGGGGTGGTGAGAACGGCGCGTCGACGCGGAGAGGTGACACCGTGAGCGAGCGGCGCAGCCCGACCATCCGGCGGCGCCGGCTCGGCGCAGAACTGCGCCGCCAGCGCGAAGCCGCCGGCATCACCATCGAGGCCGTCGCGGAGCAGTTGGAGTGCTCCGCGTCGAAGATCTCCCGGATCGAGACCGGCCACACCAGCGCGACTCCCCGCGACGTGCGGGACATGCTCCGGATCTACGGCGTGGTGGGCCCGGAGAGCGACGAGCTGGTGCAGATCGCCCGCGAGGCGCGACAGAAGGGCTGGTGGCACCCCTACAGCACGGTGCTCGTCGGGGCGTACGTGGGCCTGGAGGCGGCGGCCAGTTCGATCCGCGCGTACGAGCAGCAGGTCGTCCCGGGGCTGCTGGAGACCGAGGAGTACGCCAGCGCGATGATCCGCGCCGCCCGCCCGGATTTCACCGCCGATCAGGTCCGGCAACGGGTGCGTGTCCGAATCGGCCGCCAGTCGTTGTTGACCCAGGACGATCCGGTCGATCTATGGGTGGTGCTCGATGAGGCGGTGATCTGCCGTCCGGTTGGCGGGGACGTGGTCATGCGTGACCAACTGCGCCGGCTGGTGGAGGTGGCCGAGTTGCCGAACGTGACGCTGCAGATCCTGCCGTTCGAGGTGGGGGCGCACGCCGGCATGGACGGGACCTTCACGATCCTCAGCTTCCCCGAACCCGGTGATCCGGATGTCGTGTACGCGGAGAACGCCACGGGTGGGCTCTTCCTGGAGAAGAGCGACGAACTACAGAAGTACAGCTTCATCTTCGATCACATTCGAGCAGCGGCCATGCGTCCGGAGGAGTCCGTCGGGTACATCGCGAGACTGGCAGAGGAGCCGTTGTGGAAATGGCCGCGCAAGGATTCCGGGTCGACCTGACGCAGGCGCACTGGTTCAAGAGCTCGAAGAGCGGGCCGAACTGTGACAACTGCGTGGAGGTGGCCTACGTGACCGGGGCGATCGGCGTCCGGGACTCGAAAGACAAGACAGGCCCGGCTCTCGTCTTCGCCCCGGGTGACTGGCACGCCTTCGTCGCCAGCACTCGGAACGGCGGCTTCGGCCGGGACTGATCCCCGGGGCTGACCCCCCGGGACAGTGCTGACAGGTCCCCGTCCGGCATGGCCGGGCGGGGACCTGACGCATCAACCGCCGGCTACCGTCGCCACAACGTGCCCGTCTCGTTGTACCTGTCGGTACGCGCTGGTCGACATCCCCCCGAGCAGGGCGGGTAACCGAGCGAGGCAGGCGAGACGATGACGAGTATCGGGTCAGAGAACCTCACCAACGGGCCGGGGAAGCCGGAGCGGTTCGGCGGCAAGTACCGCGGCGCCCGCCGCGACACCGTGTTGACCGAGGTGGTGTCGACGGAGACCGAACCGGCCGGGCGGGACGGCGCGGTGGCGACCGAGCCGCCCGCATCGCCGCTCACCCTGCCGTCGCTGGATCCCAACCCGCTCACCGAACCGTCCTTCCCGGCGTCCGGCTGGTCGACCGGGGACAGCGAATCCCTCGTGGACCACCCGCTGCTGCGGGGCCTGATGATGGAGTTGCCGCCCAGAGGCAGCGTGCCGCCCCCGGGCTGGCTGGACCGCTGGTTCGAGGCCACCCGGGCGATCCTGGAACTGCTATACGTGCAGAGCTCCGGCCGAACGCGCTGAGGCTGTGGCCCGCTCCGGCCTGGCCCGCTCGGCGAGTCGGTTGTGGCGCAGCGCGTGACGTACGCCGATGGCCCCGACGCCCAGCGCCGCGATGGTGGTGGCGGGTCCGGTCGCGCCGGGTCCGAGAAGCTGCCCGGCGCCGCTCGCCGCGACCAGGGCCGGCACCAGGGCCAAGCCGGTGACCTGCAACGGCAGCCCGATCAGCGGGTGGGCCGCTGCGGCCCGCAACCCGTGCGGAGCGGGTGTCCGGGGTGCGACGGCCAGGGCGCCCGCCCCGGCCCGGAGCCGGCGCAACCGGCGTACGGTGCAGACCGCCACCACCAGGGCCGGGATCGCGGCCAGCGCAAGCCCGCCAGCGGCCCGATCCGCCAGGGTCGCACCGGCGGTGGCCAGACCGGCGATCGGCAGAGCCACCGTCAGACCGAGCCCGGCCAGGGTCAGCGCGAGCAGCCAGCCGGCGTGCCGGCGGAGCCCGCGGGCGTGGGTCATCCGGGGCAACCCGTCGGCGAGGTAGCCGGCGACCCACCACACGGCGGCGACCGGGAGCAGGAGGGCGAGATGGCTCTGCATGCCCCTCAGCCTTTCCCTAATTCCCGGTCAGCGAATCCGGGCCCACCCCCGGTCCGCCCCGTATCCGCCCCCGTAGGGGGACCATCGCGTCAGTGTTATGGGAAATCCGACATGTTTATCTGCCTCCGTGCCCCCAATTACCCTCACCTCGATCGGCATTCATCGATCACCCTGTCACGAGCAGGTGGACGATCCGTGCCGGTCGGAGGGAGGTAGGAAGATGGCTCTTCCACACAGGTCCGTACTCGTCGGGTTGGCCGCGCTGGCCATGGTGGCGGCGGCGACACCGGCCATGGCCGCCGAACCGGTCGGCACCATCCGCAGCGCCGGCGGTGCCACGGCCGTCGACGGCAGCTACATCGTGGTGTTCAAGGAGAACGCGGTCAGTCGCAGCGCGGTGGGGTCCTCGGTGGACCGGCTGCTGCGCCGGCACGGCGGTAGCACGGCCCGGACGTACAGCGCGGCCGTCCGCGGTGCCGAACTGCGGGTCAGCGCCGGGGCCGCCGCCCGGATCGCCGCCGACCCCGCGGTGGCGTACGTCGAGCAGAACCACACCGTGTCGATCGCCGGCACCCAGTCGAACCCCCCGTCCTGGGGCCTGGACCGGATCGACCAGCGCAACCTGCCGTTGAACAACTCCTACACCTATCCCAACACGGCCTCGAACGTGACGTCGTACGTCATCGACACCGGCATCCGGATCACCCACTCCGACTTCGGCGGCCGGGCGACCTGGGGCACCAACACGGTCGACTCCAACAACACCGACTGCAACGGTCACGGCACCCACGTCGCCGGCACGGTCGGTGGTTCGGCGTACGGCGTGGCCAAGGCCACCCGACTGGTTGCGGTGAAGGTGCTCAACTGCTCCGGCAGCGGCACCAACGCCGGGGTCATCGCCGGCATCGACTGGGTCACCGCGAATGCGGTCAAGCCCGCCGTCGCCAACATGAGCCTCGGTGGCGGGGCCAGCACGGCCACCGACAACGCGGTGATCAACTCGATCAACTCGGGCGTCACGTACGCGGTGGCCGCCGGCAACGGCAACGCGCTCGGTCAGCGTCAGAACGCCTGCAACTACTCGCCGGCCAGGACCGAGCCGGCGATCACCGTCGGCGCCACCCAGAACAACGACGCCGCCGCGAGCTTCTCCAACTTCGGCACCTGCGTGGACATCCTCGCGCCGGGCGTGAGCATCACCTCGGCCTGGCACACAAACGACACCGCCACGAACAGCATCAGCGGCACCTCGATGGCCTCGCCGCACGTGGCCGGAGCGGCGGCGCTGGTGCTCTCGGCCAACCCGTCGTGGACCCCGCTACAGGTCCGCAACTACCTGGTCGACAACGCCACCCCGAACGTGGTCAGCAACGTGGGCACCGGCACCCCGAACCGGCTGCTCTACGTGGTCAACGGCGACACGCCGCCGCCGACCAACGACTTCTCGGTCTCGGTGTCGCCGACCTCCGGCTCCACCGCGCCGGGCGGGTCGGTGACCGCCACCGTGGCCACCGCCACCACAAACGGCTCCGCCCAGTCGGTGAGCCTCTCGGCCAGCGGCCTGCCGTCCGGGGCGACCGCCTCGTTCAGCCCGGCCACGGTCACCTCGGGCGGTTCGTCGACGCTCACCATCAGCACCTCGGCCAGCACCCCGGCCGGCACGTACCCGGTGACGGTGACCGGCAGCGCGGCCTCCGGCACGAGGACCGCGACCTACTCCCTGACCGTGACCGGCAGCGGCAGCGGTGGCTGCTCCGGGAGCAACGGCACCGACGTGACGATCCCGGATGCCGGCTCGGCGGTGACCAGCTCGATCACCATCTCCGGCTGCAACCGGAACGCCTCGTCGAGTTCGACCGTGGCGGTGAACATCGTGCACACCTACCGTGGCGACCTGGTCATCGACCTGCTCGCCCCGGACGGGTCGTCGTACCGGTTGAAGAACAGCAGCATCTTCGACGGCACGGACAACGTGAACGCCACCTACTCGGTGAACCTCTCCAGCGAGGCGGCGAACGGCACCTGGCGGCTACAGGTGCGCGACGTCTACAGCGGTGACACCGGCTACCTCAACACCTGGACACTGACCCTCTGACGGCGGCGACGGCGACGGGCCCCGGGAAAAGATCCCCGGGGCCCGTCGTCATTTCTCGTCAGACCGCGAACTCTGCCGGCCGGTCGGTGGTCGGCACCGGTGGCCGCGCCTTCCACAGCCCGGTCTTCTGCGCGAACAACCGGGCAAGGTACGCCGGGTTGAGGATCACGTAGCGTCGCCACAGCCGCCTGGGTTCCAGCCCGAGCCGCCAGAACCACTCCAGCCCGGCCCGCTGCATCCACGGTGGCGGCTGTCGCAGCAGCCCGGCGTGGTAGTCGAAGGCGGCACCGACCGCCATCAGCGGCATGTCCAGCAACGGACGCATCGCGTACGCGAAGACCTCCTGGCGGGGGCAACCCAGCCCGACCAGGACGAGCCGGGCGCCGCTGGCCTTGATCCGGTCGGCGATCTCGACGTCCTCGCCGGGCCGTACGGCGCGGAACTTCGACGGCTCGACCCCGGCGATCTTGAGGGCCGGGAACATCCGCTCCAGCGCCGGAATCAGCCGGGCCAGGGTCTCCTCGGTCGAGCCGTACAGGTAGACCGGCAGCCCCTCGTCGGCGAAGCGGGAGAGTACGTGCAGGGTAAGCGTCGGCCCGTAGACCCGGTCGGTCAGCCCGGCGCCGTGCAGCAGGTTCAACGCCCAGCGCACCGGCTGACCGTCCGGGGTCACCACGTCGAACGAGTTGAGCCGGGCGTTGTGCGCCCGATCCAGCACCCCGGTCATCACGCCGTGCACGGCGAGCGCGGTCAGCGCCAGCGGCCGGCGCTCCTGCGCGGCGGCCACCACCTGCTCGGTGGCCTCCGCGTAGTCGGTGGCGTCGACCAGGACGCCGAGAACATTCCGCTTTCTCACGCTGCCGGCACCCACTTGTCCATGTTGGCCTCGTAGATCTCACGCATGATCATTGGTACGTCGTAGACCTGCTTCCAGTCCGGGTAGTCGGCCTGGAACGCCTCGTTGGAACCGATCCACCACTTGTGGTCGCCGATCCGGTTGGCCTCGACGTACTCGGTCACCATCTCCTGCCCGGTGATCTGCTCGGCCAGCGCGAACGCCTCCCGGTTGGAGGTGTTCGAGTGCCGGCCGCCACCGAGGTTGTAGACCGCCGCCGAGCGTGGGTTGCGGAAGAACGCCTCGAACGCGGAGACCACGTCCGAGCTGTGGATCGCGTCCCGGACCTGCTTGCCCTGGTATCCGAAGATCTTGTACGTCCGGCGTTCCATGTTGGCCCGCATCACGTAGCCGAGGAAGCCGTGCAGCTCGGTCGCCGAGTGCGCCGGCCCGGTCAGCGTCCCGCCCCGGAAGCAGGCCGTCCGCATGTCGAAGTACCGGCCGTACTCCTGCACCATCACGTCGGCGGCGACCTTGGAGGCGCCGAAGATCGAGTGCAGGCAGGCGTCGATCGACATGTCCTCGCGGATGCCCTGCTCGTACGGGTGGCCCGGCGCGATTTCCCACCGGGTCTCCAGCTCGACCAGGGGCAGGCTGTTCGGCCGGTCGCCGTAGACCTTGTTGGTCGAGCAGTGGATCACCGGTGCCTCGATGCAGTGCTCGCGGACGTTCTGCAGGACGTTCAGGGTGCCGGCGGCGTTCACGTCGAAATCGGTGAAAGGGTCACGAACCGCCCAGTCGTGCGAGGGCTGCGCAGCTGTGTGGATCACCACGGCGACGTCCCGGCCGTACCGCTTGAACAGGGCACCGAGCGCGGCCCGGTCGCGGATGTCGATGCTGTGGTGCGAGTACGCCCCGCCCAGCTCGTCGGTCAGCCGGCGGACGTTCCACGCGGTGGACGCCTCCTCGCCGAAGAACTCCTGCCGCATGTCGTTGTCGATGCCGACGACGTCCAGGCCGAGGCCGGCGAAGTGCCGGACCGCCTCGGAGCCGATCAACCCGCCCGAACCGGTCACGAACGCGACACTCACGAGCCACTCCTGGTGCGTCGGAGGCAGAAACCATCGGAGCATAGCGTGACGTCCGGAAGGCCCCGATACGGAGCGAGGGCCCCGCGTCGTCGCGGAGCCCTCGGCTGTGGTGGGGAAGGGGGGAGTTGAACCCCCACGCCCTTTCGGGCACACGGACCTGAACCGTGCGCGTCTGCCATTCCGCCACTTCCCCGTGGCTTGACCCTGGACAGCGTAGCCAGTGCCGGTTCCGCTGTCGCCAGCGGGCCTCGGCCATATTACGCGGGCCCTGGTCATCGCCGCGAATGGCATTAGCTGCGTGCAGCGGTTACCGTTCGTGGCGGACGAAAGAGTAGCACGAGGATCGCCAACCCATCCGAACGGGCTGTGGCCTGCCGGCAGAGCGGCGTGTGAGCTGCGTGCGCTCTGGACGGATACCATCATGTCCTCGGGACCCGAGGAGGAGCCGGTGAGCGTGCTGCAACGCTTCGAGAAGCGTCTGGAAGGCCTGGTCGAAGGGGCTTTCGCCAAGGTCTTCAAGGGGGTGGTGCACCCCGTGGAGATCCTCAACGCCATGCAGCGGGAGGCCGAGGCGCACAAGGCCATCCTGGCCGGTGGGCGCACGTTGGTGCCCAACCGCTACGTGATCGATCTCTCGCCGTACGACCACAGTCGGCTGGCGCCGTACGCCGCCGCGCTGGCCCAGGAACTGGCCCAGTCGCAGGCGGAGTTCATCGGCGAGCAGGCCTGGACGGTCTACGGCGACGTGATCGTCGAGATCGAGCGGGGTGAAGGGCTGGACACCGGCATGTTCCGGGTCACCGCCGAGGTCTACACCGGCGGCGAGGTCGCCCCGGTCTCGGCACCCGGCTACGACGCCGGCCCGCCCGGTTATCCCGCCTACGAGCAGGGCGGCGGTTACGGTCCCCCGCCGGGGCACGGTGGTGGACGCAACATCCGGCTGGTCTCCGGTGACGGCCGCACCTATCCCCTGCAGATGGGCTCGACCGTGATCGGTCGTGGTGACCAGGCCAACCTGCGCCTGCCGGACGTCGGCATCTCCCGCCGGCACGCCCGGCTGGACTTCGACGGCGGCCAGGTCGTGCTGACCGACCTGGGCTCGACCAACGGCACCATGGTCAACGGCCAGCGGGTCTCCGCCGTGGCGCTGAACCCCGGCGACATGATCCAGCTCGGCACCACCACCCTGACCTTCCGCGTGGACGGCTGAGCCGCCTTGCCGGAGCTCGTCATCACCGTCGCCCGGTTCGGGTTCCTCATCCTGCTGTGGATCTTCGTGTTCACGGTGGTCGGTGTCATCCGCCGGGACCTCTTCGCGGGTGCCCGCTCGGGCCGGCTGGTGGCCGCGCCCCGGACGGTGGGCGCGTCGACCGGTCAGGCGACGGCGAAACCGGCGAAGGTGAAGCGGGGGCGGGCGGCCCACCAGTTGGTGGTGACCGCGGGCCAGCTGGCCGGCACTCGGATCACCCTGGGTGAAGCTCAGATAACCATCGGTCGGGCCGAGGATTCCACGCTCGTCATCACGGACGACTACGCCTCGGCGCGACACGCCCGGCTCGTGCCGCGCGACGGACAATGGTTCGTCGAGGACCTCGGTTCGACTAACGGGACGTACCTGGATCGCGCTAAGGTCACCGGACCGACCCCCGTCCCCCTCGGCGTGCCGATCCGGATCGGCCGCACCTCTCTCGAATTACGGCCATGACTCTGACCCTGCGCTATGCGGCCCACAGCGACCGCGGTCTGATCCGAGACGGTAATCAGGACTCCGTCTACGCCGGACCGCGGCTACTCGCCGTTGCCGACGGCATGGGCGGCATGGCCGCCGGTGACGTCGCCAGCAACATTGTCATCGGTGCCATGGCGCCGTTGGACGAGGACGTCCCCGGTGACGCCCTGGTCGACGCGCTCCGCTCTGCGGTGGGCACCGCCAACCAGCAGCTTCGCGAGACCGTGGACGCCAACCCGCAGCTGGAGGGGATGGGCACCACGCTCACCGCGACCCTCTTCTCCGGCAGCAAGCTGGGCATGGTCCACATCGGCGACTCGCGGGCCTACCTGCTGCGCGACGGTGAGTTCGCGCAGATCACCAAGGACGACACCTACGTCCAGATGCTCGTCGACGAGGGCCGGATCAGCCCGGAGGAGGCGAGCAGCCATCCGCAGCGCTCGCTGCTCACCCGAGCGCTCGACGGCCGCGACATCGACCCGGAGTACTCGGTCCGCCAGGTGCTGACCGGCGACCGCTACCTGATCTGCTCCGACGGCCTCTCCGGCGTGGTCAGCGCGGAAACCATCGCCGAGACCATGCGCGAGTACGCCGACCCGCAGCAGTGCGTCGAGCGGCTGGTCCAGCTCGCCCTGCGCGGCGGTGGCCCGGACAACATCACCGTGATCATCGCCGACGCCACCGACCGCGACATCGTCGAGGCGGCCCCGATCGTCGGCGGTGCGGCGGCGCGCGACCGGGGCATGGCGACCTCGGCCGACGTCTCCACGCCCGCCGCCCGGGCCTCGGCGCTCTCCGCGCCCCGCCCGGCCACCCCGGAGGAGCCGGCGGCCAACGACGACGAGCCGGAGGCCCGCCGCCGTCCGTTGCGTGCGCTCGCGATGGCCACCGCCCTGATGGTGATCGTCGGCGGTGGCGTCTTCGCCGGCTGGAGCTACACCCAGCGGCAGTACTACGTCGGTGCGACGGAGGACGGCCAGGTCGCCGTGTTCCGCGGGATACAGGGCCAGATCGCCGGCATGGACCTCTCCACCGTCCACTCCAGGAGCAGCGCCGACCTGGACGACCTCACCCTCGCCGCGCAGGAGCAGGTCAAGCAGGGCATCCCGGCCAAGAGCGAGCCGGACGCGGAACGCCGGCTGGCGGAGCTGACGATGGACACCCCGACCAACGTCAACCTCAAGCCGATCTGCCCGCCGACCCCGGCGCCGACGCCGAGCCCGAGCCTCAGCCCCACGGCGCAACTGCCCTCCCCGGCACCGAGCGCCCCGGCCGGTTCGCCGACCGCGGTGGGTAGCGCGGCACCTTCGCCCACCGGTGCATCGGTGGCTCCCCCGACGAGTACGCCGGACGCCCCGCCCGCTGACACCTTCACGCCCACGGTCGACCCGGCGGCCTGCCGGTCGCCCGAGTAGCGCCGGCCACCGACCCGAGGACGATCGTGACCGCAGCGGCCACTCCGGCAACCTCGCCCGCCACCGCGGGTGAGCGGCCCGGCGTACGCCTGGCCCGATCCCGGCGCAACGCCGAGCTGTCGCTGTTGTTGCTGGCGATGGCCCTGGTCGCCGCGTACGGGGCAATGGTCGAGGCGAAGGTTCTCGACACGGTCACCCCCACCTTCTGGGTGCCGGCCGCCGCGCTCACCGCGGTGTTCCTCGGCATACATCTGGTGATCCGCTTCCTGGCGCCGTTCGCCGATCCGGCCCTGCTGCCGGCGGTGGCCCTGCTCAACGGGCTCGGCGTCGGCTTCCTGCATCGGCTGGACCTGGCCCGGGCGGCGCCCGAGGAGCGAGCCGACCTGGCCACCTTCGCCGGCACCGGTGGCCGGCAACTGGCCTGGACGCTGGTCTCGGTGATCCTGGCAGCCGGGTTGCTCGCCGTGATGCGCGACCACCGGTCGATCTCGCGCTACGCGTACACCCTGGGCCTGGCCGGCATCGTGCTGGTCATGCTCCCGGCGGTGCTGCCGGCCAGCATCTCCGAGATCAACGGCGCCAAGCTCTGGGTACGCATCGGCAGCTTCTCCATCCAGCCCGGTGAGTTCGCCAAGCTCGCCCTGCTTGTCTTCTTCGCCTACTACCTGGTCCGCAAGCGCGAGGTGCTGTCGCTGGCCAGCCACCGGTTCCTCGGCATCGACTTCCCGCGTGGCCGGGACCTCGGCCCGGTGCTGGTGGTCTGGGTGATCAGCCTGCTGGTCCTGGTCTTCGAAAAGGACCTGGGCACCTCGCTGCTCTACTTCGGCATGTTCGTGGCCACGGTCTACATCGCCACCGAGCGGGTCAGTTGGCTGCTCATCGGCCTGGTCCTCTTCTTCGGCGGCGCCTACCTGGCGTACGTGCTCGGCGACGCGGTCGGTGGGCCGTTCGCGAACTTCTACCTGCGGGCCCAGATCTGGCTCGACCCGTTCGCCAAGCCGTACGACGACGGCTACCAGTTGGTGCAGGGGCTGCTCGCGCTCGGCACCGGCGGGCTGTTCGGGGCCGGACCGGGCGGCGGCCAGCCGCTGCTGCTGCCCGAGGTGCAGAACGACTTCATCTTCGCCGGCATCGGTGAGGAGATCGGCCTCTTCGGCCTCTCCGCGCTGCTGGTGATCTACCTGCTGATCGTCGAGCGGGGGCTGCGGGCCGCCCTGGCGGTGCGGGACTCCTTCGGCAAGCTGCTCGCCGGTGGCCTGGCGTTCACCCTCGCGCTCCAGGTCTTCGTGATCGTCGGCGGGATCAGCAAGTTGATCCCGCTCACCGGCCAGACCACGCCGTTCCTCTCCGCCGGTGGCTCGTCGCTGATGGCGAACTGGCTGCTCATCGCGGTGCTGCTGCGGGTCTCCGACGCCGGGCGCCGGCCGGTCACCGGCGTCGGTGGCAAGGTGAACCGGCCGGGCGGTGGCCCGCCCGAGCAACTGCACGGTGCTCCCACGGAGGTGATCAAGCCGTGAACGCACCCCTGCGCCGGGTCGGTGTCGTCGTCATCGTCCTGTTCGGGCTCCTCTTCGCCAACCTGAACTGGATCCAGGCCTACAAGGCCGACGAGTACCGCACCAGTGACTACAACGGTCGGGTCCAGGTCGCCAAGTACGACCGCAAGCGGGGCAACATCGAGGCGGGCGGGACCGCTCTTGCGGTGAGCAAGGAGACCGACGGGGAGCTGAAGTACCTGCGCACCTACCCGGGCGGCGCGAAGTACGCGCACGTGCTCGGGTACGAGCCGGTGAACGGCTCCGCCACCGGCCTGGAACGGGCCGAGAACGACTTCCTCGCCGGCACCAGCGACCAGCTCATCGTCAACCGGCTACGGGACATGGTCACCGGTGACCGGACCGCCGGTGGCAACGTGCTACTCACCCTCTCGAAGCGGGCCCAGGACGTCGCGTACGACGAGTTGCGCAACAACAACCGGGGAGTGTCCAAGGGCGCGGCGATCGCCATCGACCCGCGTACCGGAGCCGTGCAGGCGCTGGTCTCCATGCCCAGCTTCGACCCGAACCCGCTCTCCAGCCACAACACCAACGAGGCGAGCGCGGCGTACAACAAGCTGGAGCAGGAGCGCAACCGTCCGCTCCAGAACCGGGCGTTGGGCGAGGTGCTTCCGCCGGGCTCCACCTTCAAGATCGTCGTGGCTGCGGCGGCGCTGGAGAACGGGATCGGCAAGGAGACAAACATCTCGGCCGGCCCGAGCTACACCCCGCCCACCTCCGGCCAGTCGATCACCAACGCCGTGCCGTCGATCTGCCCGCAGGCCCAGGTGACCCTGATGAAGGCGGTCACCGACTCCTGCAACACCGGCTTCGCCAAGCTCGGCGTGCAGCTCGGCCCCGACGTGATCAAGGAGAAGGCCCGGGCGTTCGGCTTCGAGCAGGAGGACCTGACCGTCGGTCGGCTCGGCGAGAACGGGCACTCCGTGGCGGCCAGCCGCACCGGCACCATGGAGAACCCGGACGGCGGTGCCGACCCGGCGGCGCTGGCCCAGTCCTCCATCGGGCAGCGGGACGTGCGGATGACCCCGCTGGAGGGGGCCATGATCGCTGCGGCGGTCGCCAACAACGGCAGCCAGATGCGGCCCTATCTGGTGCGGCAGTTGCTCGCCCCGGACCGCACCACCGTCTACGACACCGCGAACCCGCGCGAGCTGCGCCGCCCGGTCAGCGGTCAGGTCGCCGCCGACCTGCGGGACATGATGGTGAGCGTGGTGGAGAACGGCACCGGCCGCAACGCGCGGATCAACGGCTACACCGTGGGCGGCAAGACCGGTACCGCCCAGTCCGCGCCCGACCGGCCGGACCACGGCTGGTTCATCGGCTTCGCGCTCGACTCCGACGGTAATCCGGTCTCCGCGGTCTGCGTGGTGCTCGAAGAGGCCGGCAGCGGCGGCAGCGCGGAGGCCGCGCGGATCGCGGGGCAGATCATGCGGGCCGCCATCGCCGAGCCCGGAGGGCGCTGACATGCTCAGTCCCGGAGTGCAGCTCGGCAACCGGTACCGCCTCGACGAGCGGATCGCCAGCGGTGGCATGGGTGACGTCTGGCGCGGCACCGACCAGGTGCTCGGTCGTACGGTGGCGGTCAAGAGCCTGCTTCCGGCGCTGCTGGACGAGCCCGGCTTCGCCGAGCGGTTCCGGGGCGAGGCCCGGACGATGGCGACGATCAACCACCCGGGCGTGGTCGACGTCTACGACTTCGGCAACGACCAGCACATCGCCTTCCTGATCATGGAGTACGTCGAGGGCGATCCGCTCTCGGCCACGCTCAGCCGGGTCGGCCGGCTCACCCCGGCCCGGACGATGGCTCTTGTCGCGCAGGCCGCCGACGCGCTGCACGCCGCGCACGTCAAGGGCATCGTGCACCGGGACGTGAAGCCCGGCAACCTGTTGGTACGCCCCAACGGCACGCTGGTGCTCACCGACTTCGGCATCGCCCGGTCGGAACTCGTCGGCCAGCTCACCGCGGCCGGCTCGGTGCTCGGCACCGCCTCGTACATCTCGCCGGAGCAGGCCACCGGCCAGGTGGCCACCCCCGCCTCCGACGTCTACGCGCTCGGTGTGGTCGCCTACCAGTGCCTCGCCGGACGGCGGCCGTTCGAGGGTGACAATCCCCTCGACATCGCCATGCGGCACGTCCGGGAGGCCCCCAGGGTGCTGCCGTCCGACATCCCGCCCCAGGTCTGCGCGCTGGTGGAGCGGGCGATGGCCAAGGACCCGAAGGACCGCTGGCCGAGCGCCGCGGTGCTCGCCGGGGCGGCCCGGCAGTTGAAGGCGGCGCTGTCCCGGCAGGCGCGTGGCGGTGGTCAGGCGGCACCGATCTCGGCCGCGCCGGCGTCGCCAGCCCCCGGCCGGGCCCAGGTGCCATCGCGTGCTCCGGCCGCGCCGCACGCTCCGCTGGCTGGCCCGCACGCGTCGGCGGTGCCGCACCGGCCGGTCAACGCACCTTCGCCGAACCGCGCGCCGATGGCGCAGCCGCCGAACCGCGCACCGATGGCACCCCCGCCGAACCGCCCACCGGTGGCGCAGCCACCCCGCCCGACCGCGGTCGCTCCGGCGGCCACCGGTTATCCGCGCGGCGCGGCCACCGTCCCATCCGCCTACCCCCCGCAGCCCGCGCCATCACGTAACGCACCCAGGCGATCACGGCCTGGCATGGTGTTCCTGGCCATCGTGCTGGGCGTACTGGTCGTGGTCTGCTCCGGCGTGGTTTCCTACAGACTGCGGAACAGCCTCAATGTCATGCCGGGCGGGGCGTCCGTGCCGGTGGCGACCTCCGAGGCGCTGCGACCGGACGGGCGAGACGATCCGGCCGGCACGGCGTACCGTCGACTGGATCAGTCCCGACCGGACGGCGACGAGACGACCACGAGCGAAGGACGACAGACGCGATGACAGCCCAGGCCCGCCTGCTCGGTGGCAGGTACCAGGTCGGCGAGCTGCTCGGGTACGGCGGCATGGCCGAGGTGCACCGCGGTCGCGACCTGCGGCTCGGCCGGGATGTCGCGATCAAGATGCTCCGGGCTGATCTTGCCCGGGACGCCACCTTCCAGATGCGCTTCCGTCGGGAGGCGCAGAACGCCGCCTCGCTCAACCACCCCGCCATCGTCGCCGTCTACGACACCGGGGAGGAGCAGGCCCCCACCGGCGAAACCCTCCCGTTCATCGTGATGGAGTTCGTGAACGGGCGCACCTTGAAGGAGGTGCTCGGCGCCGAGGGCCGGTTACAGCCCCGGCGGGCGCTGGAGATCTGCGCCGACATGTGCGCGGCGCTGGAGTTCAGCCACCGGCACGGCATCATCCACCGGGACATCAAGCCCGGCAACGTGATGCTCACCCAGACCGGCCAGGTCAAGGTGATGGACTTCGGCATCGCCCGGGCGCTGGCCAGTGGTGCCACCACGATGACGCAGACCAGCGCGGTCATCGGCACCGCACAATATCTCTCTCCCGAGCAGGCCCGGGGCGAGGCCGTCGACGCCCGCTCCGACGTGTACGCGGCCGGCTGCGTGCTGTTCGAGCTGCTCTGCGGCCACCCGCCGTTCGTCGGCGACAGCCCGGTCAGCGTCGCGTACCAGCATGTCCGGGAGGCCCCGCCGACGCCGAGCGACCTCAACCCGGACGTCAACCCGGCGGTCGACGCGATCGTGCTCAAGGCGCTGTCGAAGAACCCGCTCAACCGCTACCAGAGCGCCGGCGAGATGCGGGCGGATCTGCTCCGTGCGGCGGCTGGCCGGCCGGTGATGGCGACGCCGGTGATGCGCGAGGACGAGACCGTGGCGATGGCCGCGGCGGCCCCGGGCTATCCGGCGGCCGGTGCGACGCAGACCCGGCAGATCCCGGCCCGGGTGGGTGACCCGCGCCAGCGTCGGGCCTCGTCGTGGCTGATCGCCGTCTTCGCCGCGCTCGGCGTGCTCGCGGTGATCGCCCTGGTCGCCGCCCTGTGGCTGAACCAGCGGGATCCGGCGGACGTGCCGGTGCCGACGCTCACCGGGATGACCCAGCAGGAGGCGTTCGCCCAGATCCAGCAGGCCGGCTTCCAACCGGCGCTCGGCGATGAGGTGTTCGACAAGGACTGCGAGAAGGACAAGGTGGCCAGCCAGGCCCCGGCCGCCGGGGAACGGGTGGCACCGGACAGCACGGTGACCGTTTCGATCTGCGGCGGCGCGCCAGAGGTGACCATCCCGTCTCTGGTCGGCAGCACCCAGGCCGCCGCCGAGGAGCGGCTCGAGGAGCTGAACCTCAAGGTCAAGATCGAGGAGGAGGACGACGCCGCCGCCAAGGGGCAGGTGCTGGCGGTCGACCCGGCCGAGGGCGAGAAGGTGGCCGAGGAGACCACGGTCACCCTGACGGTCTCGAAGGGGAACGTCGTCCGGGTGCCGAACGTGGTGGGTCTCAGCGAGGCCGACGCGAAGAAGGCGTTGAAGGACGCCGGCTTCGAACATTCGGTGGAGATCGGTCCCGAGGTGCCCGCCGCAGAGGCCGGCCGGGTCACCGACCAGAACCCGAACGCCAACGCCCAGCGCACCAAGGGAAGCAGGGTGACCATCTTCGTGTCGGTGGAGGAACCGGAAGACCCGGAGCCGCCGACCCAGAGCCCGACCGGTACCCCCACCCCCACCCCGACCCCGCCGGACGGGGATGACGACGGCGGCGGTGGTAACGGCGGTGGTGGTAACGGTGGCGGTGGTCCGGTCCTGCCCACCGCCCCGCCGTTCCGCCTGCCCGGCGAGTGACAGCCGAGGACGGCACCGAAGAGCCGTCGGTGACCGACCCGCCGCGCCGGGCGAAGCGGTGGCGGTGGCCGGTCCGGGTGGCGGCTGCCGGGCTGACCCTGTTGCTGCTCGTCAGCCTGCCCTGGCTCTGGACGACGACCGCCGCCCGGGGGCACCTCCACCCGGCCGACGAGGCACCGAGCACCGATGTGGTGATCGTCCTCGGCACCGCGGTCACCGAGGCCGGACGCCAGCCGGGCATCCGGCTGGCCGGCCGGCTGGAGACCGCCGCCGAACTCGTGCACAGCCAACGGGCCCGGGTGGTGCTGGTCTCCGGCGACGGAGGCGGGTTGTCGGGTGACGAGACGGCGGCGATGACCGCCCACCTCACCGGGCAACTCGGCGTCGATCCTCGCCGGGTCGTCGCCGACCCGCACGGCCTGGACACCTACGACAGCTGCCTGCGGGCCCGCGAGGTGTACGGCGTCGAGCGAGCCCTGATCGTCACCCAGTCCTACCACCTGTCCCGGGCGGTGACCCTCTGCCGGCAGTTGGGCATCGACGCCGACGGGGTGCCCGCCCGCTGCTCGGGCTGCGGCCGGGCGCTGCTGCTGGAAAAGGCGGTACGGGACTACTTCGCCAGCGGCAAGGCGGCCTGGGACGTGCTCCGGGGCCGGCCGGCCGCCGTCGACTCGCCCGCGCACGCCGGCATCACCGACGCGCTCACCAACTGACCGCCGCGTCTGGTCAGTTGGTGAGGTGCGGGCTCGACCTCAGGCGGCGAACGCGGCTCGACGGCGGGCGTCGACCTCGGCGGCCAGTTCGGGAGCGCGCTCCAGCGCCTCGGGATGACCACAGCTGGCGAGCCAGTTGGCCAGCATCAGGTGGCCGCCCTCGGTGAGCACCGACTCCGGATGGAACTGGACGCCCTCGATCGGCAGGGTGCGATGGCGCATCGCCATCACGATCCCGCCAGCGGTCCACCCGGTCACCTCCAGCTCCGGCGGCAGCGTTTCGCGCAGCACCGCGAGGGAGTGGTAGCGGGTGGCGGTGAACGGGTCGGGCAGGCCGGCGAGGACGCCGGTGTTGTCGTGCCGGACCTCCGAGGTCTTGCCGTGCAGCAGCTCCGGGGCGCGGGTGACCGTGGCACCGAACGCCTCACCGATCGCCTGGTGGCCAAGGCAGACGCCGAAGATCGGCACCTGCCCGGCGTACGCGCGGATCAGGTCGAGGCAGATGCCGGCCCGGTCGGGGCTGCCCGGCCCGGGTGAGAGCAGTACGCCGGCCGCACCGACCCGCCCCACCTCGGCCAGCTCGATCTCGTCGTTGCGCCGCACCTCGCACTCGACACCGAGTTGGCCGAGGTACTGCACCAGGTTGAAGACGAACGAGTCGTAGTTGTCGATCACCAGGACGCGCATGGGCCTCACTAGTCCTCGTCCGGTGGCGGGCTGTTGTTCCGCTCGGTGTCGTAGGGCAGGTCGTGCTCGTCGCCGGGCGGCGCGTCGTCGGCCGGTCCGTCGCCGGGCACCCCGTCACCGGGCGCGCCCGGCACTCCGGAATCCTCGGTGACCTGCACGTCGCTGCCGGTGAAGGGGAGCAGCGGCTCGGCCCAGGGGAACACCACGTACCAGAGCAGCGCCACCACCGTGGTGACGAGCAGCAGG
The DNA here is from genome assembly GCF_059553435.1 of Micromonospora sp. PRAS1. Classification (NCBI taxonomy): domain Bacteria; kingdom Bacillati; phylum Actinomycetota; class Actinomycetes; order Micromonosporales; family Micromonosporaceae; genus Micromonospora; species Micromonospora sp. PRAS1. Next base: position 242,852 of record NZ_JCANNB010000003.1, read on the forward strand.
CTGCCGGCGAGCTTGCCGGGCAGCCCGAAGGGGAGCTTTCGCCAGATCCAGCCGTACATGGTCAGGCCCCCAGCTCCGCCGGACGTCCCTCGGACTTCGGCTGGGTACGCGTCAACTCGGCGTGGACGATCAACCGCTCGTAGTTGTCGAACTTGGGATTGCAGGTGGTCAGGGTGAGCATCTTCTTGGTCGGCTTCTGGCCCGGTCGGCCCGGAACCGGGGCGACCACCTCGACCTGGGACGGCTTCACGATGTGGTTCTCGGTGACCTGGTAGATGTACCACTCGTTGCGGCCCTCGACGAGGATCGGATCGCCCTTGCGCAGCTCGTCCAGCCGCCAGAAGGTGGCCCGGTTCCGGTGCCCGGCCACGGAGAAGTTCCCGACCTCACCCGGCATGGCGCTGTCCGGGTAGTGGCCCGGGGCGTACCGGATGTCCTTCTGGGTGACGCCCTCGACCACGATCCATTCCTTGTCGATCTTCGGAATGGCGAGCAGCGCGATCGGCTTGCCGTGTACCGGTGGCCTCGGCTTGCTGGAGGGGCTCGCCGAGGGGGCGACCGTGGGATCGCCCTCCGGGCCCCAGGCCTGCGCCAACTGCTCGCTCAGATCGCCCTGGTGCGCGTCGACGATCGCCGACTTGCCCCAGATCTCATAGCCGGCGAAGAGGAGCACCACCAGGCCGAAGGTGATCAGCAGCTCGCCGCCGAAGCGCAGGCCGGTCCGGACCCGGGACCAGATCGAGGGGCGGGTCAGCTCCGAGTAGACGCTCTTGTAACCCTCATCGGTCTGCTGCGCGCGTAGCTGAACCACCCGGTCGCCGCGCCGCGGCTTGGGTTGCTCGGCGGGTTCGTCGGCACCGTCCGCCGGATCCCCCTCCTTCTTCGGCGGCCGGGGCACCGCTCCCATCAGCGCGGTCGAGTCAAGCGCGGGCTGACCGCCCGGCCTGGTGGCACCGGTGACCGCCGGGATGAGCGCGGTGGCCGCCGGATCCACCGGCCGCTCCGGCGTCGCCGGTCCGCTCGGCCGGTTCGGCGGGTTCGGGCTGCTCGGCTGGCTCGGTGCACCCGGCCCGGTCGGGCTGCTCGGCCGGATCGGCGCAGCCGGGCCAGCCGGTTGGTTGGTCACGGCCAGGGCGGCTGTCGGTGCCTCGGCGTGGTTGGCCGCGTTCGCCGTGGTCGGCCCACCGGCCGGGCCGGGGCGGGTCGCCTCACCAGGTCGGCCGAAACCGGCGGGCGCGCCGCCTCCGAGCGGCGGCGGGGCAGCCGCTTGGGGGCCGGGCCGCTCCGCGGGCCTGGTCGCGGCGTCGCCGATCTTCGGCATCAGCGCGGTCGGACCCTCGATCGACCAGCCGCCCTGGTCGGCGCTGCGGTCGGTGGTGGACCGTGCGGGCTCGGCGCCGTGGACGCCGTTGGCTTCCGTCGGCCGGGCCGGCGCTGCCCACGGCTGCTGGTTCTGGTGCTGCTGAGCGGCGGACGCCGAGGGCGCGCCGGACCCCTGCGGGGCACCGGGGGTGGGCTGGGCCGCGTACGACTGCGGTGCGCCCGGCCGCTGCTGGCCGTGGCCGAGCTGCTCGGCGGGCTGCGTGCCCTGGGACATCCAGCCGGGCTGGCGCTCGTGCCCGGCGGACGGCGGCTGCTCGTGGCCCCGCCCGCCCGGCGGCGGCGTGCCGTTCGTCGGCGAGCTGCCCGGGGCGGCCCGCAGCGCGGCGGGGTCCGGCTGGGCCGGCCCGGCAGCCGGCTGCGGCGGCCCGAGATCCGGTTGCCGCGCGGCGGGGGGACGGCTCGGCTGGAAGGCGTCCCGCCAGGGGGCCGGCTCGCCAGGGACGCCGGACTGACCGGCCGGCGAGGCGGCGCCGTTGCGCTGGTCGGCAGCGCCCGCGCCCGGTCGCCAGCCGTTGTGGTCGGGGCGCTGGCCGGCGGACGCGTTCCACCGGTCCGCTGTCGGCTGCTGCCGGGCCGGCGCGGCGTCCCATTGACTGGTCGCGGCGTCCCACCCGCTGGCTGCCTGCTCCCGATTCGGCTGGGTGTCCCAGCGGCTGGCGGCGGCTGCCTCGCGGTCGGGTTGGGCATCCCAGCGGCCGGGGGCGGTGGCCTGCTCGCGGTTCGGCTGCTGGGCGTCCCAGCGGCCGAGGTCGGTCGACCGCTGGGCCTCGGGGGCCCGGTCACCGGGGCGCTCAGCGGGACGCGGTGCCACCGGGTCCGGCCAGGGCAGGGTCGTACGCGGTTGGGCCGGTGCCGGCTCCGGGCGCTCGACCTTGGGTATGAAAGCCGTGGATTCGTCGGCCTCGTCGCGGTGCCGACCGTCGGGTTGTTGGCTCATGACGGCACTCCGCTACGCTCCGCGCGGTCACGAGGCACCGACGCACCGAGTTGATGATTCGCTTGCTGCCGCTCGCTCATTCCGGCCTCACCTCGGCACCTCGGCGGAGCGCAGGGTGGTGGAATCCTCGAACGCGGGAACGGTGACGGTCGACTCCTTCTCGGAGTAGCCGAGCTGATAGTTCTCGACTGCGTCCCTGAACCACCGGACTCCCTCGGAAGCGGCGAGGGCCTGCCGGAGGGCGGCGGGATCGCCAATTGCTACGATCTTGAAAGGTGGGGAGTACACCCGCCCGTGCAGCAGCAGGGTGTTACCGACGCAGCGTACCGCGCTGGTGCTCAGGACGCGCACGTCCATGATTGACATGGCTTCGGCGCCGCCGGCCCAGAGCGCGTTGACCACCGCTTGGACGTCGCCCTGGTGGACGACCAGGTCGTCGTTCTCGACCCCCTCGGGCAGGCTGCCGAGCTGCGGCGCGTCGTTGAGTTCGACCGTCAGCCCGGGGCCGGTGAGCGCGGTGAAGCCGGCAACGCCGAGACTTGCGCTGGCGCGTTCCTGCTGTTCCTTGATCGTGCCGTCCGAGTCGGCGAGGTCGGTCGTGCGACTCTCGACCTCCCGGCGCAGCCGGGCGGCGCGTTCCTCATTGGCGGCCACCTGGGCGCGCCGGTCCTCGATCAACTCGGTGAGCTGCGGGCGCCGGTCCTCGCGCAGCGCCGTTCCGCCGGCGGTGCTGGCGGTGGTCGTGAAGAGCAGGCCGGCGGCGGCGGCGATCACCGGTACGCAGATCGACCAGCCTGGTCGGCGTTGCCGTGGCCGGCGAGGCAGCAACCCGGCGACGAGCCGCCGCAGCGCCTTCTGCCACGAGGCCGCGCCGGACGTGTACTCCACGGACCGTTCCCCCTGTCCCCACCTGCTGCACCCGCGCGATGCGGGCTCCAGCGAGAGCCGTCGGGCAGCTCGTTTCCGGTCTGCCCGGTACCGGTCTGGCCCCATTCGTGGATTGGACGAGCCTTCCGGACTACGCTAGCTCTCGAACATTATTGGCCATGGACCGTCGCCCTCGCGCCCGGTTGCAGGCCGGACGAGGTCGTAACCCCTCTGGAGAGCGTCGTGCCCAAGTCTCAGGTCCGCAAGAAGAAGGTGTACACCCCGCCCACGGACGTCCGCCCGACGGCGACAGCGGCGACGCGCAAGCCTAGCCCGCTCTGGCTGCCGGTCTCGGCGGTGTCGCTCATCGTGTTCGGCATCGGCTGGCTGGTGGTCTACTACCTCTCCGAGCAGGAATACCCGGTCATGGAGCTGGGCTACTGGAACCTCGCGGTGGGCTTCGGTGCGATGGTCGCCTCCCTGATCCTGCTCTCCCGCTGGCGCTGAGTCACGCGCGGGGCCGCACCCGGCACCGCGAGCCGGCCAGGGCCGCCCGGCGCGGATCCTGAGGACCTCCTAAGGTGGGCGCAGGGCGACGTGGCCCCGGGTGCGAGAAGACTCACGTTACTCTCGGGTAACTTTGTGCGTAGGCTGCACTGCATGACCGAGCGGAGCGAGGTCATCGACCGATCCGGTTGACGGCGCGGTGCGGTCGACCGCTCGCGCCGACCCGGTCGCCACGCCCGCTCGACAGGCAGCAGACCGGGAGGCCAACTCGATGGGCAGCGTCCAGATCGTCACCACGATCCTCGCGGCGGCCATCACCGCCGCGGCGGTGTGGCTTGCGGTGCGCGCGGTCATGCAGATGACGGGCGTGATCCGGCTGGGTCAGCCCGACCCGACCCGCTTCGGCGACCAGGCCAGCCGCACCAAAACCATGCTCGCGGAGACCGCCGGGCACACCCGGATGCTCCGCTGGAGCGTGGTGGGTGCCGCGCACTGGTTCGTGATGGTCGGCTTCATCGTGCTGTCGCTGCTGGTGCTCGAGGCGTACTTCGAGGTGGTCTCGCCGACCGGCGGGTTGCCGCTGATCGGCAGCTGGACCCTCTACGGCCTGGTCACCGAGTGGATCGGCATCCTCGGCATCGTCGGCATCGTGGTGCTGATCGCCATCCGGCTGGCCAACCGGCCGAACCGGGCCGGCCGCCGGTCGCGGTTCACCGGCTCCACCATGTGGCAGGGCTACTTCGTCGAGGCCGTCGTGCTGGCCGTCCTGATCATGGGCTTCCTGATCCGTGGCTTCAAGGTCGCCACCGACCACTTCGAGTACCCGGCCTGGGCCACCCCGCTCAGCCACGCGGTCGGCGCGGCGCTGCCGGGCTGGGAGGCCGGGGTCAGCGTCGCCGCCCTGATCAAGATCGCCATCTCGATGACCTGGCTCATCGTGATCTCGCTGAACGTGACCATGGGGGTGGCCTGGCACCGCTTCCTCGCCTTCCCCAACATCTTCTTCAAGCGGAACCCGGGCAGCGCCGGCTCCGGCCTCGGCGCGCTGCGGCCGATGATGAGCGGCGGCAAGCCGCTCGACTTCGAGGAGGCCGACCCGGAGTCCGACCAGTTCGGTGTCGCCCAGGTCGAGCAGTTCACCTGGAAGGGTCTGCTGGACTTCAGCACCTGCACCGAGTGCGGCCGGTGCCAGTCGCAGTGCCCGGCCTGGAACACCGGCAAGCCGCTGTCGCCGAAGCTGCTCGTGCTCAGCCTGCGCGACCACGCGTACGCCAAGGCCCCCTACCTGCTGGCGGGCGGCGGCAAGGACCTGACCGGCGAGGAGAAGGCCACCGCCGCGCAGCTCGCCCACGTCGACGTACTGGCGCTGGCCGAGGCGGAGAAGCCGCTGATCGGCGACGCCGAGGCGGGCGGTGTGATCGACCCGGACGTGCTCTGGTCGTGCACCACCTGTGGTGCCTGTGTGGAGCAGTGCCCGGTGGACATCGAGCACGTCGACCACATCGTGGACATGCGCCGCTACCAGGTGCTCATCGAGTCGAGCTTCCCGTCGGAGGCCGGCGTGATGCTGCGCAACCTGGAGAACAAGGGCAACCCATGGGGCGCCCCGCAGAACACCCGCGAGGACTGGACCAAGGGCCTCGACTTCGAGGTGCCGCGGGTCGGCGAGGTCGAGGACTTCGAGTACCTGTTCTGGGTGGGCTGCGCGGGTGCCTTCGAGGACCGGGCCAAGAAGACCACCCGGGCGGTGGCCACCCTGCTGAACGAGGCGGGCGTCTCCTTCGCCATCCTCGGCGAGGGCGAGACCTGCTCGGGTGACCCGGCCCGGCGGATCGGCAACGAGTTCGTCTTCCAGATGCTCGCCCAGCAGAACGTGGAGACCCTGAACGAGGCGTTCGAGGGGCGGGAGAAGGCCAAGCGCAAGATCGTCGCGACCTGCCCGCACTGCTTCAACACCCTGGGCAACGAGTACGGCCAGCTCGGCGGCGAGTTCGAGGTGGTGCACCACACCCAACTGCTGGCCCACCTGGTCGCCACCGGAAAGCTCACCCCGGTGCAGCCGGTCGACGGCGGGGTGACCTACCACGACCCCTGCTACCTCGGTCGGCACAACCGGGTGTTCACCCCGCCGCGCGAGGTGCTGGGCAGCGCCATCGCCGGTGGGTCCGGCGGCGGTGCGGACGGTGGCGGTCTCGTCGAGATGCCGCGTAACAGCGAGCGTTCCTTCTGCTGCGGCGCCGGTGGCGCGCGGATGTGGATGGAGGAGCGCATCGGCAAGCGGATCAACGTGGACCGGGTGGAGGAGGCCATGTCCACCGGGGCGCGGACGGTGGCGGTCGGCTGCCCGTTCTGTTCCACCATGCTCAGCGACGGCGTGAACGGCAAGGGCGCCGGTGAGCAGGTCGAGGTGATCGATGTGGCAAGCGTCCTGCTCCGGTCGGTCAAGCCCGAGCAGTCCCCGACCGCCACGGCGCAGGAGTCGGTAGGCGGCTGACCCACGACCCGTACGCGGGGTGCGACGGTACCTTCACCGGTGCGGCCGCACCCCGTTTACGTATTGGCCCGGATAACTGTTACGGGAATGGTCGACACCCTTTGTATTCGACCGGTAGCGCAAACGTGAATGGGCCGTTGGTTGCCTTGATTCCGCACCACGCCTTCCCTACTCTTGGGCACCGACCGCCGTAGGTCGTCTGTCCCGCCCCCTACCGCTCGCGGGACGCCCGGTGGTCGGTTGCAAAGGAGTCGGTGCCGGTGGCAACCATGCCCCTTCATCGTCGCGCGCCCGGACGCTCCCGCCGTCCCGGTGGCCTGCACCGGGCCGCCCGCCGGCTGGTCGTCCTGGTCGCCGCCGCCGCGGTCGGAGCTGGCCTGCTCGCCGCCCCCGCGTACGCGGAGCCGTCGGTCGAGCAGATCGAGGCGGAGATCGACAAGCAGTGGCAGCGACTGGAACCCACAATCGAGCAGTACAACAAGGTGCGGTCCCAGCTGAAGGTGAACCGCGAGAAGTCCAAGACGATCCAGAAGAAGATCGAGCCGCTGGCCCTGGAGACCGAGCTGGCGATGAACCGGGTGGGTGACATGGCCTCCCGGTACTACATCACCGGCCCGTCGTCCGACCTCGGCGCGGTGCTGCTCAACGCCAAGCCGGACACGCTCGGCGAGCAGATGGCCTTCCTGAACCGGCTGGCGGCGCAGGAGCGCCGCGAGCTGGAGGGCGTCATGAAGGTCAAGAAGAAGTACGACGACCAGAAGGCCAAGCTCGACGCCCTGATCGCCGACCAGGAGGCCAAGGAGAAGCAGCTGGCGGCGAAGAAGAAGCAGATCGACGCCGAGATCAAGCGGCTGGAGAAGTCGCTGCCGGTGACCGTGGTCAAGACGACCAACTGCCCGACCATCAAGGACGTGGTCAGCGCGGCAGCGCGGACCGCCATCCAGGTCGCCTGCGCCCAGGTCGGCAAGCCGTACGTCTGGGGTGCCACCGGGCCGAACTCGTTCGACTGCTCCGGGCTCACCCAGTACGCCTACAAGGCCGCCGGCATCCACCTGACCCACTTCACGGGCGCCCAGTGGAGCGAGAACAAGGCGGTTTCCCGGGCCGAGGCCCGGCCGGGCGACCTGGTCTTCTTCCGCAGCGACGTGAGTCACGTCGGGCTCTATCTGGGTAACAACCTGATGGTGCACTCGCCCCGCGCCGGCAAGCCGGTGAACGTCTCGCCGATCACGACCATGCCGATCGCCGGCTTCCGCCGCCCCGGCTGATCCGCGCCGCTGAGCGGTAGCACAGGAACGAACGAAGGCCCCGGGTCAAGCGACCCGGGGCCTTCGTCGTTGTCGGATTTATGCACCGACAGTGATGGCGTGGGTGTGTTGCGTATCGACGTGGATCGTCCCTACGCTGGGCAATCGCCGGCCGGCTGGCAGCTCCGCCCACCGAGGGCGGTAACGGTCCGGCACCGCCGAGTCGTTCTGTCGAGCGAGCCGGGGACCCAGGTACCCGGGGTGAATCCGCGACGCTCGCGGTAGGGCGCCCCCTTCCCGCCCGAACCCGTCAGCTAACCCGGTAGGCGGTATCGGAAGAAGGAGTACGGAGCCCGGTGGCACACCATGCCCCGCGGCCACCGTCACGACGGCCGGCGATGCCCGGTCCGACGACGGCTGCGCCGCGTTTCCGCTGGTACCGCTGCACCACCGCACTCGCCGCGCTGACCGCGACCGCCGTCATCCTGACCGGCGGCGCGACGGCGGCGTACGCCGACCCCAGGGTCGCCGACATCGAGCGCCAGATCGACGAGGACTGGAACCGGCTCGAACCCGTCATCGAACGGCACAACGCCACGCGGCAGGACCTGGCCGTCAAACGGCGGCAGGCCGATGCCCTGGCCGTCCGGATCGCCCCACTGCAACGGCAGGTTGACGAGGCGATGGATCGGGTCGGCAAGCTGGCCGTCCGGGCCTACAAGGGCGGCACGGTCCGCGTGGTCAACACGCTGCTGGGCAGCAGGTCGCCCGGCGAGGTGGTCGAGCAGCTCGGCCTGCTCGACCGCTACGCACAATTCCAGCAGGAGGACGTACGGCAGGCGCGCGAGCTGCGCGACGAACTGGCCGCCGCCAAGGGTGCGCTGGACCGCAGCATCGACCAGCTGGCGAGCACCGAGGCCGAACTCGGGCAGAAGCGCCGGCAGATCGACGCCGAGATCGACCGGTTGCAGCGGCTGCGGCTGCGGGCGTACGGCAAGGGGGGTGGTGGGCCACTGCGCCCGGCACCCTGTCCGGCCGGCTACCCGGGCGGGCCAGCCGGGAAGGCGGTCACCTTCGCCTGCGCCCAGATCGGCAAGCCGTACGCCTGGGGCGCCGAGGGACCGAACGCGTACGACTGCTCCGGGCTGACCCTGGCCGCGTGGGCGCGCGCCGGAGTGACGCTGCCGCACAACGCGGCGCGGCAGCGGCAGGTCACCGCGTCGGTCAGCCGCAGCGCACTGCGCCCGGGTGACCTCGTCTTCTACTACCGCGACCTGCACCACGTCGGCATGTACGTCGGCGGTGGCTGGGTGGTGCACTCCTCCCGGGCGGGGCAGCCGGTCAAGATGAAGCGGATGGACGACAGCCCGATCCACAGCTTCGGCCGACCCGGCTGACGCGGCTCGCGTACCACGGCCGGGTCCGCGCCTGCGACGGCGCGGGCCCGGCCGTTCAGGCCGAGGTCGATGGCGGTGGCATCTTCATGCGGGGCGGCACGGCGGCTCGCACCCTTTCGGCGTGGCGGGCGATCGTTCCGGTGGGCCTCAGCGGACCGGCCAGGTGCGCCAGTTCTGCCAGGCGCGGCTCGGTGTCGGGCCGCGCTGCCCCTGGTAGCGCGAGCCGTAGACGGCCGAGCCGTAGGGGTGCTCGGCCGGGGAGGAGAGCCGGAAGATGCAGAGCTGGCCGATCTTCATGCCCGGCCAGAGGGTGATCGGCAGGTTGGCCACGTTGGAGAGCTCCAGCGTGACGTGGCCGGAGAAGCCGGGGTCGATGAAGCCCGCAGTGGAGTGGGTGAGCAGACCGAGCCGGCCCAGGCTCGACTTGCCTTCGAGCCGCCCGGCCAACTGGTCGCCGAGGGAGATGACCTCCAGCGTGGAGGCGAGCACGAACTCACCCGGGTGCAGCACGAAGGGCTCACCGTCGGGCACCTCGACCGGCGAGGTCAGATCGTCCTGCCGGGTAGCCGGGTCGATGTGGGTGTAGAGATGGTTGTTGAAGACCCGGAACAGCTTGTCCAGGCGTACGTCGATGCTGGATGGCTGCACCAGGGTGGGCTCGAAGGGCTCCAACGCCAGGGCGCCCGCCTTGATCTCGGAGACCAGGTCGCGGTCGGAGAGCAGCATCGACACACCATAGCGGTACGGGTGACCTGCGTGTCGGACTACCTGCTTAGAACGTATGTTCGATAAGATGTGGTCATGGCTTCCTGGTCCGAATTCGCCGCTGACGAGCCCCGACTCGCCGACGGGATCCGCGTTCTCATGCAGCAGTACGGCCCTGGCTTCGGCTACCTGGCCACGGTCCGCGCCGACGGCGGGCCCCGGGTGCACCCGGTCTCCCCGGTGATCACCGACGACGGGCTCTTCTGCTTCGTGATCGACTCGCCGAAGCGGCGCGACCTGGAGCGCGACGGGCGCTACGCGCTGCACTCGTTCCCGCCCGAGGAGAGCGACGACGAGGCGTACGTCGCCGGTCGGGCCCGGCCGGTCACCGACGACGCCACGGTGACCCGACTGGCCCTCGCGGCCCGGGCCGCCCCGCACGCCGACTGGCGGCTCTTCGAGTTCACCGTCGACGTGGCGATGCTCGCCCGGCACGAGCAGGTCGGCACCGGCGCGCCGGGCGACCTGGTGGGGCGACCGGCGGTCCAGGTCTGGCTCGACCCGGCTGGCACCGCCACCGAAGCCAACCGTCTCGCGCCGCTGCCGGCCCGCTCGGGCCGCCACGCCCGCGCGGCCTGACGACATGCGGCCGGTGCCGGCCCCGATTCCCGAGGCCGGCACCGGCGTACGTGTCAGGCTGCCGCGCTACGCGCGATAGGTGTTCCAAGCGTTGATCATCCGGGTCGCCTGACCCGGCGTGAACTGGTACATGCAGGAGTCGTACGAGTAGTCCATGAAGTTGGTGATCGGGTCCAGGCCCGGGCTGGAGCAGGTGTCCCGACCGGTCGGGCAGCCGCTCGCCGGAGATGCCTCCGCCGGGGTGTCCGCAACCTGGTCGCCCTGGCCCGAGCAGCCGCCCTGGAAGGTGTGGTAGAGGTTCAGCCAGTGGCCGACCTCGTGGGTGCCGGTGTCGCCCTGGTTGTAGTTGGTGGCGGTGCCGCCGGGGAGCGACTCGCTCAGCACCACCACGCCGTCCATCACGTTCAGCGTGGTCTGCGGGAACGTCGCCCAGCCGAGCAGGTTGTTGCTCAGTGCGCCAAGGTAGATGTTGAGCGTGGCCTTCGTGCCCTGCCGCAGCTGGGTCTTCATCTGCCGCTCGGCGGTCGTGCCCTGCCGGATCGGGTACCACGACGAGTTGGTGACCCGGTTGATCCGCTGAAGCTGGAACGCGAACGCCGTGGCGGCACCGCCGGTAGCTCCGCTGAACGCCTGGTTCAACACGTTGATCTGCGAGTTGATCATCGAGTCGGGGATGTTGCCGCCGGCGCGGGTCGAGTCCCGCTGGATCACGTGCACCACGACCGGGATGGTGACCGACGCCGCCGCGGCCTGGGCGCTGAGCGTACGCTGCCCGACCCGCTTGGCCCGCTCCTGCAACAGGTCGGCGAACTCGGCCTCCCGCTGCTGAAGCTGGGCGATGGTCAGCTCGTTCGGGTCATGCGCAGCTTCACCGCCCCGGACCCTGGCCAGGGCATCCGTGCCGTCTTCACAAACCTCGTCGGCATGCGCGGCGGCCGCATGGCCGGCGATCGTTGGACTGGCCGTCGTGGCGGCGGCCGGCAGCAGGCCGACCGAGGCGACGCCGAGCGCCAGCGCCAACGATGTCGATGCGATGCCGGCCATCCGCCGGCGCAGCAGGACGGGACGTGGTCCCATGAGCCCACCTCTTTCTGGCGACGCGACCGGGGGTTGTGTCGCGTCGTGCGGAAAACGTGGGGCAGACGTTACAACTGATCGACAGATTTGAGAATGCCTATCTGTTGCGTCCCGGCAACTTCTTCCTACCCACCGCTCCTCCCGCCCTCCGGGCGGCTCGCCGGCCGCGCCGGCCGGTGTCGCGGTCCGGCGGCGGGGTGGGTGAGGAGCCCTGGGTGCGCCGGGGCGGCTGGCTCAGGTAGAGTGATCCCGCTTGCGGGTGTAGTTCAATGGCAGAACATCAGCTTCCCAAGCTGACAGTGCGGGTTCGATTCCCGTCACCCGCTCCAACGTGTAGCCCAGGTCAGGACATGTTCCCGGCTTGGGCTTCATACGTTCCGGTCAGTTCCTGGGCTCGCCGTGCCCGCACCTGCCCGACCCGCCCCCTGCGCCATCGGCTGCTGGATCAACCACGGCTGCGAAGGCATCCGCCAGACATTCGTAGTCGCGCACGAGGGGTCCGACCAGATGGGGATCGGGTTCCAGGGCATCGACCATGCCGTGCGCGAGGTCCCTGATCCGATCCGCCCGAGTGGGGCGACGGATACGGGAGCGCCGGTCGAAGCTTCGCCAGCGTCGGAACGCCACCGCGGCGATCCGCTCGCGTTGCTCGGGGGTGGGAAGCGGGCAGCCGGTCGCATGCAGCCGTTCGAATGCCGCGATCACCCTGGCGTGGTCGTCCACTCCGCTCCTCCGAGGTGCGCCGCCGGATCCGCGACCACGATATGCCTCGCAACTCCGGTCTGGGTGCCCGATCAGGGCTGCACGGAGAGTTGGCTGATCAGCCGCTCGACCCGAGCGCGAATGTCGTCGCGGACTTGGCGTACGACGTCGAGGGGTTGTCCGGCGGGTTCGCTGCCGGCGGAGCGTACCTCGATGGTGTCACTGGCGAGGTGGCGGAGCCAGCCGGCGGCCATCTGGGAGCGGCCGGCGGTGTGGACGCAGACGAACAGCACGGTGGGCTTGTCGCTCATGGGTGGGCTTCCTGTCAGATGACGGTGGGGCTGCGGCAGCGTGGGGGTACCAGGCGGCGATGGCGGCGACAGCGACCAGGCCACCGACGAGTTGGGCGGCCACGAAGCCCGGCACCGAGGCGGGGGCGATGCCGGCGAAGGTGTCGGTGAAGGCCCGACCGATGGTGACCGCGGGGTTGGCGAACGAGGTGGACGAGGTGAACCAGTACGCCGCACCGATGTAGGCGCCCACGGCAGCGGGCGCAGCGGAGGCTCGGCCGCTGCGGACGAGGGCGGCGATTCCGGACCCCACGACGGCGGCAACGAGCAGACCCGTACCGGCGAACTCAGCGGAGGCCCGCCGGGCGAGGGTGAGGTTCACGTGGCGGTCGCGGCCGGCAGGTCGAGCAGCGCGCCGAGCTGACGGAACGCCTCCGGCCTGACCCGGTACCACACCCAGGTGCCCCGCCGTTCGGAGTCGACCAGGCCGGCCTCGCGCAGCACCTTGAGGTGGTGGGAGATGGTCGGCCCGGACAGCTCGAACGCCGGGGTCAGGTCACACACGCACATCTCCGGCACCGACGCGATCATCGACATCAACCGCAGCCGGACCGGGTCGCCGAGGGCCTTGAACATCGGTGCGACCGCCGTCGCCTGCTCGGTATCCATCGGGCGGACCGCCAACGGGGCGCAGCAGGCCACCGCTTCCAGGTTCACGACCGGCAGAGTCTGTTTCGGCATTCGTCTAGCTTGACAGGCGTCGAAACAGGGTGCAACAGTGGGGCTGCTTCGAAAACCATCTAGGCAAGCCCGGATTTCGTACCTAGCAGGAGGTCCCTCATGTCCCGTGTCCAGCTCGCCCTGCGGGTGTCCGACCTCGAAGGCTCGGTCGCCTTCTACTCGAAACTGTTCGGCGTCGAGCCAGCCAAGCGCCGTCCCGGCTACGCCAACTTCGCCGTCGAGAACCCGCCCCTGAAGCTCGTGCTGCTGGAGGGTGCGGCCGACCGGCCCACCGTCATGGACCATCTGGGCGTGGAGGTGTCAAGCACCGACGACGTCAACGCCGCCACCAAGCGCCTCACCGAATCCGGCCTCATCACGCTTGAGGAGAACGACACCGAGTGCTGCTACGCCCTCCAGGACAAGGTCTGGGTACGCGGCCCCGGTAACGAGCCCTGGGAGGTCTACACCGTCAAGGCCGACGCCAACGTCCTCAACATGGCCGGCGACGGCGACGAGTGCCGCTGCGGCGAGGCAACCGAGGCAGCGAAGGAGCCCGCCACCAGCGGGACCTCGCGCTGCTGCTGACTACCGCGCGATCTGCGTGTGCGTTCTCCCGAGTGCGGGGTCGATTTCCGTTAGTCGACCCAGTGCGAAGCCCAGGTCGGTTGACCTGGGCTTCGTTCATGCCCTGGGTATGGTCATGCCGTCGGTTGGCCGCGCATTAGGGCGTTCTGGAGACGGTAGCCGAGGTTGACGGCCGTCTGCTCCCGCCTGCTGGAACCCCAGAGTCGGCGAATGGTGGCGGTCTCGTCTGGCGTGTCGGCCGAGGGGTCGGTGCGGGTCTTGTTGCAGTAGGAGATGTTGGCTGCACGCCATTCGGCGTTGAGGCGGCGGATCTGGGCCAAGCCGAGTCGAGCGATGCCAGCGAACGCGAGTGCTTTGATCTGCTCGGCGGTCAGCGAGCTTGGTTTGGCGGGTATGCCCGCAGCGTGGATGGCTACGGCGAGTTCGCCGTAACTGAGGGAATCCAGTGGGACGGGTGAAGGTCCAGGGTCGTGGATGGTGGGGGCCGTGGTCTTCGTGATGCGCGCCGGAGGGCCGCCCGGGGCGCGCGGAGCGGAGTGAGCGGTAGGTTGGACAGGCATCGTGGGTTTCCTTTCGCGAGGACCGATGCGCCGGCCTCGACGGGTAGCCGCCCGTCGGGGCCTTTTGTCGACCATGTTGTCTTGGGACAATGGATGTAGATAGTCTGGGGACAATCGGCGCTCCGGTCAAGGAATGTCCCCAGTCAATCGAGGGGAGGGGAGCTTCTTGCCCGTGCACTCGCGCTATCTGGACATCGCGTCCAAGATCCGAGACCGGATCGAGGCCGGGGAGTGGGCACCGGGTGCCCGCCTTCCGAGGCTAAACGACTTCGCCGCGGAGTACGGTGCCAACCGCGACACCATCGGCCGGGCCATTGCCGTGCTGGAGACCGAAGGCTACGTGTGGGCGGTTCAGGGCCGAGGCATCGCCGTGCGGTACGGCACGATGCGTCCTCGTCGGCCCCGTGGCGACCTGGTCAAGCGCAACGAGCAGGCGACTGGCTACTCGTTCCCCTCGGCCAGTGCCCAGGAGGTGTGGGTGCGCCACGGTAAGGCCAGCGGTGCGCCGACCAGGCTCGAAGACCCACGCATCGCCAAGCTCCTCGGCGTCGAGCCCGGCACCGAGGTACTGCGCCGGTTTCGCGTGACCGGGCCAGCCTCCGAGGCACCCTTCCAGATCAACATCTCGTGGATCCATCCGCGCGTGGCGGAGATCGTCGCTGACCTGGACGCGGCCCCCGCAGCTGGTGAGTGGCTGTGTCGCATCGAGAAGGCCGGACACTGGCCGATCAGGTGGATGGAGATCCACCGAGCCCGCATGCCCAGCAGGGACGAGGCCGCCCTCCTGGAGATCCCGACCAATCTGCCCGTACTCGAGATCGTGCGAGTCGGCACGTCGGGTGCGGACAACCAGCCCGTTGAGGTCACCGAGTACGTCGTGGCGAGCGACCGCGTCGAGACCGTGCACGTCCTGCACCGCGACGAGAAAGCCCAGGAGCCGTGGCCCGACGCGCCCGTGGGTGAGTCATGACGGAACCGATCAGGTTGGCCGCCGCGAGCCGGACACACGTCGGCCACGTCCGACGACGCAACGAGGACAGTTTCCTGCACGGGCGGTGGCTGTATGCGGTCGCCGACGGGCTCGGCGGCCATGTCGCCGGTGACATCGCGAGCACCACGGCGATTCAGGCAATGACGGCGTACGACCGTCCAGCCGGGACGGACGAGCTGGCGGACACGCTGGGCAGGGCGATTGCCGACGCCAGTGCGGCGCTGCGCCGGAAGACCCGCGAGCAGCCGGGCCTGAGCGGGATGGGGACCACGCTTGTCGCTCTGCTCTGGTCCGGCACCCAGGCTGTCGTGGGTAACGTGGGGGACTCGCGCGCCTACCTGCTGCGGAACCGCACCTTGACCCGAATGAGCGAGGACCACACCTACCAATACCTGCTGTCGGACGCCGGGGCGATTCCCAACCTTCCCGAGCGGCTGGCCCGCTTCCTCGACGGGCGTAAGGACGGCCGATCTCCCGATCTGACGAGCCTGCGTCTTCGTCCCGGCGACCGGATCCTGCTCTGCTCGGACGGGCTGAGTTCGTACGTGCCGCCGGAGCTGGTCCGAGCCGCCCTGAACTCTCCCGAGGACGCCGGCAGCGTTGCCGACCGACTCGTCACCCTGGCTCTTGACGAGGGTGGCCGGGACAACGTCACCGTGATCGTCATAGACGTGCACCGGGCGGCGGCGTCCAGCGGTGAGCGGGCTGGCGGGCCGGCGTAGCGCGAGCCGGAGGCATGCTCCAGCACCGATAGGCTGAGACCGAGGAGGGCGAGTAGTGACCGAGGTAGTCGAAGTGATCATCACCGGCCCGGATGCAGAGTGGCTTGCCGCGTTCACCCGCCGGCTGGTCGACGACCGCCTGGCCGCCTGCGGGCACAACCTCGCCCCGATCCGCTCCATCTACCGATGGGAGGGCAATGTGCACGACGAACCGGAGGCCAGGGTGGCACTGCACACCCGGGCGAGCCTGGTCGAGCGCATCACGGCCCGCGCCAACGAGGAGCACCCGTACGAGGTGCCCTGTGTACTCGCCCTGCCCGTGTCGAGTGGCAACCCTGCCTATCTGGAATGGGTGTTGGACGAGACTGCCGGGTGATTCTCCCCGGCCACCTGGAAGGAGAGATATTCTCCGGCCCACGGTACGGCGATTTCCCGGCGATCGGACAATGTGAAACCACATGCCTCGATCTCGCCGACGAGGTCGTCTATGGATCGCCACGAGGTGGCCGCCCATTCGTCGAAGGGGACTTCCGAGGCGCCCTGCACGGCGTCGACCAGAAGCCGGCCGTCCCGCTTGAGCACCCGACGAATCTCGGTAAGCGTCTGCTTGAGATCGAGAGCGTGGTCGAGTGAATTGCAGTAGACGCCGTCGACGGATTCGTCCGGGAAGACCAGGTGATGGAAGTCGCCGGGCAGCACCCATGAGTTCTCCGGGCCGGGGTTCAGGTCGATCCCGACCGCGAACGCGCCCAGGTCGTGGAAGGCCTTGACCTCGGTGCCGATCCGGGCCGCCAGGCAGAGCACGGCACGGCCAGCCCATCCTTCGCCCGCCAGGCGGTCCACGAGCGCGGCGCGAAACTGCTTGTCGTACGACGTGAGGTCGAGCAGCGCCAGCTTGCTGCGCTGGTGGGCGAGATATGCGCTGTACGAGGTGTATCGCCGGGTGGCGAGTGGCCGCTGTGGATCGAGCGGCTGGCGGAGGCCGCGGTTCACGACCAGCCAGTACCAGCCGGACCAGCCCTTCCGGTCGAAGAGGATCTGCGTGGTCCGCCTCGGTTGGCGGGCCGCTCTGGTAATCATCTTCGTGAGTTCGCGGGGCATACTGCGCACCTTCCGTACTTGCATGGCGATCGGGTCAGCGGTTGCACCGGCCGAAGTCCAGCTAACAGTATTGTCGTCGCTTTCCGCTGATTACCGTGAATTCGGTGGAGTGTCGCCAGGCGCACGAGCTGCTGCCGGCCCAGGGCAGATTGTGAAATCCCTTATCCGGGTGCCGGTCGCCGGGCTGCCCGAACGGCACTTCCGTCGTACGCTGGCGATCATGCGGATTGGCATCGTTATCCTGCCGGATCAGCGCTGGTCGGCGGCCCGGCGCCGCTGGCAGCAGGCCGAAGAGTGGGGCTTCGACCACGCCTGGACGTACGACCATCTGGGCTGGCGTGACCTGGTGGACGGCCCGTGGTTCGACTCCATGGTCACCCTGACCGCCGCCGCTACGGTGACCACCCGGATCCGGCTCGGCACGCTCGTCGCGTCGCCGAACTTCCGGCATCCGGCCCCCTTCGCCCGGCAGGTGACCGCGCTCGACGACGTCTCCGGCGGGCGGGTGCTGCTTGGCCTGGGTGCGGGCGGCATCGGCTTCGACTCGGCGGTGCTCGGCGGCGAGACGTTGCCCCCACGGCAGCGGGTGGACCGGTTCGCCGAATTCACCGAGCTGCTCGACGCGATCCTGCGGGAGGACGGCACGACGTGGCGGGGCGACTGGTTCGCGGCGGTGGACGCGCGGAACAACCCGGGGTGCGTACAGGATCCCCGGGTGCCGTTCGTGATGGCGGCCAACGGTCCGCGCTCGATCCGGCTGGCCGTCCGGTTCGGCCAGGGGTGGGTGACCTACGGCCCCGTGGTGGACGACCTGGACGGCTGGTGGGCCGGGGTCGCCGAGCTGGTGGAGCGGTTCGACTCGACGCTTGCCGCGCAGGGACGTGACCCGGGGAGCATGGACCGCTACCTCTCGTTGGACGGGGCGCCCGTCTTCTCGCTCAGTAGCGCCCAGTTCTTCGCCGACCAGGTCGGCCGGGCGGCCGAGCTGGGCTTCACCGACGTGATCACGCACTGGCCACGGGAGAGCAGTTGGTACGCCGGCGACGAGGCGGTACTTGCGGATGTCGCCACCCGCCTGCTGCCTGGACTACGCGGGCTGAGTCCGCACGCCAAGCCGGGACTACGCGGCTGAGCCGGTACGCCAGCTTGGACTGACGCGGCTGAGCCCTCACAGCAGGCGGAAGCGGATGCAGACGATCTCCGTGTCGTCGGTGACCGGGGTGCCGGTGCGGTCCCAGTAGGCGGCGTGGCCGGCCCGCCACTCCTCGATCGAGCGGTCGCCCTCCCCCTCGGCCCGGGCGAAATCCCAGGGCACCTCGGCGAAGCGGGTCACCTCGACCCCGGTCACCTCGACGACGCCGATCTGGGCGTCGTGGTCGTCGACGAGGGCGAGCCGCTCACCGACGTGCTCCAGTTCCTCGGCCTCCTCGGCGTACTCACCGAGCAGACCCGCGGTCGCGGTCTTGGCTCCGGACAGCACCAGGCTGTTGAGTCTCGTCCGCAGGTCACCCGGGGTACCGAGGGCGAGAGTGCGCAGTCCGCCGATCCGTGGCCACATCATCGAGACGTTACCGGCCGGCGGAGGTGGCGCTTCCGTCGTCCGCCCTTTGCCGGCAGAGGGGTACGGTCGATGCCCGACAAGAAGGAGACGTCCATGGCGGACCGACGTGCGGTGCTCATCCCGGGAGGCGGTTACGACACCCGGTACCCCCTCTTCGTCTACCTGGGCGAGGCACTGCGCCGGGCCGGTTTCCGGCTGCACGGGATCTCCTGGCAGGTGCCGGAGAACTTCAGCCTGGACACCGGCGGTGGGTGGGTGTGCGACCAGGTGGCCGCGACCCTGACCGAGCGGACGCATCTCCTGGTCGGCAAGTCGCTCGGCAGCCTGGCGACGCCGCTCGCCGCCGACCGTGGACTGGCCGCCATCTGGCTCACCCCGCTGCTGCATCGCGCCGAGGTGGTGGACGCGTTGCGTCGGGCCACCGCCCCGTTCGTCCTGGTTGGCGGGACTGCCGACCCGTCCTGGGACGGTGCGGTCGCCCGGCGGCTCACCCCGTACGTGCTGGAGATCCCGGCGGCCGACCACGCGCTGATGGTTCCCGGACCGCTGGCCCGTTCCGCCGAGGCGCTCGGCCGGGTCTGTACGGCGGTCGAGGACTTCGTCCGCTGAACCGCCCTTCCGTTCACCCGAGTTCGGCGCTGGTCAGCAGGCCGCGGATGCGCAGGTCGGTGGCGAGGGCGGGTGGGCAGTCGACGACGACGGTGGCGGTGCCGAGCGGCTCGGCGCCTCGGGCGGCGCAGATGTCGTAGAGGGCGCGTACCTGGGCGCCGGTGGTCACCCAGTCGTCCACCACCAGTACCCGGTCGCCGGGGCCGAGGTGCCGGTCCCGGACGGCCAGGTCGACCCGCCGGCCACGGAAGTCGGGCGGGCTCTGCGCCCAGGTCAGCGGGCCGGCGGGCAGCCGCCCGTCGCCCGGTTTGTGTGCCGCGACGAAGCCCACGCCGAGCGCCGTGGCCGCCAGCGGGCCGAGCAGGAAACCGGTGACCGCCGGAGCCAGCACGACGGTGGGTCGGGTCGAGCGGTACGGGGCGACCAGCGCGGGACCCAGCGCGGCGAGCGTCACGGGGTCCCGCCACCAGCCGGAGATGTCGCTGACCAGGTGACTCGCGTCGGGATCGGGGTCGACCCAACGGAACAGTTCGACGAGGCGTTGCCTCAGCTCAGCCGGCATGCCACCTATCGTGCGGGCAGCGGACCGGGTGGCCTACTGCGGATCGGATGATCGGCTGCACGTATTACCGCAATTACGGGCATACCGCCATGATCACGTTGACTTCCGAAGTGCTTCTCTCGTTATGGTCCGACCCGATTTGATCCATTGATGAAAGGACCGGGCCGGTGGTTGGTAGGCACTCCCGTACCCGCAGGATCACCTCGCCGACTGGTCTCGCGGCCAGCGCCGCGGTGGCCGTCGCCCTTGCCGTCGGGGGCACCGTCGGCGCCGTACACCTGACCGCTGGCGCGGAGCCCACCCGGCCGCCCGCCGTCGACCTCGCACCCAGCGCCGACCCGCTGGCGTCGGCGACCCCGAGCGAGAGCGGGTCGCCGAGCACCAGCGCGTCGCCGAGCGCCACCGGCTCGCCCAGCGCAAGTGCGACGGCGAGCCCGACGCCGTCGCGGACCGCGCAGGCGCCGTCCCGCAGCAAGCCGCGTACGCCCAGCCCGAAGCCGACGCCGAGCGCCAAGAAGACGACGACTGCGGCCCGTCCGGTGGTGGAGACCGGCTCCTGTGGGGCCTCCTTCTACTGGCAGGGCCAGATGACGGCCAACGGTGAGACGTTCAACCCGGAGGAGTTGACCGCAGCCCACAAGACGCTGCCGTTCAACACCAAGGTGAAGGTGACCAACCCGGCGAACGGCAAGTCGGTCACCGTGCGGATCAACGACCGGGGTCCGTTCATCGAGGGGCGCTGCCTGGACCTGTCCCGGGCCGCGTTCGGCCAGATCGCCTCGCTCGACCTCGGACACATCACCGTCCGGTACGAGGTGCTCGGCTGAGCCGATGCCGAGAGGCTTTCGGGTTCTGGCCGTGATCCGCGCGGCCAGAACCCGTTCGTACGACGGGTCAGGGTCATTCTTTCCGCCCCGGCCATCGGGCATGCTGTCGGATGTACGCACGCAACTCCTCCAGCCGGGCCGCGGCCCGCTGAGTCCCGGATCCCGCGCCGGCCTCGGCGCGGCCCTCGTCCTGCTCGCGATCGTCTCGGCGATGGAGTGGGCGGACGGTCGCGCGGCGAACTACATCGCGTTGATGGTGGCCGCCCCGTTCCTGGCCGCAGCGCTGGCGTCCTGGCGGATCGTGCTCGGGATCGGTGCCGCCGCGTCCATCCTCGGGGCGGTGTTCGCGCTGGCCGAGCGGCCGGTCTCGGTCTCCGCCGCGGTCGCGGTGGCCGGCATCGCGCTGGGCACCGGCATCGCGGCGGCGGTGGCCGCGGTACGCGAGCGGCAGGCCGAGCAGATCGCGGAGCTGTCGAAGCTCGCGGCGGTCGCCCAGCAGGCGGTGCTGCGTACGCTCGGCCCTCGGGTGGGCGCCCTCTCGGTGGCCGGGCGCTACATCTCCTCGACCGCGACCGCGGAGATCGGCGGTGACCTGTACGAGGCGATCGACACCCCGTACGGCGTCCGCATGATCATCGGCGACGTGCGCGGCAAGGGGCTGGAGGCGGTCCGGCTGGCCAGCATCGTGCTGGGCTCGTACCGGCACGTGGCATACGAGCGGGCCGACCTGCGCGCCGTGGTGGCGGACCTGGACCGGGCGGTGGCCCGCAGCGTGGGTGACGAGGATTTCGTCACCGCGGCGCTGGTCGAGGAGCGGGGCGGCACCCTGACCATCGTCAACTGTGGACATCCGGCCCCGCTGCTGCTGCGCCATGGCGCGGTGATCCCGTTGGAGCCGCCGTCACCGGCGCCGCCGCTTGGCTTCATGCCGGTGGTGCGGCCCCGGGTGGAGCGGTTGGAGCCGGGCGACCGGCTGCTGCTCTTCACCGACGGGCTCGGCGAGGCGCGCCGGGACGGCGAGTTCTTCCCCACCGCTGACCGGGCATGGCGGCTGCTCGGGCATGGCACGGTCGCGGACGGCCTGGCCTCGCTGGAGACCGCCCTGGTCGAGTGGGTGCACGGCCGGCTCGACGACGACATCGCGCTGGTTCTGATGGAGTACACGGGCTCGCCGAGCGCGGCGACCGCAGTGGTGCCGAGTTGGGAGGTCGGCGCGACCGAGGGGTGATCGGCCGGTGTCCGCTGCGGTGGCCGGTCCAGCCACGGCGACTGTGTAATCGCTGTCACTTCGGCGGGCGGGTTGTCGCTGTCTACCCGCGAGTAATAGAGTCTGGGTTACTGATCGGTAACACCTGTCCGGAAGCGGGGCCAGCGACATGACCCACTACAAGAGCAATCTTCGGGACCTCGAGTTCAACCTTTTCGAGGTCTTCGGCGCGGATCGGGCGTTCGGCCAGGAGCCGTACTCCGAACTTGACGTTGACACCGCGCGGAGCTTCCTCGCCGAGATGGACCGCCTGGCGCGCGAGGACCTGGCCGCCAGCTACACCGACAGCGACCGCAACCCACCGGTCTTCGACCCGGCCACGCACACCGCGCCGCTTCCGGAGTCGTTCAAGAAGTCGTACCGGGCGTTCATGGATTCCGAGTTCTGGCGCCTCGACCTCCCCCCGGCGCTGGGCGGCACCAACGCCCCCCGGGCGCTCTGGTGGGCCCTCGCCGAGCTGGTGCTCGGCTCGAACGCCCCGGTCTGGATGTACGCCTCCGGCCCGTCCTTCGCCCACGTGCTGCACGTCGAGGGCACCGAGCGGCAGAAGAAGTGGGCCAAGCTCTTCATCGACAAGCAGTGGGGCTCGACCATGGTGCTCACCGAGCCGGACGCCGGCTCGGACGTGGGCGCTGGCCGCGCTCGGGCCATCCCGCAGCCGGACGGCTCGTGGCACATCGAGGGCGTCAAGCGCTTCATCACCTCGGGCGAGCACGACCTGAGCGACAACATCGTCCACTACGTGCTGGCCCGTCCGGTCGGGGTGGAGGGCGTCGGTGGCCCGGGTACCAAGGGACTCTCGCTCTTCGTCGTGCCGAAGTACCACTTCGACGAGGAGACCGGCGAGCTGGGCGAGCGCAACGGTGTCTTCGCCACCAACGTCGAGCACAAGATGGGCCTGAAGGTCTCCAACACCTGCGAGCTGACCTTCGGCGAGCACGGCGTGCCGGCCAGGGGTTGGCTGATGGGCGACAAGCACGACGGCATCCGGCAGATGTTCATGATCATCGAGTACGCCCGGATGCTGGTCGGCACCAAGGCGATCGCCACCCTCTCCACCGGTTACCTGAACGCCCTGGAGTACGCCAAGAACCGGGTGCAGGGTGCCGACCTGACCCAGATGGCGGACAAGACCGCACCCCGGGTCACCATCACCGCGCACCCGGACGTGCGCCGCTCGCTGCTGCTTCAGAAGTCGTACGCCGAGGGGCTGCGGGCGCTGGTCCTCTACACCGCCTCCTGGCAGGACCGGGTCGCCATCGCCGAGGCGGCCGGCGACGAGCCGGCCACCAAACTGGCCAAGCGGGTCAACGACCTGCTGCTTCCGCTGGTCAAGGGCGTCGGCTCGGAGCGGGCGTACGAGCTGCTCGGGCACGAGGCGTTGCAGACCTTCGGCGGCTCCGGCTTCCTCCAGGACTACCCGCTGGAGCAGTACGTCCGGGACGCCAAGATCGACACCCTCTACGAGGGCACCACGGCGATCCAGAGCCTCGATCTGATTTTCCGGAAGATCGTCCGGGACAACGGCAAGGCGCTGATGGCGGTGGCCGGCGAAATCCAGGAGTTCATCACCACCGAGGTCGGCAACGGCCAGCTCAAGGAGGAGCGGCAGGCGCTCGGCAAGGCGCTCGCCGAGGTCCAGACCATCCTCGGCGTGCTGACCGGTTGGCTCGGCGAGGCGCAGGGCGGCGACTCGCGTGCGCTCTACAAGGTCGGGCTGAGCAGCCGGCGGTTCCTGCTGGCGATCGGTGACCTGGTCGTCGGGTGGCTGTTGCAGCGGCAGGCCGACGTGGCGCTGAAGGCGCTGGCCGGCGAGGTCTCCGCCACCGACAAGGCGTTCTACACCGGCAAGGTGGCGTCAGCCCGGTTCTTCGCCCGCGAGGTGCTGCCGCGCATCGGCGCCGACCGGCGGATCATCGAGGGCACCGACCTGGACATCATGGATCTCCCGGAGGAGATCTTCTGATCCGGTGATCAGCGCTTCGGCGGCCGGTGGGCTGATGCCCACCGGCCGTTCGGCGTCCTTCGTCCGAAACCGGGCCGTCAGGTGGCCGCTGCCCGATTCGGCCCGGGCCCGGCCCCCAGGCGTTCGCCGGCCGACGGCGCGGGTAACCCCACGCCGGACGGGTAACCGTCACGGACCAGGACGGGCAACCGTCAGTCAGATGTACGCCCAGAGCAACCGCACGGGGGAGTGCCGCGCACATGGGCATCGGTAGTGGAATCTTCCTGATCGCGATCGGCGCGATCCTGACCTTCGCCATCCGGGCCAACGTCTGGTGGGTGGACCTGCGTGCCGTCGGCTGGGTCTTCATCCTGGCCGGACTTGCCGTCCTGCTCACCACCCTCTGGTACTGGCAGGACCGCCGCAAGCGGGCCCGGACCCTGATCGTGGAGGAGAACCGGCTCTCCCATCCGACGGCGATGATGCCGCCACCACCCGATCCGCCGCCGCCGACCGCCCCACCGAGCTGACACGGGGCTGCCCCTGGCGTCCCCGAGCGCTGAGGCGAGCCCGCCGACCGGGTAGGGGCGGGCAGCCGACCACACCGCACCCGGCTGGACCGACTCAGCCGCGTGCGGTGTGTCGCGCGCTGATCGGGGCGGTGCCGTGGCCCAGCTCCAGCCAGGGCCCGGTGGGCCGGTGCACCACCAGGTCGGTGGTGCGTAGCCCGTCGGGATCCGCACCGGGCGGATCGAGCAGCTCGGACAGGAGCGAGATGCCCGGGTTGTGCGCGATCAGCAGCACCGTGCCCGCGTCCGGCTCGACCGCACGAAGCAGCGTCAACAGTTCGCCCGGGTGCGCCTCGTACGCCTGCGTCTCGTAGCGGACGACCGGCACCGGGCCGGCCGGGCCGCCCTCCGGTGGCGCCCCGGTGATGCCCAACTGCACCTCGTGCCAGGTCTGTCGGGTGCGCAGCGCCGCCGAGCAGAGCACCAGATCCGGCAGCAACGCGTGCCGGGCCAACCAGGCGCCGGCGGCCCTGGCGTCGGCGCGGCCACCGGCGGCCAGTGGGCGCGCCACATCGAGACCGTCCGCCGTGGGTGGTTCGGCCTTGGCGTGCCGCAGCAGCACGAGTGTGCGTCCGGCGACCGGGCTGTCCGTCATCCGTTCAGCTTGCCCGATTGGCGATCTCCGTGCCGGGGTAAATCCCCTGGCGCCGCAACCGTCATCCATGGCCGCGGCGGAGTGGATTGCAGCTTCGAATGCCGAGGAGACGACGAGATGGGTATCGGTGGCAGTATCTTCCTGATCGCGGTCGGCGCGATCTTCGCCTTCGCCGTACAGGCGGACGTCGGTTGGCTCAATCTGAACGTCGTCGGCTGGGTGCTGATGTTGGCCGGGGTGGCCGGCCTGCTCGTGACGCTCTACTTCTGGAACTCGCGGCGGCGCATGGTGCCGGCCCCGGCTGAGCGGGTGGTCACCGAGCGCGCCGTACCGGTCCAGAACGACCGGGTGGTGCAGGAGTACCGCGAGGTGCGCCGGCCGGGCCCGACGGTCTGACCTCCCCCCTCCGGCGGCAGTGGGACGGCGCCCCCGTCCCACTGCCGCCGCCCCTGTCCAGCGCATCCCGGCCGAGGCTCAGGCGATGAGCGTGCAGTGGGCCGGGCTCACGCGAAGAGCGCGAAGTAGATCGCGATGTGGTGGCAGATCGCCGCGACCAGCGTGCAGGCGTGGAAGAACTCGTGATGACCGAAGACGGTGGGCCACGGGTTCGGCCGGCGTAGCGCGTAGAAGACCGCGCCGACGGTGTAGATCGCACCACCGACGGCGAGCAACACCAGCGCGGTGACCCCGCCCTGGCGGAGGATGTCGGGCAGCATCGCCACCGACACCCAGCCGAGGGCCAGGTAGAGCGGTGCGGAGATCCAGCGTGACGCGTGCGGCCAGATCAGTTTGAGCGCCACTCCCGCCACGGCACCGCCCCAGACCACCGACATCATGATCACAGCGGTCCGGGTGTCCAGCAGCAGAATGCAGAACGGCGTGTAGGTGCCAGCGATGAACAAGAAGATCATCGAGTGGTCCATCCGCCGCATCACCTGGTAGCCACGGGTCGACCACACCCGACGGTGGTAGAGGGCACTGGTGCCGAAGAGGCCGCAGACGGTGAAGCTGTAGACGGCGCAGCTGACCAGCGGGGTCCAGCCCGGACGGGCCGCAGCGATCGAACAGAGCACGATGCCGCAGACCAGGGCGACGAAGAAGGCGTACGTGTGCAGCCAGCCGCGCATCCGGGGTTTCCCGATGTCGACCGGCTTTAGCCGGGGGCGTGCTGAGGTGGTCACGGCCCTTAGGCTACGACACCGTAGGTTACCTGCGGGTAGTGCGACTCGTCACGCCGCCAACGGGTCGGTGGACCCTTGCGCCGGCGAGCGGGCGGGAGCCGGTCCGGAGGGTTGGCGGAGGCGAACGCGGACAGCAGTCCGGGATGATGACGGCATGCGGATCAGACCGGTGGGTACGCGCGCCCTGCTGCTCGACCTCGCCGACAGCGGGACGGACGTCGCCGCGACCGTGGAGGCGTGGCGGGCCGAACTGTGGCGCGCCCGGGACCGGGGCGACCTGGTCGCCACCGAGATCGTGCCCGCCGCCGCCACCGTGCTGCTGGACGGCGTACCGGATCCGGTGGCCACCGCCGACCGGATCGCGAGCTGGGCGCCGGTGCTGCCCGCCGGCCCGGCCCCCACCGGGGCCGACCTGCTCGAGGTGCCGGTGACCTACGACGGCGAAGACCTGCCCCGCGTCGCCGAACACTGGCGGACGGACGTGCCGGGCGTGCTGCGTCGGCTACGACAGACCGAGTTCCGGGTGGCGTTCTGCGGCTTCGCGCCCGGCTTCGGCTACCTGACCGGGTTACCTGCCGAACTGGCCGTGCCCCGGCTGGCCACCCCGCGTCCCCGGGTACCGGCGGGCTCGGTCGCCCTGGCCGGCCCGTACGCCGGGATCTACCCGACCGCGTCGCCCGGCGGCTGGTTGCTGATCGGGCGTACCGGGCTGACCCTCTTCGACGTACGCGCCGATCCACCGGCCCGGCTCGTTCCCGGCACCCGGGTCCGGCTGGTGCCGGCGTGACCGGCCACGTCGAGGTGGTCCGGGCCGGGGCGTTGACCACCGTGCAGGATCTGGGCCGGCCCGGGTGGGCGCACCTCGGGGTGCCCCGCTCCGGCGCGCTCGACCCGGGAGCGCTGCGGCTGGCCAACCGCCTGGTCGGGAACCCCGAGTCGGCAGCCGGCCTGGAGATCACCCTGACCGGCTGTGCGCTGCGGCCGACCCGCGCCACCACGGTGGCCGTGGTCGGGGCCGAGGTCGACGTGTGGCTGGGAGACCGCCCCGGTGACCCCGGTCGACCGCTTGCCGTGCCGGCCGGGACGCTGCTGCGGATCGGTCCCGCCCGACGGGGTCTGCGCTGCTGGCTCGCTGTGGCCGGCGGGATCGCCGTCGACCCGGTGCTGGGCAGCCGCTCCACCGACACCCTCTCCGGGCTCGGGCCCGCGCCGCTGCGCGACGGCGACCTGCTGCCGCTGGGGGCTCCGACCGGTCCGCCCGCCCCGGTCGACGTCACCGTGCCGGTCGCGCACCCGACGGAACTGCACCTCGCCGTCCGGCTCGGCCCCCGGCACGACTGGTTCACCCCGGCCGCGCTCCACCTGCTTTTCAACACGGCGTACGCAGTCAGCCCGGTGAGCAACCGAGTCGGCGCGCGACTCACCGGCGCGCCGCTGCCCCGCGCGGTGAGCGGTGAGCTGCCCAGCGAAGGGCTTGTCCTCGGCGCGGTACAGGTACCGGCGGACGGCCAACCGTTGATCTTCCTGGCCGACCATCCGGTCACCGGCGGCTATCCCGTGGTCGCCGTGCTGGCCGACGTGACCCCGCTCGCGCAGGCCCGCCCAGGCACTACCGTCAGGTTTCATGGACCTGAACGCTGATCTCGGTGAGGGATTCGGTGCCTGGCGGCTCGGCGACGACGAGGCGCTACTGGACCTGATCACCTCGGCCAACGTCGCCTGCGGCTTCCATGCCGGCGACCCGCCCACGATGCGCCGGGTCTGCGCCGCCGCCGCCGAGCGTCAGGTCGCGGTCGGTGCCCAGGTGGGCTACCGGGACCTCGCCGGCTTCGGTCGGCGGCACATCGCGTACGACTTCGCGGAGCTGCGCGACGAGGCGCTCTACCAGCTCGGCGCGCTCAACGCGTTCTGCCGGGCGTACCGCACCCGGGTCCGCTACCTCAAGCCGCACGGCGCGCTCTATCACGCCGCCGCCGTCGACGAGGTGCAGGCGGCGGCGCTGGTCGCCGCGATCGAGGACTTCGACCACGAGCTGCCCGTGCTCTGCCCACCCGGTTCGGTGCTGGCCCAGCTCGCCCAGGGTGCCGGGCTGCGGGTGGTGGCCGAGGGCTTCGCCGACCGGAACTACCTGCCCAGCGGGCAACTGGTGCCCCGCTCCTCGCCCGCCGCCCTGGTCACCGATCCGCAGCAGGTGGCCCGCCAGGCGGTACGCATGGCCAGCGAACGGAGCGTGATCGCCATCGACGGCAGCGTCATCCCCTGCACCGTGGAGTCGATCTGCCTGCACGGCGACAGCCCCGGCGCGGTGGCCGCCGCGGAACTCGTCCGCGCCGCCCTGGTCGACGCCGGCATCACCCCAACCCCCTTCACCAACTAAGTGAAAGGAAGGGCCCCTTATTAACGCCTGGTGTAGGTAAAGGGGCCCTTCCTAACACTTCGAGCGGCGGTGCTCAGCCGGCGTCCAGGCCGCGCAGGACCAGCGGAAGGCGGACCGCGCCGTCGGCCGTGACGCGGATCGGCACGCCCCAGTCCTGCCGGGTCAGGTGGCAGGCCGCGTGTTCCACGTCGGCGTCGCAGGTCGCCGCCTGCGCGGTCACTTGAAGAACACCGTCGGGCACCGAGCCGTCGATCACCAGACGACGGGAGAGCTCGGTGCCGGTACCCGCCCCCTCGACCAGCAACTCTGGTGGCGACGCGGAAACCACCAGGCGGGTCGACGGGCCGTACGTCTCGTCCAGCTTCTGTCCCGGCGCCGGGGTGAAGACGACATCCAGCACCACCTCGCCGGCGGCCAGGTCGGTCGGCCTGCGTTCGGTACGGTGCCGAGGGCCGTCGACGGTGTCCGCCCCGGCCGCCGAGAGCGCACCCGGGGCCAGCCGGGTGATCCGGTGCGCGGCGGACTCCACCACCAGCACCGCGCCGTCCGGGGTGAGCACCAGGTCGCTCGGCTCGCCGAGCCCGGCGGCCACGGTCGAGACCTGGTCGGTCGCCGGGTCGTAGCGGCGCACCGCCCCGTTGTACGTGTCGGCGATCAGCACCGAGCCGTCCGGCAGCGCGCAGACACCGAGCGGATGCTGCAAAAGCGCCTGCGCCGCCGGCCCGTCCACGTGACCGAAGTCGAACAGGCCCTGGCCGACAACGGTGCCCATGACGCCGTTCTCGACGTACCGGATGGCGCTGGTCTCGCTGTCGGCGACCCAGAGCCGGGCACCGTCGGCGGAGACGGCGAGCCCGGACGGCTGGGCCAGCCACGCCTCGCTCAGCGGCCCGTCCCGCAGCGCCTCGACGGTGGTGCCGGCGTACATCCCGGCGGTGCGCTTGATCGGATCGAACCACCAGAGCTGGTGGATGCCGGCCATGGCGACGACGACCTTGTCGTCGTACCAGGCCAGGTCCCAGGGGGACGAGAGGTCGATGGAGAGCGCGTCGTGCGCGTGGTCGTCGACAGTGGACCGCCACTGCCGCCCGGTGCCGGCGACGGTGACCACCTCACCGGTGTCCAGTCGTACGCCCCGCAGCAGGTGGTTGACGGTGTCGGCGACCACCAGGTGGTAACCGGACACCTCGGCGACGTGCGGCGGCAGCAGGCACAGCCCCTGCGGCTCGGCGAAGGTGGCGACGTCGGCCGCCCCGTCGGCCCGGCCCCGGCTGCCGGTGCCGATCGCGCGGAGCACGGTCTCACCGTCGTCGGCCAGCTCGACCAGGCGGTGCCGGGCCGAGTCGGAGACCAGCAGACCGCCGTCGGGCAGGGCCACCGCCTTGCCCGGAAAACGCAGCGTGGTCTGCGGTTCGGCCGGCGGGACGTACGGGCCGTCGCCCCGGTGCAGCGTGCCCTTGGCCTCGTGGGTGGCGACCAGGTCGTCGATCAGCCGGACCAGTCCCTCGGCGTGTCCCTCGCCGGCCATCGTGGCGACCACGTAACCCTCCGGGTCGATCACCGCGAGGGTCGGCCAGGCGCGGGCCGCGTACTGCTGCCACATGTCCAGCTCAGGGTCGTCGAGCACGGGGTGGTGCACGCCGTACCGCTCGACGGCGGCGGCGAGCGCGTCCGGGTCCTTCTCGTGCTCGAACTTCGGCGAATGTACGCCGATCACCACGAGGACGTCGGCGTACTTCTCCTCGATCGGACGCAGTTCGTCAAGCACGTGCAGGCAGTTGATGCAGCAGAAGGTCCAGAAATCCGCGATTGTGATCTTGCCGCGGAGGTCGGCGAGCGTCAGCTGCCGCCCACCCGTGTTCAACCAGGCCCGGCCTCGAAGCTCGGGAGCCCGCACGCGTGCACTCATGCCCTCATCGTGCCCTACCGCCGGGCAGCGGCCGGCTCGACGGGCAGGTCGGTGCCGCTCAGCCAGGTCCGCGTCCCGCCGAAGCCGCGGCCGTACGCGAAACGGCGGGGTCACGGTTGCCCGTGACCCCGCCGCCGTGCGTACGCGGATCAGCCGGTGGCGTCCTTCAGACAGAGCACCGGCTGGGACACGTTGCCGCGAAGTTCGACGATGGGCAGCGAGGGATCCGGGCACTTGTCCTTCGAATCGACCTTCGACACCACGGTGAACGCCTCCGGGTCACCGCATTCGGCGACCACCGCGCTGTCGCCGGAGCGCTTGACGCAGGAGCCGACGGCCGGGTTGAAGGCACCCGCCTCGTCGGAGCCGCCGATCTTGCCGAGCAGCAGCAACAGGCCGAGCGGGATGGCGAGGATGAGCACCGCGGCCACCAGCACCGCAGCGAGCACCCGGCCATTACGTACCTTCGGTGCCGGGGTGTCCGGGGCCGGCTCGGCGACCGGCTTGAACGCGTCGAAGCGGCCCTGATCCCCCTCGGGCGCGGAGGATTCCGGGCTCCACGGCTGGCCGGGCTGCTGCGGCGCGAACGCCGAGGTGCGGTCCGTCGGGCCGTGAGCTCCCCCTGGACGTTCGGCCGGGCCGCCGAAGGAGCCACCACCCGGGCCGCCGAAGGGGTCACCTCCCGGGCCGCCGAAGCGGTCGCCACCCGGACCGCCGAAGCGGTCGCCACCCGGACCGCCGAAGCGGTCGCCGCCGGGGCCACCGTACGGGTCACCGCCGGGGCCGCCGAAGCGGTCGCCGCCGGGCGGTGGGCCGAACGGGTCAGCCGGCCGCTCCGGCTCCGCGTGCGGCTTGGTCCCGTTCACCGGCCGGTTGCTCGGCGGTGCGTCGGCGAAGGTGGGCAGACCGGGTGGGAAGGACGGCGGGACGGCCGGTGCGGCGGGAGCGTGCGCGAACGCGTCCGGACCGTCCCGGTCGCCGAAACGTGGATCCGGGCCGCCCTGGTCGAATCGGTGCGGTTGCTCGTCCCGATCCTGAACGGGCTCCACCGGTTGCTCGGGCTGGGCGGGCCGGCCGTACACCCGGGGCTGCGGCGGGGGCGTGCCCGTCGGCAGCGCCGAGTGGTCGGCCGGGGGCGTCACCCGGCTGGCCTGCGGCACCGACGCGCTCGCCGAGACGCCGCTGGCGGTCGTCGGCGGGGTCGCCCGGCCGGTGGACTCCGGTGAGGTACGCGGTGCCGGGATGGCTGCCGCCTGCGGCTCGTCGTGCCGCGACTCGGGTTGGCTCCAGCCCATGCCTCCGGCGGGCGGTTCGGTGCCCGGTTGCGGGCCCTGCCCGGCCTGCTCCCCGCCGAACGCGTAGTCGGCGGGAGGGGTCGCGGCCAGGCTGGCACCCGGCACCCGCTGCTCCTGCGGCGGCAGCGGCACCATGTTGGCCGGCGAGATACCGGGCGCCGGCGCGGGCTGGTACATCGGGCCGTTCTCGGGCCGTCCCGATTCGGGTTGGGCGCCGGGCCGGGCCGTCGCCGGGTCGGCTGAGCCGGCATTGCCCCACGCCTCGCCGGGGGCCCACGGTTCGATGTCGAGTGACGGTCGCTCGGCTGCGGTGCGGGACGGTAGCGGCTCCGACGACGGGCTCCACGACGGCGGCGGCCCGGCGTCGCCGGGCCGGGCCGGTTCGGCGGGCGTCCAGGCTGCCGTCGGTGGGTTCTGAGCTGGCGGCGACCATTGTGGGCCCCCATCGGACCCGTTGCCACCACCGGACCACTGCGGACTCCCGTCGCCCCCGGTGCCGCCGCCCGACCAGCCGGCCGACTCCGCCGGCTGTGGCGTGGCCCAGTCGGGTTGCGCCGGTCGGTCGCCACCGGCCTGCCAGCCCTCGGCCGGCTGCGGGTCGCCGCCCCAACGGCCGGCAGCGGAATCCGGCCGCTGGCCGTTGGCCCAACCGGGCTGTTCCTGCTGGTCCGCCTGCCACCCACCGGCTCGGGCCGGCTCGTCCGGGGCCGGTCGGGTGGTGTTCGGCTGCGGTACCTGCGCCGTGGCCCGGGCCGCCGGCTCCGAACGGATCGGCGCGGGCTGGTCGGCCGGTGCCCAGTCGGGCTTGGCGGGTTGGTCGGTCTGCGCCCAGTCGGGCTTGGCCGGCTCGGGGTTGCTCGCACCCGTGGCCCAGCCGGGAGTCTGGTGCTCGGCGGGCGGCGGGGAGGACCAACCCGGCTGCGGGTTGCCGGCCCAGCCGGGCCCGGCCTGATCGGACGGCGACTGATCTCCGGCCCAGCCGGGCCTGGCCTGATCGGACGGCGACTGATCTCCGGCCCAGCCGGGCCTGGCCTGATCGGACGGCGACTGATCTCCGGCCCAGCCTGGTCCGGTCTGGCCGGACGGCGACTGGCTGCCGGCCCAGCCCGGTCCGGTCTGGTTCGGCGTCCATTCCGCCGGCTGGGCCGGGTCGGGACTGCCGGGGTCGGTGCGGGGCGGGCTGCCCTGACCGGCGGACGCCCAGGCGGGTTGGTCCGATGCGGACGGTGCGGCGGGTGGCCAGCCCTGACCGGCCTGCTCACCTTGAGGCGCCCAGGATGCTTGGTGGGCACCGGCCGGCTCCCAGGCGCCGGGGGCCGGGGGTTCCGCCTGACGGGTTGCCTGGCCGCCGCCCCACTGGGTGCCCTGCTGCCCTGCCCAGCCGGGTGTGGCCGCGCCGTCGGATTGTGCGGGTGGTGCGGGAGCCCAGCCGAGGTCGGGGGCGGTTGCGCCATACCCGCTGTCCTGCTGAGCCGGTCGGTCGCCGTACGGCGCCGGTCCGCCGCCGCCCGGCGGCACCTCGTCCGGCTCCTGGCCGGGGCGGTGCGGGCCCTCGGACGTCATGCGTGCGCCTCCTCCATCACATGTCGGCCGCCGTCGCCGATGGTCTCGGTAGGGCAAGCCGGCCAGTGCCGGCT
Source organism: Micromonospora sp. PRAS1 (assembly GCF_059553435.1). NCBI lineage: Bacteria > Bacillati > Actinomycetota > Actinomycetes > Micromonosporales > Micromonosporaceae > Micromonospora > Micromonospora sp. PRAS1. The sequence continues at coordinate 276,113 of NZ_JCANNB010000003.1, forward strand.
CCCCGCACCGTATCCCGGTGGCCACCGATGGGCTCCCGGGGAGCATCAATCGTCACTGTCCGTCGCCGGGTGGTGTCGAGATGCATCTATCGTCTCGACCCGTCCCGAGCGTGGACGACGACCGTGCCCCACCGTACCGGGCGCTGCGGCGGGGCGGTATCCCGGTGTCAGCCGCCCGGTACGAACGCCGACGACCCGCCCGGTGGTCCGGGCGGGTCGTCGATCTGGAGGAGGTGAACAGGGTCGGGGGCGTCAGTGCATGTGACGCTGGGCGATGGCGAGGATCTCGTCGCGGACCGCGGGCGAACTGGCGGACCGCAGGGCCCGCTCGATGGCGCGGGCGCGGCGGTTGGCGTCGCGGCGGTGGCGGATTCGCTCGATCATGCTCATGGTGGTCTCTCCTCCTGGCTATTCGGTTGTCGACCTGCCGATGCACCCATTAAACCGCGAAACCGCCCCGCTGGCCAGTGATTATTAGGTGAGCTGAGACACCAGCCTACGAATCGTAGGTAGGGAGAATGTTCGGGGCCAGGTTTCTTCACCGACGGCAACGGCCGGTGTGCCGGGGGTGAACCCGTTGGCACACCGGCCGCTGTGGTGGTGCGTCAGGTCCAGGCGAGCAGTGCCGCCTCCGGATCGGTGAGGAAGTCGCCCACGTCGCGCAGGAACTTCGAGCCCAGCTCACCGTCGATGATCCGGTGGTCGAAGGAGAGTGCGAGCGTGGTGACCATGCGCGGCTTGACCTTGCCCTTGTGTACCCAGGGCTGCTCACGGACCGCGCCGAGGGCCAGGATCGCCGACTCGCCCGGCGGCAGGATCGGCGTACCGGTGTCCACTCCGAACACCCCGACATTGGTGATGGTCAGGGTGCCTCCGGACATGGCGGCCGGCGAGGTCTTGCCGGCCTTGGCCGTCTGCACCAGCTCGGTCAGGGCGTCGGCCAGCTCACGCAGGGTCAACCGGCCGGCGTCCTTGATGTTCGGCACGATCAGGCCGCGCTCGGTGGCCGCCGCGATGCCCAGGTTCACGTACTCCTTGACCACGATCTCGTCGCCGGCCCAGGTCGAGTTGACCATCGGGTGCCGCTTGACCGCCAGCAGCACCGCCTTGGCCACCAGCAGCAGCGGCGAGACCCGTACGTCTCGCCACTCCCGCCGGCCACGCAGCCGGTCCAGGGCCTTCATCGCCCGGGTCACGTCGATGGTCAGGAACTCCGTGACGTGCGGCGCGGTGAACGCCGAGCGGGCCATGTTCTCGGCGGTGAGCTTGCGTACCCCCTTGACCGGAATGCGCTGCTCGCGGTCCGGGCCGAAGCTCGCGGCGGAGGTGGCCGGCGCGGCGACCGTCAGCGGCTCGGCCGCCGCCGGTGCCGAGGCCGCCTGCTGTACGTCCGCTCGGGTGATCGAGCCGAGCGGCCCGGACCCGGTAAGCGTGCGCAGGTCGACGCCGAGGTCCTTGGCGAGCTTGCGGACCGGCGGCTTGGCCAGCACCGGCCCGCCGACCCGACCGTTGCCGTTGACCGTCGGCGCAACCGGTGCGGGTGCGACCGGCGTGGCCTGGACCGGCGCGGGTGCGACCGGCGCGGGTGCGGCCGGGGTCGGCGCGACCGGCGTAACGGCTGCCTGGGCCGGGGCGCTGTTCTTACGGGGACGGCGCTTGGCCGCGGTGGTGCGGGGGCCGTAGCCGACCAGGACGGCGGTGCGGCCACCCGGGGCGGGGCCACCGATCATCCCCGGCTCGACCATGCCCTCGGTCGGGGCGACCTCGACGGCGGCCAGCGAGGCCGCCGAGGGGCTCGGCAGGTCCGTCGAGGACTCGATCGGCCCGGCACCCGGGTCGGTGTCGATTGCGATGATCGGGGTGCCGACCTCGACCGTGGTCCCCTCGGGATGGAAGATCGCCTGGACCTGGCCGGCCCACTTGGCCGGGATCTCCACGGCCGCCTTCGCGGTCTCCACCTCGACGATCGGCTGGTTCAGCTCGACCGTGTCGCCGACCTTGACCAGCCAGGCGAGAATCTCGCCCTCGGTCAGCCCTTCGCCCAGGTCGGGCAGGTTGAACTCCTTGATCCGGGACATGCCGCTCACCAACCGAAGGCGCGGTCGACGGCGTCGAGCACCCGGTCGAGGTCCGGCAGGTACTCCTCCTCCACCCGGGCGGCCGGGTAGGGGGTGTCGAAGCCGGTCACCCGCAGCACCGGTGACTCCAGGGAGTAGAAGCACTCCTCGGTGATCCGCGCCGCGATCTCCGCGCCGAGGCCGACGTTTGAGGGTGCCTCGTGCACCACGACCGCGCGGCCGGTGCGCCGCACCGACTCGTACACCACGCCGAGGTCCAGCGGGGAGAGCGTACGCAGGTCGATGACCTCCAGGTCGCGGCCGTCCTCGGCGGCGGCGGTCGCGGCGTCCAGGCAGGTGCGGACCATCGGACCGTACGCCAGCAGGGTGGCGGCCGTGCCGGGCCGCGCGACCCGGGCGGCGTGCAGCGGGTACGCGTCGGAGAGCGGGGCGTCCAGGTCCACCTGCCCCTTCTCCCAGTAGCGCCGCTTCGGCTCGAGGAACACGATCGGGTCGTCCGAGGCGATCGCCTGCTGGATCATCACGTACGCGTCCTGCGGGCTGGCGCAGGAGACGACCTTCAACCCGGCGGTGTGCGCGAAGTACGCCTCGGGCGACTCCGAGTGGTGCTCCACCGCGCCGATGCCGCCACCGAACGGAATCCGGATGACCATGGGGATGTTCAGCTTGCCGCGCGAGCGGTAGTGCATCTTCGCCACCTGCGACACGATCTGGTCGTACGCCGGGTAGACGAAGCCGTCGAACTGGATCTCGCAGACCGGTCGGTAGCCGCGGATGGCCAGGCCGACCGCGGTGCCGATGATGCCGGACTCGGCCAGCGGGGTGTCGATCACCCGCTGGTCGCCGAAGTCCTTCTGGAGGCCGTCGGTGATCCGGAAGACGCCGCCGAGCTTGCCGACGTCCTCGCCCATGACGACGACCTTCGGGTCGCTCTCCAGGGCCTTGCGCAGGCCGACGTTGAGCGCCTTGCCGAGGGTGAGCGTTTCGGTGGCCATCAGTGCGCACTCCCCTCGAACGACTCCAGGTACCGGCTGAACTGCGTGCGCTGCTCGTCGAGCAGCGGCGACCCGTTGGGGTAGACGTGGTCGAACATGGTGGTCGGTTCCGGGTTCGGCATCGCCAGCACCCGCTCGCGCAGGTCGACCGCCTCCCGGCGGGCCTGCTCGTCGACCTCGGCGAAGAAGCCCGCGTCGGCGATCTTCTCCCGCTCCAGGAACGCCTTCACCCGGGCGATCGGGTCCTTGGCCTGCCACGCCTCGACCTCGCTGGCGATGCGGTAGCGGGTCGGGTCGTCGGAGGTGGTGTGCGCCCCCATCCGGTAGGTGTACGCCTCGATCAGCGTCGGGCCCTGCCCGTGCCGGGCGTTGTCCAGCGCGTGCCGGGTCACCGCGTAGGTGGCCAGCACGTCGTTGCCGTCCACCCGGATGCCGGGGAAGCCGAAACCGGCGGCCCGCCGGTAGAGCGGGATGCGGGTCTGCCGCTCCAGCGGCTCGGAGATGGCGTACTGGTTGTTCTGGCAGAAGAACACCAGCGGGGCGTTGAAGACGCCGGCCCAGACGAACGACTCGTTGACGTCACCCTGGCTGCTGGCGCCGTCGCCGAAGTAGGCGATCACCGCCTCGCCGTCGTCGGTGCCGGTCTTGCCGTCCATGGCGACGCCCATGGCGTAACCGGTCGCGTGCAGGGTCTGCGCCCCGATCACGATCGTGTACATGTTGAACTTGAACTCGTTCGGGTCCCAGCCGCCCTGGTCGACGCCGCGGAACAGGCCCAGCGGCATGATCGGGTCGATGCCGCGGCAGTAGAGCACGCCGTGTTCGCGGTAGGTCGGGAAGGCCATGTCCTGCGTACGCAGGGCCCGGCCCGAGCCGACCTGGGCCGCCTCCTGGCCGAGCAGGCTCGCCCAGATGCCCAGCTCGCCCTGCCGTTGCAGGGCGGTCGCCTCGGCGTCCAACTTCCGTACCAGCACGAGGTCGCGGTAGAGGCCGCGGTACTCCTCGTCGGTGAAGTCGACGCGGTACTCGTTGCCGTCCGGGCCGGTCACGCTGTCGATCCGCTCACCCGCGGGGGTGAGCAACTGCACCAGTTCCGGGTCGCCGGTCGTGGCCTTCCTGGATCGGGGTGCGGCTCGCCGGCCGCGGGTGCTGGCCCCGGGGTCGCCCTTTGCCATCCGTCTCTCCCTGTCGTGTCTGCGTCGGCACCGGGGGGTCACCCGGCCGCGCGACTCGTGCGCCCGCCCCGGCTGGTGCCGGGATCGGTTCCTGGCGACCGCGCCTAGCCCCGGTGGGGGTTGCCGCGCGGCGTGAGCCGGATTCATGGCCGAACCCGGTTCGGGAGCGCCGGTGCCCAGTCGCGCCTACCGCGTGGGTGCGCGGAGGTCGCGGCTGCGCTGCCGCCGTTGCTCCATATTCGCATCAGGGGTGAGTCGTCCCACAGTCCGCCTGCCCCGCAGCCCAGAGTCCGCAGGCGCCGCATCCCCGTACCGGCCCGCTTCGTTACCCGAAATGCCGGAGTGTCTGATCCAACGACGCGCGACCGAACCGGTCATGATTTGTCACCATTCGGCCAGATACGCGTGGCGACACGCGGTACGGGGTTGGCTCACAGAGAGTCACTGACCCAGGCTGTGCGGGTGGACCCCGATCCGGCTGTGGCGGTCCACCGGGCCCGCACCTGACGGTCCCGGCCAGGGGCGACGACGAGGAGCGCGAGGTGTCCGAACCAGGTGAGGGGCCCGGGGTGGCAAGCCTCGGCCGGCACCGGGCATCCGGCGGCTACCGCCGGGTGGTGGGTGCACACCGGGCCGCCCGTACCGCCGGCCCCACCCGGGGTTACCTGCTCACGGTGGCGCTACTCGCCGGCACGGCCTCGATGCCGGTCCTCGCCGCGATCACCACCGGTTCGGCGACGGTCGGCAGCACCGCGCTGCCGGACAGCAGCACCCGCTTCATCCCGACGCCCTCGATCGGTCCGGTGGTCATTCCACCACCGCCCACCGGCGTCCCGGCGGCCACCGGATCGGCCGTGCCGTCGGCCGTCCCGTCCGTTGATGCGGCGGTGGAGGGCGCCGGTCCCACCCCGCTGCCCACGGTCACCCGGTTCGAGCCGCCGGTACGCCGTCCCGAACCGCCGACGATCCCGCCCGCGCCGCGCCCGACCGTGCCCACGCCGGCCCCGTCGCCCGCGCCGAACCCGAGCCCGAGCCCACCACCGACCGCCGCACCGTCGCCGACGCCCACCCCCGAGCCGTCGGCCGAACCGAGCACGTCCGTGGCGCCCACTGCCTCCGTCGAGCCCAGCGCCTCCGTGGAGCCGGGCCCGTCCGTGGAGCCCGGCGAGCCGGTCGAGCCGGAGCCGCCCGTCGAACCCAGCGCCTCGGCGGAGCCGGATCCGGTAGAGCCGAGCGAGTCCATCGACCCAGGTGTGCCGGGCGGGCCGGGTGATCCGGCCGACCCGAGCGACCAGGTGCCCGTGCCCACGCTGCTCGGTTGACTGGGCGGCGCGGGCTGAGGTCGAGTGGGCCGCGGTCTGATTGAGCGGCTCGGGCTGGGTCGGCCGCGCTGTCAGTCGTCGTCGGCGAGGCGGTGCCGGTTCGCCTCGATCCAGGCGTCCAGGGCGGCCGGGTCGTCCGGATCGACCCCGTCGGCCATCAACTGGGCGACCGCGGCAGTCGCCGGACTACGCCGCTCACCGGTGGCGTAGAGCCGGACGAACTCCGGCACCATCTCCTCGATCGCGGCGTCGGTCCGGGCCGCCGCCGATGCGGACAACCCACGCCGATGGGCGGCGTACCCGGCCCAGGCGCGCAGTACCCGAGGCAGCATCGCCGCGTCGTCCATGTCCAGCACGGCCCGGCGGTGCACCCAGTCGAGCAGGAAGAGCCCGGCCACCGTCGGGCTCCACCGCAGCGGGTCGGCGTCCGGGAAGGTCACCGCGTGGTCCAGCAGCAGCCCCAGACAGAAGTGCAGGGAGGCCAGTTCGGCGCCGTCGACGGTGTCCAACCCGGCCCGGGCCGCCTGCGGCGAGGCCAGGAACCGCCGGATCTCCTCGGCGCGCTCGGCGTCCGGCAGCGGATCGTCGGTCGGCTCGGGCGCTGCCGTCCCGGCGGGCAGGACCGCCAACCGGGCCCCGACCAGCGCGCGATCCGTGGCCAGTGAACTCGCCCCGGGCAGCTGCCCCAACTGGTCGGTGATCGCCAGATGCCGGCTGACCTCGCCACGCACCCGGGTGGGGTCCTCCTCCCGGAACCAGGTCAGCTCGTCGGCGGCACACAACTGCCGGACCTGCTCCAGGATCAGGTCGGCCGGTCCGCCGACGAAGATGTCCTTGGTGATGCCGATGTTGTGGTCGACCAGCGCCACCAGCGCGTGCTCCGGCCCACCCGCGTCGTCGTCGTAGGCGAAGGTGGCCAGGTAGGAGGTCTGGTCGCCGTAGACGTCGCCGTACGCCCAACTGCCGGTGAGGTGCACCCGGCCGAGCTGACCGGACCAGGCCGGTGCGGTGGCACCGGGGCGTACCCGGTCCGCGCCGGTCGCGTCCGGCACCAGGGCCGCGAAGACCGCGCGGACGGTGGTCGCCGCAGCGGCCCGCCGGCGGGTGGTGGCCGCGAGGAAGCCGGCGACGAACTCCCGTACCGCCGCCTCCCGATCCGTCTCGGCGATCTCGTACACGCTGCCCAGCAGCGCCGTGCCCAGCATCTCCGCGTCGAGCGCCGAGTCGAGCTTGGTCACGTCGCGGGCGGCGTGCAGCACCGCCTCGTAGGGGGTTTGTGGCGTGGCCATGACCCGACCCTACGCCGCACGCCGTCCGGTCACGCACCGAGCGACCCGAGCGCCGACGTTGTGTCCAGTCCACCGGGTGGCCGGTGCGCATGTGGCGGCCGGCCTCACCGGTGCCGGGCGACCTCCAGCACGGTCCGCGCGTCGGCGTGGGCGGCGATCACGGCACGGACCGGTGTGAGGACGTACTCGTCACCCACGGCGGCCACCGACTCCACCAACCGCGCCCGCGCCCGCTGCCCGGCGCGCCGGGCAGCCCACCTGGACACCGGCCGGGCCAGCCCGGCCATCAGCAGCCCCGCCAGCAGCCCGCCGAGCAGCAGCAGGGTCGGTGCCGGCACCTCGCCGACCATCGGATGCCGCAGCTCGGGCAGGCCGAGGGCGCGCAGCGCGTACCCGAGGACCAGCCAGCCCAGCCCGGCCACGGCGGCGAGGGTCACCAGCCACTGTGCTCCACCGACCAGCCGCCACCACAAGCGGGGCCGGTCCATGCCCAGGTCGGCGTTTGCGACCGCGCGATCCAGGGCGTCCGGCAGGTCGCCGATACGGGAGCGGGCCGCCGTGGTCACCGCATCCGGCCAGGCGCTCGGCAGGCCGGACCCGGCCCGCTCGGCCACCGTACGCAGGGCCAGCGCCAGCGCGGACTTGTCGGCGACGCTGGGTTCGGGTACGGAGGTCGCGGCGACCAGGCTCTCCGCCGGGTCGCCCGGCGGACCGGAGTGCCCCGGCGGGCCGGAGTGCCCCGGCGGGCCGGAGAGGTGCAGCCGGCGCAGCGGATCGGCGCGCAACCGCCGCCAGAACCGGACCAACGGCCAGCCGGTCGCTGAGGCGGCCCGGTGCCGGTAGGCGTCTTCGACCGCGGCCACCACCGCCGGCACCCCCGCCGCGGCGCCAAGCGCCCGGGTCAGCGGAGCGACGGCGGGATCGTCCGGGGCGAGCGCCGAGCGGGGCGCACCGACCATCTCGTCCAGCGCGGCAACCACGCCGTCCACGTCACCGGAGAGCCGGCGGAGCGCGGCCTGCCGCTCGGCGACGGTACGCTCCAACGCCTCCCGCAGGCCGTCCGGACCGTTCGGATCGGCGACGCTTGTGGCCAGCAGCGGTACGCCGGCCAGACCGTCCGCGTCGAGCAGCCGGCGCAGGTCGGCGAGGACCCGGGGCACGTCGTCCGGCGGTAGCCGGTCGGCCTGGTTGAGCACGACCAGGGTGACGTCGCGGTGCCGGTGGAACTCCCGGAGATAGCTGCGGTGCACCACCCGGTCGGCGTACTTCTGCGGGTCGACCACCCAGACCACGAGGTCCACCAGGCCGAGCAGCCGGTCCACCTCAAGCCGGTGCGAGTGCTGCACCGAGTCGAAGTCCGGCAGGTCGAGCAGGATCAGCCCGTGCAGCGCGGATTCGTCGTCGCCGTCCAGCAGGCTCTCCCGGACGAACCGGTGCCGGGGCAGCACGCCGAGCCAGTCGAGCAGCCGGCTGCCCCCGTCGAGCGGCCCCCAGACGCAGGCGTGGGCCACGCCGGTGGTGGGGCGGCGTACCCCGACGGGCGACAGGTCCATCCGGGCCATCGCGTTGAACAGGCTGGACTTGCCGCTGCCGGTCGCACCGGCCAGGGCCACCACGGTGTGGTCGCGGGAGAGCGCCAGCCGGGTCCCGGCCCGCTCGACCAGGGTGCGGGCCGGCACCAGCGGGGTGTCCGGCAGGTGACCGTCGACGATGCCGAGAAAGCGGTGCACCGCCTCCAACCGGGCGACCAGTTGGTCGGCGTCGACCCGCCCGTCGGCCCGTAGCGCCTCGCGCAGGCGCCCACCGAGGCCGCTCACGGCCGCTCCCCGCCGGGCAGCGCAGCGGCGAACCCGCTGTGCAGCCGGGCCGCCTCGACCCGTTCGGCGGCCCGGCGCAGCTCCACCGCCGACCGGGCGGCAGGTCGCGCCTGTTCCGTCCGGGTCAGGTAGCGGGCGGCCTCGGCCTCCAACAGGACGCGTACCCGCTTCAGCAGATCGTCCCGGGCCTTGTCGGCCAGCTTGCGGACGGCCTGGTCGCCGAAGATCGCCTGGAGCACCGCCTGCCCGGCGACGGTGGTGCCCGCCCCGGTGGCGACCTCCAACCCGGTCGGGATGAAGGCGGTCGAGGCGAAGACCGCGATCATCACCACCAGCCCGGTGGCGTTCACCGCGTACGCCGCCGTCCGGGCCACGAAGCGTCGGTCGCCACCCTCGACGCGGACCAGCTCCAACACGCCACGCTGCCAGTCCCGGATCAGTCGCTCGACCCGCTCGGGCAGGTCGGCAGAGTGGTGGGCCAGGTCCGGTTCGAGCAGTGCGGCACCGGCGGGGTGCGCCTTCCAGCCGGTGTACGCGTGCTCGGCCGCCTCGGCCGCCACCCCGCGCAGCAGGGTCGACAGTTGGGACTCGATGGCGTCGCGCAGCTGCACGGCGGGTGCCGGTCGGCGGCTGAACGTGGCCACCACCCGGTCGCGCAGCCGGCCGATCCGCGCCTCCAGGGTGCGGAAGAACTCGCTGGTGCCGATGAACTCCTGCCAGCGGGCGAGCACCTCGCCCCGGAGCATCCGACCGTCGCGCAGCCCCTGCTCGACCGTCCGGTTCGCGGCCCGGTACGCGGCGAGTACCCGCTCGTCCAGGGCGTCGGCGGCGGCCACCTGCTCGTCGGCGGCCTCGGCCAGACTCTCCAGCGCCGGTTGCAGTGCGGCCAGGGCACCGCCCAGGGTCTGCCGTACCACCGCCGCACGGGCGTCCGCGTCAGCGGCGAGTCGGGCGAACCAGTCGGCCAGCGGCGCGGTGACCCGGTCGGGCAGCAGGCCCTGCCCGTCGACCCAGGTCTCCGGCAGCACGAAGAGTGGCGCCGAGCCGAGATCCTGCTCGGCGAGCATCTCGGCGAGGTGGGCGGCGACCTCGTCGGTGGCCTCCGCCGGCACCCGGTCGAGCACCAGGGCGAGCACCGCGCCGCGGGCCCGCGCACTGTGCAGCAGATCCCAGGGGACGGCGTCGGCGTAGCGGGCGGCGGTGGTGACGAAGAGCCAGAGGTCGGCGGCGGCGAGCAGCTGACCGGCCAGCGCCCGGTTGGCGTCGACCACCGAGTCGATGTCGGGGGCGTCCAGGAACGCCAGCCCCGGGGGCAGCGCCGGGGCGGTGACCAGGTGCAGCGTGCCGGGGTCGGTGCTGGGTTGGTTGGTACGGGTCAGCCCGGGCAGCAGTTCGCCCCGGCGGAACCAGGGCGAGTCGGCCGGATTGCAGACCAGCACCGGGGAGCGGGTGGTGGGTCGCAGCACCCCGACGGCGCTGACCCTGGCCTGCACCAGGCTGTTGACCAGGGTCGACTTGCCGGCACCGGTGGAACCACCCACCACCACGAGCAGCGGCGCGTCGAGGCGGGAGAGTCGGGGTAGCAGGTAGTCGTCGAGTTGGTCGGCGAGCGCGGCAGCGGTCCGCTCGGCGGGCTCGGCCGAGGGCAGCGCCAGCGGAAACCGGGCCGACCCGATCGCGGCGCGCAGGCCGGTCAGGGCGTCGGGCAGGCGGTCCTCCCCGGTGGCCGCGGACCGGTCCTCCCCGGCGTCGGTGAAGCCGGTGCGAGCTGCGACGGCGGGCGCGCCGGAGGGTAAGGCGGAATCGCCGTTCGTCGTCACCGCTAAAGCGTGCCCGACCGACACAAGTAAGACAACCAGTCGGTAGCGAACGGCGAGTTGCGCCGACCCGACTCAACTCGACTTGACGATTCCAGCGGGCGTGGCACTATTGAGTCAAGTTCACTCAACTTGAGGTGGGGTCGCTGCGGGCGGCGCCCGCCGGGCAGCGGCGACGGGTGGACCCGTGCCCTGCTCAACGTTACGAAGCGAGGAAGCGAAGATGGCACGTGCGGTCGGTATCGACCTCGGCACGACGAACTCCTGCGTCAGCGTCCTGGAGGGCGGTGAGCCCACCGTCATCGCCAACGCTGAGGGCTCGCGGACGACCCCGTCGATCGTCGCGTTCGCCCGCAACGGCGAGGTGCTCGTCGGTGAGGTCGCCAAGCGCCAGGCGGTGACGAACCCGGATCGGACGATCCGCTCGGTCAAGCGGGAGATCGGCACCAACTGGTCCGTCGACATCGACGGCAAGAAGTACACCCCGCAGGAGATCTCGGCCCGGACGCTGATGAAGCTCAAGCGGGACGCCGAGGCGTACCTGGGCGAGCAGATCACCGACGCGGTGATCACCGTCCCGGCCTACTTCAACGACGGTCAGCGCCAGGCCACCAAGGAGGCCGGTGAGATCGCCGGCTTCAACGTGCTGCGGATCGTGAACGAGCCGACCGCGGCCGCCCTGGCGTACGGGCTGGACAAGGGCTCCAAGGAGCAGACCGTCCTGGTCTTCGACCTCGGTGGCGGCACCTTCGACGTGTCGCTGCTCGAACTGGCCGAGGGCGTCATCGAGGTCAAGTCGACAAGTGGTGACAACCTGCTCGGCGGCGACGACTGGGACCAGCGGATCATCGACCACCTGGTGAAGACCTTCCGTGGCGAGCACGGCATCGACCTGTCGCAGGACAAGATGGCGATGCAGCGGCTCAAGGAGGCGGCCGAGAAGGCCAAGATCGAGCTTTCCGCCGCCACCACCACCAACATCAACCTGCCGTACATCACCGCTGGCGCGGCCGGCCCGCTGCACCTCGACGTGACGCTCAGCCGGGCCGAGTTCCAGCGGATGACGCAGGACCTGCTGGACCGCTGCAAGGGTCCGTTCGAGCAGGCCGTCAAGGACGCCGGGATCAAGGTCTCCGACGTCGAGCACGTGATCCTGGTCGGCGGCTCGACCCGGATGCCGGCCGTGACCGACCTGGTGAAGCAGCTCACCGGCCGCGAGCCCAACAAGGGCGTCAACCCGGACGAGGTGGTGGCCGTCGGCGCCGCCCTCCAGGCCGGTGTGCTCAAGGGCGAGGTCAAGGACGTCCTGCTGCTCGACGTGACCCCGCTGAGCCTGGGCATCGAGACCAAGGGCGGCATCTTCACCAAGCTGATCGAGCGCAACACCACCATCCCGACCAAGCGGTCCGAGGTGTTCACCACCGCCGACGACAACCAGCCGTCGGTGCTCATCCAGGTCTTCCAGGGCGAGCGCGAGATCGCCGCGTACAACAAGAAGCTCGGCACCTTCGAGCTGACCGGTCTCCCGCCGGCCCCGCGCGGCGTGCCGCAGATCGAGGTCACCTTCGACATCGACGCGAACGGCATCGTCAACGTCCACGCCAAGGACCTGGGCACCGGCAAGGAGCAGAAGATGACCATCACCGGCGGCTCCTCGCTGCCGAAGGATGACATCGAGCGGATGCGCCGGGACGCCGAGGAGCACGCGGAGGAGGACAAGCGCCGCCGCGAGGAGGCCGAGACCCGCAACGTGGCCGAGGCCCTCCAGTGGCAGACCGAGAAGTTCCTCGCCGAGAACGGTGAGAAGCTCCCCGCCGAGAACCGCGAGAAGCTCAACGAGGCCCTCGGTGAGCTGCGGGGTGCGCTCGGTGGCAGCGACATCGATAAGATCAAGTCGGCGCACGAGCGGCTCGCGCAGGTCTCCCAGGAGGCCGGCTCGCTGCTCTACGCCCAGCAGGCCGAGCAGGCCCAGCCGGGTGGCGCGGCCGGTGCCGGTGCCGCCGGTGCGGCCGGTGCCGGTGCGGCGGGTGGCGCGGAGGCCGGCGGTGCCCGGCCCGGTGCCGACGACGTGGTCGACGCGGAGATCGTGGACGAGGACAAGGACAAGAAGTGACGGTCCCTTCGGACTCGATCTCACAGGCAAGGGATGAGGTAGTCGTATGACGGAGAAGCCACGAGCCGCCGACCCGGGTGACACCGGGTCGGCGCCGGGTGGCTCGGCGCCCGAGCCGGCTCACGGCGACGCGCCGCGGGTCGTCATCCGCAACAACCGCAAGATCAGCCAGACCCGGGAGCCGGACGGCGCGGCCGCCGACGCCGGCTCGGACGCCCCGGCCGAGGGACTGGTCGAGGATGCCGAGGTCGTGGTCGACGCGATCGAGGTGGAGACCACCGCGCTGAGCGAGTCGGCCACGGACGGTCCGCCGGTGGTGGACTCGCCCGCGCATCCGGCGGAGGAGCAGCCGGCCGGTGAGTCGGCGCAGGCCGGCGGTGGCGGGCTCGGTGCCGAGCTGGAGGCGCTCCGCGCCGAGTTGGAGGAACGTACGCGGGACGTGCAGCGGGTGTCGGCCGAGTACGCCAACTACCGCAAGCGGGTGGAACGCGATCGTGGCCTGGTCACCGAGCAGGCGACCGGCTCGGTGCTCGCCGCACTGCTGCCGATCCTGGACGACCTCGACCGGGCCCGGGAACATGGCGACCTGGTCGGCCCGTTCGGCTCGGTGGCCGAGCAGCTGACCACCACGCTGGGCAAGTTCGGGCTGACCCCGTTCGGTGAGCAGGGCGACCCGTTCGACCCGACGCGGCACGAGGCGGTGGCCCACCAGACCTCGGCCGACGTCACCGAGCCGACCTGCGTGCAGGTGATGCGTCGGGGCTATCAGATTGGTGAGCGACTGCTGCGGCCCGCGATGGTCGCGGTCGCCGATCCGGAATAGTGCACGACGGTGACCGGGCCGTCCCGCCCGCCGAGCTTCGGCGAGCGGGACGGCCTCGGCCCGGAGGCGGGGAGGAGGTGGACGGTTGAGTTCCAAGGACTGGATCGAGAAGGACTATTACGCGGTCCTGGGCGTGGCGAAGACCGCCCCCGCTGATGAGATCAAGAAGGCGTACCGGAAGCTGGCCCGCGAGTCACACCCGGACCACAACCCCGGTGACCCCAAGGCCGAGGAGCGCTTCAAGGCGGTCTCCGAGGCGTACGCGGTGCTCGGCGACGACACGAAGCGCCGCGAGTACGACGAGATGCGCTCGCTGTTCGGCTCGGGCGCGTTCCGGCGCGGCGCCCGCCAGCCGGGTCAGCCCGGCGGCGTACCGTTCGACGTCTCCGACCTGTTCGGCGGCGCCGCACCCGGCGGCGGTGGCCGGTTCGGCGGCGGCAACATCTCCGACCTGTTCAGCTCGATCTTCTCGGGTGGCGCGGGTGGCGGCGGCGCACCCGGTCCGGCGCGTGGACGCGACATCGAGACCGAGGTGGCGCTCGACTTCGACGACGCCGTCCGGGGCGTGACCCTGCCGCTGACGCTGCGGGCCCCCGGGGTCTGCGACACCTGCCACGGCAACGGTGCCAAGCCGGGCACCCAGCCACGGACCTGCCCGGTCTGTCACGGTGCCGGGGTGACCACCCGCAACCAGGGCGCGTTCAGCTTCTCCGAACCGTGCCGCAACTGTCAGGGCGTCGGCACGGTGGTCGACGAGAAGTGTCCGGAATGCCAGGGCACCGGTGGCGTCACCAAGACCCGTACGCTCACCGTCCGCTTCCCGGCCGGGGTGGCCGACGGACAGCGGATCCGGCTGGCCGGCCGGGGAGAGCCGGGCGAGCGCGGCGGCCCGGCGGGTGACCTGTTCGTGCACGTCAAGGTCCGGCCGGACGAGCTGTTCGGGCGCAGCGGCGACGACCTCACGCTGACCGTTCCGATCACGTTCACGGAGGCGGTGCTCGGCACCGATTTGCGGGTGCCGACGCTCGACGGCGCGGTAACCCTGCGGGTGCCGCCGGGTACGCCGAGCGGACGGATCCTGCGGGCCCGCGGCAAGGGCGTGACCCGCCGCGACGGCCAGGCCGGTGACCTGCTCGTCACGCTCGACGTGGTGGTGCCGGCACAGGTGTCCGACGAGGCTCGAAAGGCCCTGGAGACATTCGCTGAGCAGAGCCCGCCACCCGGGCGGGAACATCTCGACGCCCGGGTGCGTCGGTTCGGTTGATCGGTGAGGCGGTGCGGAGGTGAGCGGCATGGCGGACGGGTTTATCGGTTCGGATGACCCTGCCTACGAGGCCAAGGTGCTGATGATCTCGGTCGCGGCGCGGATGGCGGGAATGCACCCCCAGACGCTGCGCCAGTACGACCGGCTCGGCCTGGTACAGGCGGGCCGGGCGGCCGGCGGCGGACGGCGCTACAGCGTCCGGGACGTGGTGCTGCTGCGCGAGGTGCAGCGGCTCAGCCAGGACGACGGGGTCAACCTCGCCGGGATCAAGCGGATCATCGGCCTGGAGCGGCTGTTGGAGCAGGCCCAGCAGCGGGTCGCCCAGCTTGAGGCCGAGCTGGATGCGGCGTACCGCCGGATGGCCGAGCTGGAGTCGCTGGCCCGCTTCCCCGGCCGCGACCTGGTGCCGACCAACCAGACCTCGACCGCGCTGGTCGTCTGGCGTCCCCGCCGCAGCCCGGGCCGCTGACCTCCGGGTTTCGCAGGAGTTCGCCCCGTCGTGGTCGGTGACTGAGGCGGGGCAACACCTCATCCCTGCTCGCGCTTCGAGATTCGCGGCTACGCCTCTTCGTCTTCTGCTGGGCGGGGCCGCCGGTACTGGCGGATGTACTCCTCGACATCTTCCCGCAGCCAGATCTTGCCGACCGACAGGATCTGATACGGCGGCGGGAAGTTCGGGTGCGCGGCGATCTGGCGGAACCGGGATCGGCTGACGCCGAGCATCGTCAGGATCTCGCCGGCGGCCACCAGCTGCCCAGGTCCGCGCTCCTTGCCCATGCCTAGGAAGGTAGGCCGACCGTAGCCTGCCAATGGGAACGCGCATGAGTGCATCCGTCTTTAGAGGCGCGCCAACATTGACAGGGGGGTGGGCCTCGGGTTGGGATCGGGGTGGGCCCCTCGGCTGCTGGAGGCGTTGCCCGGTGGCCGGGGGTGTCACCCCGTCTCGCTGCTCGGGAGGAGCCTGCTGATGCAACGTCACGCACCGATCCGGCCGCTGTGGGGCTGCGCCGCCTGTGCCGAGGTCTGGCCGTGCCCGCAGGCACGAGTTGAACTGCGCGCCGAGTACGGCAGCGGACGGCTGCTCGGCATCGACATGGCTGACCTGTTGCAGGAGGCGACAGTCGACCTGACCCGCCTGGGCCCGGAGCCGCCGGACCCGCAGGCGATGCACCACCGCTTCCTCGGCTGGATCCGACACCCCACCCCCTGACCACCCCACCCACCCGCGCCCCCCGGGGCACACCACCCCCTCCGTTGATCATGAGGTTGGCGGCAGTTTGAAGATCACTTACTGCCGCTAACCTCATGGTCAACAGGGGTGAGTTGGGGAAACCTGAGCGGGGGACGGGTTGCCTTCGTTAGCCTCGGTTATGCGGGTCTGACCATCTCGATCCGGAATCCGATCCTGGCGGGGGGAGCCATGACGGAAGCGGCGAAGAAGGTGGCCGAAGAGGCGGAGCATCGGCTCGACAACCTGGCTGAAGACGTCCGGCAGCGATTCGACCGGATCACCAAGGGTCGCTTCTCCGACCAGGTCAATTCGGGCCGGGTCGGAAGCCGGAACGCCAGCGGCAACCGCAGTGACCCGGCAGGCCAGGCCAGGCGTAATGCTCAGCCGGGCCAGGGCGGCGGGCACGGTGCCGGTCAGGCGCGCACCGATCAGCATCGCCGCGAGCGGGGCGGATCGCGCTGACGACCCGCTGACGTGCGGGCCGGGAGCCACGGGGGGTCCCGGCCCGTTCGCTGCCCACCCCGCCCCACCACCCGTACGCGCCGATCTTGCAGTTTCGGTCGCCATAGCGCGGCTTTTGTGGCTTACGCGGCGACGGAAACTGCAAGATCGCGGCGGCTGGGGGGTGGGGGGGTGAGCGTGGGGGCGCGGGGGTGGTTAGAGGCGGCGGTTTTCGCGGACCAGGCCGCCCTCGCACCATTCGCGGTAGACGAAGAGTTCTGGGCGGGAGAGGAGTACCCGGCTGTTGTGCGCCCAGGTGTGCATCAGGTCGTCACCGTTGCGCTCGGCCTGGTCCACCAGTTTGCGGAAGCGTCGCTTCGGGTGGGCCCGGAAGTTGGTCCGGATCCCGTCGGCGGCGTAAATGTAGAGGCAGTGCAGGGCGAACCGGCGGGCCGGGCAGCTCGGGTCCATGGCCAGGTCGAACAGCGTCATGATCAGCCGATCGCCGGAGACCAGCAGGTCCCAGTCGGGTGGCATGGACGCCAACGGCACGGAATCCGGTTGGTATGCCCACGCTCGCAACTCCGCCGGGCTCGGGTCGACGGGGTTGGCGAAGCCGTGGAACGTTGACTCCTGCACGCTCACCGGCCAACCTTCCGCTCGCGACCGCGCCGGGGCGTCCGCCCCCCGCGAACCCCGGCTGCTGGGGCGACACGGTAACGCGGTACCGGTGAGTACGGGTAGCCCCTACAGGGAGCAATTCCACATCTGTTGGCGAGGCCACGTCGTCCGGGCGGCCGAGCCGGCGGCCGGGCGTGGTCGTCGGTCGATGTCGTCGGGGCGGCTGAGTCGGCAGTCAGGCGTGGTCGCCGGTCGATGCCCTCCGGACCTGCTGCGCCGCCGCACGCGCACGCAGCCACCGCTTGAACCAGGCGAGGTCCGGCAGCCGCGCCAGCATCGGCCCGGTCACCACCGTGATCAGCACGTACGTCGCCGCGAGCGCCGCCAGTTTCGGGGTGACGCTGCCGGCGGTCACCGCGAGTCCGGCGATGACGATGGAGAACTCGCCCCGAGGGACCAGGGTCAGGCCAGCCCGCCAGCGACCCGGCTCGGCGATGCCCACCCGCCGGGCGGCCAGGTAGCCGGTAAACGTCTTGGTCGCCATTGTCACCACCGCCAGCAGCAACGCCGGCAGCAGCACCGGCGGGATGTGCCCCGGGTCGGTGGCCAGCCCGAAGAAGACGAAGAAGACGGCGGCGAAGAGGTCGCGTACCGGGGCCAGCAGTTCGGTGGCGTGGTGGGCGACCGGCCCGGAGAGCGCGATGCCGACCAGGAACGCGCCCACCGCCGCGGACACCTGGAGCTTCGACGCGATCCCGGCCACCAGCAGGGTCAGGCCGAGCACCCCGAGCAGCAGTGCCTCGGCGTTGTCGGCGGACATCGCCTTGGAGATGAGGTTGCCGAAGCGGATCGCGACCACCAGCACGCTGACCACGGTCAGTACGGCGACGCCGAGGGCGACCCCACCCTGCACCAATCCGACCCCGGCGAGCAGGGCGGTGGCCAGCGGCAGGTAGAACGCCATCGCCAGGTCCTCGACCACAAGCACCGAGAGGACCACAGGTGTCTCCCGGTTACCGAGCCGGCCCAGGTCCGCGAGGATCTTGGCGATCACCCCGGAGGAGGAGACCCAGGTGATCCCGCCGAGCACCACGGCGGCCACCCAGCCCCAGCCGAGCAGCAGGGCGAACGCCGCGCCGGGGAGCGCGTTGAGCAGCGCGTCGATCAGTCCGGCCGGTGCGGCGGATCGCAGATTGCCTACCAACTCGTCGGCCGAGTATTCGAGGCCGAGCATCACCAGCAGCAGGATCACGCCGATCTCCGCGCCGATGGCGAAGAACTCCTCGCTGGCGTGCAGTTCCAGGATGCCGCCGTGGCCGAGGGCGAGGCCGGCGAGCAGGTACAGCGGGATCGGCGAGAGCCCGATCCGGCGGCCGAGCCGACCGAGCAGCCCGAGCAGGAAGAGCAGCGCGCCGACCTGGATGAGCAGGTTGGTGAAGTCGTGCACCGCGGCTCAGCCGGTCGTGTCGTCGGCGGCGAAGATGGCGTTCACCCCGTCCAGGCCCTGCCGGTTGCCGACCACCACCACCACGTCACCGGCCACGAACCGGAAGTCCGGTGTCGGCGAGACGATCACCTCGCCGGCGCGTAGCACGGCCACGATCGAGGCACCCGTGCGGCTGCGTACCTGCGCGTCGCCGAGCGGGCGGTTGACGTAGGCCGAGGAGGCCGGGATGGCGATCTGCTCGGTGAGCAGGCCGGCGGCCTGTTCGCGCAGCCCGGAGAGTTGGCCGAGGATCAGCGACGCGCCGAGGATGTCGGCCAGGGCCGCTGCCTCGTCGTCGGTGAGCGGGATGTCGACGGCGGAGCCGTCCGGATCGTCCGGGTCGTAGAGCACCAGGTCGCGTCGCCCGTTGCGGTGGGAGACGACCCCCAGCCGCCGGCCGGATTCCGTCATCATGTCATGACGTACGCCGATCCCCGGTAGAGCTGTCTGCTCGACACGCGCTCGCACGGGCTCAGGCTACTCTCGCGACGGAGGCCGAGATGTTTTCCCGCCGGACTCGTTCCATGATCACGTTTTCCCTGGTGATCGTCGTCTCCGGCTGTTCGATCGGGGACATTCGCCGGACCCCGCCCGCACCATCGCCGACCAGCGTCGAGCCGTCCCGGCCGCCCGGTCCGCCCGGCCGGCCACCGGCCACCGAGCCCGCCGCGGAGATCCGCGGCAGTCGTCTCGCCGTCCCGCAACGGTACGACCGGCCACACGTCGAGTTCGTCGACGCCCG
Organism: Micromonospora sp. PRAS1; assembly: GCF_059553435.1. Classification (NCBI taxonomy): domain Bacteria; kingdom Bacillati; phylum Actinomycetota; class Actinomycetes; order Micromonosporales; family Micromonosporaceae; genus Micromonospora; species Micromonospora sp. PRAS1. The sequence continues at coordinate 295,327 of NZ_JCANNB010000003.1, forward strand.
ACTGGGATACGCCCTCTTCGCCGCCTGCGACGGGCAACCGCCCGGCCCGGACTGCCGCGCGCTGCTCTGGTCCACCCGCGACGGTGGCCGCTCCTGGCAGCGGCTGCGCCACCCGAAGCCGGTCGCCGACCACCAGCAGTTGTTCACCGCGCCGGGGATGCTGACCCTGTGGGCCGAGCCGCACGGCTGGTGGACCTCCACCGACGGCGGCCGGACCTTCCGGCACAGCCCGGGTGAGACCCCGCCCCCGCAGTGGCGGGCCACCGAGGGGCAGTTCCAGATCATCGAGAGCACCGGGAAGGTCGGCCGGTGGACCGGCAGGACGCTGCGTCCGCTGTCGACCCAACCCCCGCTGCCCACGCTGAACACGGTGCTCCAGGGTGACGGAAGCACTGTGTCGTCGGACGGTACGGAGTTCGGCGGGCCGCTGGTGGCGGCCGGGGCGGGCGAGGACGGCCGGCCGTACGCGGCGATCTCGCGCGACGAGGGGCGGAGCTGGCAGGAGACTCCGGTGCCGGCGCCCGACGGCGCGGTGGGCGTGCTGCGGGTGGTGTCCACGGGCGGGGAGTTGTGGCTGGTCGGCGAGCGACCCGACCGCACCGGCTTTCCGGCGGTGTGGCGACAGGGCGGCCTCTCCTGGGAGCCGGTGTCCGCCGAGGGGCATCCGGAGGCGGGACGGGTAGTGCCGCTCGGCGCCGGAGTCGCGGCGGTGGTCAGCTCGCGGGGCGCGGGCGCGCTGGTCGGCGGCAGGTACGTCGATCTGCCCTGGCCGTTGACCGGCGAGCATTCCCTGCGGTTGCTTGCCGACGACACCCTGTTCGCCGTCGGGCCGGAGAGCGTCCTGCTCGGCACCGGCCACTTCGGCGACCGCACCTGGGTCGAGATCGTCATCGACACGGAGTGACCGGGAGCGAGTGGTGTAGGTCACAGCGCTAAGGTTGAGTGGAATAGACTCAAGTCTGGTTCTGTCGGTACCAGTGGACACACCGAAGCAGGGGAGCCCATGAACACCGAACGTCTCACCACCAAGAGTCGCGAGAGCATCACCGCTGCCGTCGCCCTGGCCAACCAGCGTGGGCACGCCACCGTGGAGCCGTGGCACCTGCTGCTGTCGCTGCTGGACACCGAGGGCTCGACCGCTGCCGGCCTGCTGCGCGCCGCCGGGGCCGACCCCGCCGAGCTGCGCCGGGCCGCCGAGCGTGCCGTCGACGCGCTGCCCGCCGCACGCGGCTCCAGCATCGCCGAGCCGACCCTGGCCCGCGAGTTTGTAAACGCCATCGGCGCTGCTGAGCAGATCGCCCGCCCGCTCGGCGACGAGTACACCTCCACCGAGCACCTGCTGGCCGGGCTGGCCCGGGTCGGTGGGGCCGTCTCGGCCGCGCTGAAGGCCGCCGGTGCGACCGAGGAGACCCTGGTCGCCGCCTTCCCGACCGTGCGGGGCGGGGACCGTCGGGTCACCACCGCCGACCCGGAGCAGACCTACCAGGCCCTGGCCAAGTACGGCGTGGACCTGACCGCCAGCGCCCGGGACGGCAAGATCGACCCGGTGATCGGCCGGGACTCCGAGATCCGTCGGGTGATCCAGGTGCTGTCCCGGCGTACCAAGAACAACCCGGTGCTGATCGGCGAACCGGGCGTCGGCAAGACCGCAATCGTCGAGGGCCTCGCCCAGCGGATCGTCGCCGGTGACGTGCCCGAGTCGCTGCGCGACAAGAAGCTGGTCTCGCTCGACCTCGGCGCGATGGTGGCCGGCGCCCAGTACCGGGGCCAGTTCGAGGAGCGGCTCAAGTCCGTCCTGGAGGAGATCAAGAACTCCGACGGCCAGGTCATCACCTTCCTCGACGAACTGCACACCGTCGTCGGTGCCGGCAAGGGCGAGGGCTCGATGGACGCCGGCAACATGCTCAAGCCGATGCTGGCCCGGGGCGAGCTGCGGATGGTCGGCGCCACCACGCTTGACGAGTACCGCGAGCACATCGAGAAGGACCCGGCGCTGGAGCGACGCTTCCAGCCGGTGCTGGTGGGCGAGCCGACGATCGAGGACACCATCGGCATCCTGCGCGGGCTCAAGGAGCGCTACGAGGTGCACCACGGCGTACGCATCACCGATGCCGCCCTGGTCGCCGCCGCCGCCCTCTCCGACCGCTACATCACCGACCGGTTCCTGCCGGACAAGGCGATCGACCTGGTCGACGAGTCCGCGTCCCGGCTCCGGATGGAGATCGACTCTCGTCCGGTCGAGGTGGACGAGATCGAGCGGGCGGTGCGCCGGCTCGAAATCGAGGAGATGGCGTTGGCCAAGGAGCCGGACGCCGCCTCCGCCGAGCGCCTGGAACGGCTGCGCAAGGAGCTGGCCGACAAGCGCGAGCAGCTCACCGCGCTCTCCGAGCGCTGGCAACTGGAGAAGAGCCACATCACCAAGCTCTCCACCGCCAAGGAAGAGCTGGAGCGGCTCGGCGGCGAGGCCGAGCGGGCCGAACGCGACGGTGAGCTGGAGCGCGCCGCCGAGCTGCGCTACGGGCGCATCCCCGCCCTCAAGGCCGACCTGGCCAGGGCCGAGGAGGAACTGGCCCGGCTCCAGTCCGCCGGCGCGATGCTCAAGGAGGAGGTCGGCGCGGACGACATCGCCGCCGTGGTCGCCTCCTGGACCGGCATCCCCGCCGGCCGGCTGCTGGAGGGCGAGACCGCCAAGCTGCTGCGGATGGAGGAGTCGCTGGGCGAGCGCGTGGTCGGCCAGACCGAGGCGGTCGCCGCGGTCTCCGACGCGGTACGCCGGGCCCGGGCCGGCGTGGCCGACCCGGACCGCCCGACCGGCAGCTTCCTCTTCCTCGGTCCGACCGGCGTCGGCAAGACCGAGCTGGCCAAGGCGCTCGCCGAGTTCCTCTTCGACGACGAGCGGGCGATGGTCCGCATCGACATGAGCGAGTACGGCGAGAAGCACTCCGTGGCCCGCCTGGTCGGTGCCCCGCCCGGCTACGTCGGGTACGAGGAGGGCGGTCAGCTCACCGAGGCGGTGCGCCGCCGCCCCTACTCGGTGATCCTGCTGGACGAGGTGGAGAAGGCCCACCCGGACGTCTTCGACCTCCTGCTCCAGGTGCTCGACGACGGACGGCTCACCGACGGCCAGGGTCGCACGGTGGACTTCCGCAACGCCATCCTGATCCTCACCTCGAACCTCGGCTCGGCGGTGATCAGCGACCTGACGCTCACCGAGGAGCAGCGCCGGGAGGCCGTCCTCGCGGTGGTCCGGGCACACTTCAAGCCGGAGTTCCTCAACCGGCTCGACGACATCGTGGTCTTCGCCGCCCTTCAGGGTGAGGACCTGCGGGCCATCGTGGACATCCAGCTGGAGCGGCTGCGCCGTCGCCTGGCCGACCGCCGGTTGGCCCTGGCCATCACCGACGTGGCACGTACCTGGCTCGCCGAGCACGGGTACGACCCGATCTACGGTGCCCGGCCATTGCGCCGGCTGGTCCAGTCCGCGATCGGCGACCAGCTCGCCAGGGCGCTGCTCGCCGGTCAGATCCGCGACGGCGACACGGTGCGGGTCGACCTGGCCGAGAGCAAGGACGGCCTCTCGGTGACCAGCTCCTGAGCAGCCGTGACCGCGTCGGGCTGCGTGGCCCGGCGGTCCGGGCCACGATGGTAGGCATGTTGTTCGGGAAGGGAAAGAAGAAGGACTCCGGGTTGGCGGCGGCCGTCGAGAGACTCGCCGAGGCCGAGACGGTCGCGTTCGGCGGGGTGGGGCTCGCGGGGTCGCTGCTCCCGGAGACCGAGGCGTACCAGCAGGTCGCGGCGGCCATCGCCGACCAGCCCGACGCGGTACGCGACCAACTCGACCAACTGCTCTCAACCGGCGCGCCGGCTGGCCGGGTGTACGCCGCCAGCCTGCTGGAGCAATGCGACCCGGCGGCCGGTCGGGCGGCGTGGAGCGCGCTGCGGGAGGATCCGGCGGAAGTGCAGACCATGACCGGCTGCATCATCGGCACCACCACCGTCGGCGAGTACGCCGCAGAGCGGCTCACCGGCACATGATCCATTCGCCGGTCGACTCCGTACGAGCGGTGCTGCCGGCGCTTGTGGACCGGCCGTACCGTCTGTGCCATGACCGCGGCCGCCGAGTCCTCGGCCGCCGTGCCCCCGCCCCGACCGGCCCCCGGCCGCCGACTCCCGGACCCGACCTCCCGAGTCCACACCTCGCCGGCTATCCGGTTCCGCCCGGTTACCCGGTTCCGGCCGGTCATCCTGCCGGGTTCGGTTATCCCGTCGCGCCGGGCCAACCGTCCGGGCCGGGTACTCCACCCGCCGCCAGCAGTGGGCCGGATGGTGGTGAGCAGCACAGCGAACGCTGACGACCGCCGGTTGGCTGGCGAGACGTACGGCGGGCACAGATCATGGTCTGACGACCCGTCGACAGCACTCGGGAGGTGACCGGATGGACGGGGTGGTGACCCTCGGAGTCCTGGTTGCCCTGGCCGCCGTGGTGGCCCTGGTCGGGCTGGCCGTCGTCGTGGCGCTCCGGCGGCGGCGCAACCGCCCGGGAGCGACCGCAAGCAGGCGACGCCGCACCGGGCCAGCGGGCGACCCACGTCGGATCACGGTAGGCGACATCGTCGAGATCGGCGACGACGTCTACCCGGTACGCGGTTCGATCCGCCTGGTAGAGGGCGAGTGGCGCTGGGCCGAGCACCTGTTCGACGACCCGGGTGGTCGGCGTCGGCTCTCGGTGGCGGAGAGCCCCGAGTTCGAACTTGTGCTCTGGCATCCCGAGCCGGGCGTCGTCGGCACGCCGGGCGCCCCGGTCGTGGAGTTCGCCGGCCGCCGGTACAGCTGGCACGAATCCGGCCAGGCCCGGTACACCGCCAGCGGCGCGACCGGACTCGCCCCGAGCGGCACCATGCGCTACCACGACTACCGGGCACCGGGCGGTGCCCGGCTCACCTTCGAGGCGTACGGCGAGACGGGCTGGACGGCGGCCCGGGGTGAGCGGCTGGATCTCGCCGACGTGGCGGTGCACCCCCAGCGCCGGGGATTTTGACCCGTCGGAGGCCGTCCGGTCGACCCTGCGCAGCCCGACGGCCGGTGACGCGCCGTCCGGATGGCGTCGTGTCGTGCCGAGATGGCCCGGTGCCGATACGGTGAAGCGCGTTCCAGGGAAGGAGAGAGATGGCCGATCCGCAGAGCACGCCGGCCCGAACCCGGCCGAGCGTGGTGACGATATCCACGTACCTTTTGTTGCTGTTCGCAATCTGTCAACTCATCAGTGTGATCATTGCGCTGACCACCATCGGCACTGTTCGCGACGTGATGGAGGAGGCGTACCGGGGCTCCACCGCCGAGGGCGTGGAGAACATCGCCGACTTCGTGGTGATCGCTGGTGTCGGCACCGCCATCTTCATGCTTGTGGTGTCGCTCGTGCTGTTCGGCCTCGGCCTGATGAACCTGCGCGGCAAGAACGGCTCGCGGATCGCCACCTGGATCGTCGGCGGCATCATGTTCTGCTGCGTCGGCTTCGGGGTGCTCGGCGGACTGGCCGGTGGCCTCGCCACACCCGGCGATACCAGCGGCGACGCGCCAAGTCAGGCTGAGGTCCAGCGTCAGTTGGACGAGGCGTTGCCGTCCTGGGTCAACCCGGTCAACAGCCTGCTCGGCGTGATCAGCCTGCTCGCGTTGCTGGCGGCGCTGATCCTGCTCGCGCTGCCGAAGGCCAACGAGTTCTTCCGCAAGCCGACGCAGCAGTGGCAGCCGCCGATGCCCGGTGGCAGCTACCCGGGCCAGCCCGGGCATCCGCCGGCCCCGGGCTATCCCCCGGCCCCGGGTTACCCGGGCAGCGGGCAGGAGCCGGGCTACCCCGGCGCGGCCCAGCAGGAGCCGGGTTACCCGCCCGCTCCGGGCCAGCCCTCCTTCGGTGAGCAGCCCGGCGGGCCGAGCGGGCAGAACCCGCCGGCTGGCGGCCCGGAACAGCCCGGCGGGCAGACCCCGCCGACCGATCGACCCGGCTGACCGCCGGTGAGTTGACCGCGATTACGACGGTCCCTCCGAGTAGGTTGCATCCGAAACGCCTACCGGAGGGACTCGTCGTGTCGTACCCCGAACAGGCATCGGCCCGCCGGCCGACCGTGGTCCTGCTGGCGGTGGCGGTGCTGGCGGTGATGGCGCTCGGCGCGCTCGGATACGCGGTGGCCGGCCTGACCAGCGTCGGCGGCACCGTGACCCGGTTCCGCACGGCAGCCGCAGGCACCTCGGCTGATGCCGGTCAGGTCGACGCGATGGTGACCCTGCTGCGTGGCTCGGTCGTGGTGTCGGCGGTGCTGAGCCTGCTCGCCGGCCTTCTCCTCACCGGTCTGGCACTCGGCCTGGCCGCCCGACGGCCCGGTGCGCGGGTGGCCACCTGGGCGGTCGCCGGGCTTGGCCTGCTACTCGGCTGTTGCGGGATCGCGGCCCAGGTCGTGCAACGAGCCACCCCCCTCGATCTCGGCGACGATCGGGCCGCCACCGAGTTGGTCAACCTGGTCGCCGACGCCCATCCGTCCTGGTGGATTCCGCTCACCGTGACCCTTTCGGTCGCCCAGGTGCTCGGTTACCTTGTGGTAGCCGCGCTGCTGGCGATGCCGTCGGCCAACGCCTGGTTCCGCCGGAATCCGGCCCCGCCGTCGGGTGACCAGCCGCCGGCACCGCCCGGCTACCCGCCGTCGGTTCAGCATCCACTGGCACCGCCCGGCTACCCGCCGCTGGGTCAGCAACCCCCGCACCAGCCCTATCCGCCGCCCGGGGCAGCGCCGTCGCCCCCGTACCCGCCGAGGTGAGCAGACCTGTGACGCCCGATCCCGTGACTCCCGATCCGCCGGCCGGTCAGCGCTGGGCGTTGATCACCGGAGCGACCGCGGGCATCGGGGCGGCGTTCGCCGGGCGACTCGCCGCCGACGGTTGGCACCTGGTGCTCGTCGCGCGGGACGCCGACCGGCTGGCCGCGCAGGCGGCCGAGCTGACCGGCCGGCACGGCGTCGAGACCGAGACGATCGCCTCCGATCTGTCCACCGACGACGGTTGTGCTCGGATCGAGCGGCGGTTGGCCGACGCCCCGCCCGTCGAGCTGCTTGTCAACAACGCCGGCATCAGCCTTAACACCCCGTTCCTCCGCTCGTCACCCGAGGACGAGGTACGGCTGCTCCGGCTCAACGTGCACGCGGTGCTGCGGTTGACCCTCGCCGCCCTGCGTACGATGACCGAGCGGCGCCGTGGGGCAGTGATTAATGTCTCTTCCGTTGCCGGTTTCGGCGCGGTCATGCCGGGCTCGACCTACTCGGCCAGCAAGGCGTGGGTCACCAACTTCAGCGAGTCGGTCGGCCAGTCCGCGCGCCCCTTCGGCGTACGCGTGATGGCGCTCTGCCCCGGCTACACCCGCACGGAATTTCACAAGCGGGCCGGCATCGACATGTCGAAAACTCCGGAATGGATGTGGCTCAGCGCGCCGGTCGTGGTCGACGAAGCCCTGCGTGACCTGCGAAAAGGCAAGCTGGTGAGCGTTCCATCCTGGAAGTACAAGCTGGCGGTGGCGGGCCTGCGACACGCCCCGCGCCGGTTGCTCGACCGGGTGTCGCGCGACACCCGGGGCCGGATCGGCCGCGAACACGGTTGACCCCGCCACGGCGCATCACACCCCACGCGGCGGACCTCGACATCACTCGATCCGATGTGATGATCGACGTAGCGTAACCGGGCATCGCCACTCATCGGTCCCCCGGAAGAGTTGACCCGGGCGGCCCGCGCACGCGGCACACAGACTTCCGCAGTACCCTCTATCGCCATGGGGGACCACGACGACCTGCGTAAATTCATCTCTGACCTGGCTGTGGTCCATGGCCGGGTGGTGCTCTCCTCGGGTCAGGAGGCCGACTGGTACGTCGATCTGCGTCGCGTCACGCTCCATCACCGGGCGGCACCGTTTGTGGGTCGTGTGATGCGGGAGCTGACCGCCGACTGGTCGTACGACGCGGTGGGTGGCCTGACCCTGGGCGCCGATCCCATCGCCCTGTCGATGTTGCACGCCCCCGGGCGTCCATTGGACGCGTTCGTGGTCCGGAAGGCGGGCAAGGCGCACGGGCTGCAGCGACGGATCGAAGGTCCGGATGTGGCCGGTCGTCGGGTGCTGGCGGTGGAGGACACCTCCACCACCGGCGGAAGTGTGTTGACCGCCGTCGAGGCTCTTCGCGAGGCCGGAGCCGAAGTCGTGGGGGTGGCGGTTATCGTTGATCGTGGCGCCGGCGACGCGGTGCGAGCCGCCGGATTGCCCTACCGGGCGGCCTATACGTTGGCTGACCTCGGCCTTGTGGCGTAAAAGTCTGCCGATTCGGATCTGCTGATATGCAGGCGGATCGATGCTGCTGGTGGAAGGATGGAATACGTGGGAACTGCGTTGGCCGAAATGACTATGCCTCAGATCTCGCCGCTTGCTGGCGAGCCGATCGAACGCGCCGACGCCGAGCGGCTGGCCGGGGTCCTCAAGGCCCTTGCCGACCCCGCCCGGCTGCGGCTGCTCAGCCTGATCCAGTCGGCGCCCGAGGGCGAAGCGTGCGTGTGTGACCTGACCGCGCCGCTTGGCCTCTCTCAGCCGACGGTCAGCCACCACCTGCGGATCCTCACCGAGGCCGGCTTGCTGGAGCGGGAGAAGCGCGGTGTCTGGGCCTACTACCGACTGGTCCCGAGCGCGATCGCCACGATCGCCGACCTGCTCACCCCGCCGCGCAAGCGAGCCACCAAGCGGGCTCGCTGAGCCTTGACCCGCTGGTGGCTGCCGGACCGGCAGCCACCAGCGGGATGGGCATCAGCGGACGTGGGACGTCTCGTACGTCTCCTCGGTGAGATCCCGGGCGGCCCGGCGCAGCCGGCGACGCTCGGCGATGACCATTGCCGTGACCACGGCGACGCCGAGCAGGAACAGCGCGGCGATGGGCAGGATGTTGTCGCCCGGCGCGTGCAGGTCCCGCTCGTCGGACTGCCACGGCCAGAGCGCCCGCAGGCTGCCCAGCAGGGCACCGGACATCACCGCGAGGGTCATCCGGCGGTGCACCTCCAGCAGCCACTGGAGCAGCTTGACGAAGAGCGCCAGGCCGATCACCATGCCGGTCGCGAAGACCGCCAGGTAGCCGAAGTCCCGGTCGTTCACCGCGGTGATCGTCGGCTCGTAGAGGCCGACGGTCAGCAGCAGGAACGAACCGGAGACCCCGGGCATCACCAGGGCGCAGACCGCCACGGCCGCCGCCACCAGCACGATCAGCGGGTGCGGCGTGAGGGTGGCCTGCGGCAGGCCGGTCAGCGAGAACGCGGCCACCGCGGCGATCACCAGTGCGACGATCTCGCCCCGCCGCCACGGTGCGCCGACCATCGAGACCGGCACCAGCACCGAGGCGAGCACCAGCCCGAGGAAGAGCCCCCGGGTCTGTTCCGGATAGTCGGTCAGGAGCGGCTCCAGGGTCTTCGCCGCGATCAGCAGGCCCGGCAGCATGCCGATCAGCAGCGGGATGACCACCTCCCAGTGCACCTGCCGTAGCTGATGCCCGGTGCGCGTCCAACCCCGCCCGCGCGGCAGGTCGGCTGCCGCGTACCGCACGGCGCTCACCACGTGACCGGCGGACGCGATGACCCGCTCGTATACGCCGGTGACCAACGCGATGGTGCCACCGCTGATCCCCGGCACGGCTTCGGCCACGCCGATGGCCGCACCGCGCACCACGTGACCTACCCGTTCGCCCAATGCCATGAAGAATTCCGCTCCGTAAGTCGCTCGACCGGTCCGCCGTGACCGCTGCCACGGCGGCCCAGGCTACCGGGGCCCACGGTGTAAGGAAGGGCCCCCTATTAACGCCTCATGTAGAGGAAGGGCCCCTTATTAACACTCAGGTGCGGGTGTTGGTCAGCGGTAGTCGTCCTCGTCGGCCGCGACCACCCGGGCCTGCTCCATCGCGTCCCAGTCGTCGACCTCCAGGCCGCGGTGCGGCTCGTCCTCGACCTCGGTGACGCTGACCACCCGGGCCTGCTCGACCGCGTCGGCCGGCTCGGCCTCCAGATCACGTTCCTCGGGGTCGAGGTGATCGCCGGGAGCGAAGTCCTCCTCGGGCTGGGCCATGCGGTCCCTCCGGGATGTCGGTGGACGATACCCATCCACCGTACGGGCTGCGCGCGCAGATCGCTGGGAAGCGGGTCGGGGTGAGGGTACGAGGGTACGTCTCGCCCGGAAGCCGAGTCGGCCGAATCGCGCCACCGCAGGCCGCCCGCGGTGCCAGGATGGGGCCGTGGGCTTCCTCATCCGGCTGGCGACGACCGCCGTCGCGCTCTGGATCACCACGCTGATCGTGCCCGGCGTCGAGGTGACCGGCCGGAGCGGCTACCACAGCGCACTCACCCTGGTCATCGTCGCGTTGATCTTCGGAGTGGTCAACGCGGTGCTCAAGCCGGTCATCAGGGTGGTGGGCTGTGTCTTCTACCTGCTGACGCTGGGCCTGTTCGCCCTGGTGGTCAACGCCCTGCTGTTCCTGCTGACCGACTGGATCGCCCGGTTGTTCGACCTTCCGTTCCACATCGAAGGCTTTTGGGCGGCCTTCTGGGGCGCCATCGTGATGGCGGTGGTCACCTGGCTGATCAGCGTGGTGGTACCGGATTCCGCGGACCGGCGGTGAACCAGCCCGGTTGTGCCCGGCGGGTCCAGCTACGGGATACTGCCCGCGGAGGACAGCGCGGTCCGGCGCACCCGTGGAGACCGGGACGGCCGCACGGCCGACCGCCCATGGAGACCAGGCGTCCGTACGGCCGGCCGTCCGAGTAGAGCCAGGCGGCCGTACGGCCGGCGCAAGGAGAACAGCGGCCGCAGGGCCGACAGCGGCAAGTAAGGAGCGTTCGACATGCCCATCGCTTCCCCCGAGGCTTACGCCGAGATGCTGGACCGCGCCAAGGCCGGCCGGTACGCGTACCCGGCGATCAACGTGACGTCCTCGCAGACGCTCAACGCGGCGCTCAAGGGCTTCGCCGACGCGGAGAGCGACGGCATCATCCAGGTCTCGACCGGTGGTGCGGAGTACCTCTCCGGCCCTTCCGTGAAGGACATGGTCACCGGCGCGGTGGCCTTCGCCGCGTACGCGCACGAGGTGGCCAAGAAGTACCCGGTCAACATCGCCCTGCACACCGACCACTGCCCGAAGGACAAGCTGGACAAGTTCGTCCGGCCGCTGATGGCCATCTCCCAGGAGCGGGTCAAGAACGGCCAGGAGCCGCTGTTCCAGTCGCACATGTGGGACGGCTCGGCCGTGCCGGTGGCGGAGAACCTGGAGATCGCCGAGCAGCTGCTCACCGAGGCGGCCAAGGGCAAGATTGTCCTGGAGATCGAGGTGGGCGTCGTCGGTGGTGAGGAGGATGGCGTCGAGAACGCCATCAACGACAAGCTCTACACCACGGTCGAGGACGGCCTGGCGATGGTCGAGGCGCTCGGCCTGGGCGAGAAGGGCCGCTACATGGCGGCGTTGACCTTCGGCAACGTGCACGGCGTCTACAAGCCGGGCAACGTCAAGCTGCGCCCCGAGGTGCTGAACCAGATCCAGGAGGCGGTCGGCGCCAAGTACGGCAAGGAGAAGCCGCTCAGCCTGGTCTTCCACGGCGGTTCCGGCTCGCTGCTGTCCGAGATCCGCGAGGCGCTCGACTACGGCGTGGTGAAGATGAACATCGACACCGACACCCAGTACACCTTCTCCCGTCCGGTCGCCGACCACATGTTCCGCAACTACGACGGCGTGCTCAAGGTCGACGGCGAGGTCGGCAACAAGAAGATGTACGACCCGCGCGTGTGGGGCAAGGCGGCGGAGGCCGGGATGGCCGCTCGCGTGGCCGAGGCCTGCGAGCACCTGCGCTCGACCGGCACCACGATGACCAAGTGACGTACCTGCGCTGACCAACCCGAGGCGGCCGGTCCCGTGTGCTGGGGCCGGCCGCCTCGGCGTTTCTGCGGTCGGGTGGTTGACGGTGTGCCTGGTGTTAACCGTGCCTGGTGTTAATAAGGGGCCCTTCCTCTACCGCAGGCGTTAAAAGGGGGCCCTTCCTTACCGGGTCAGCAGGTGGACGGCTTCGTGGGCGTCGTCGGTGAGGTGCACGGTGTCCGACAGGTCACCGAAGGGCGAGGTGGCCAGCAGGGGACGCAGCAGCGACTCCACCGGCAGGACCTTCGTCCAGTACGTGCGGTCCAGGAAGACGTACGCGCCGCTGGCGCCGTCGGTGCCGTAGTAGGTCTTGGTGGCCGCCTGGAACACCTCCTGTACGGTGCCCGCCCGGCCGGGGGCGAAGACGATCCCACCCCGGGCCAGCCGCAGGATGGTGTCCTCCCGGATGGCGTTCGAGAAGTACTTGGCGATCCGGCCGGCGAAGAGATTGGCCGGCTCGTGGCCGTAGAGCCAGGTGGGGATGGCCAGCCCGCCGCAGCTCGCCCAGTCCAGGTCGCCGGTGGTCAACGCGGCCGAATCCGCCCGGTAGGCGGTCACCGCTTCGGTGTCGTCGACCGGCGGGATGATCGACCGACCGAACTCCTCCCTGACCCGCAGCGCGGCGGCCGTGTAGCGGTCGTGGTCGGTGAAGTCCGGCACGGTGGCGAGCAGGTCGATGGCGGCGGTGAGTTCCTCGACCGGCCGGGTCGACAGGTACGCACCCAGGTTGGCTGCCTCCATCACGCCCGGCCCGCCGCCGGTGACCACCAGGCGGTGGGCCCGGGCCAGTTCCCGGCCGAGCACGGCGGCCATCCGGTACGCCGCACTGCCCCGGGGCACCGCGTGCCCACCCATCACCCCGACCACCGACTGCGGCCCGTGGGTGGTCAGCCAGGCGCGGGTGGCGTCGGCGAGCGCGTTGTCCATGCCGTGGTCGTGCAGCCGTTGGCCGAGCGCCTCCCGGACGTCGGGCAGCGCCCCGCCGTGTGCCCGGAAGTGCTCGTACACCCGGGTGTCGTACATCGCCTCGAAGCCGCCCTCGGCGAAGCCGGCGGCCAACTCCTCCGGGGTGTAGAGGTGCGGCGGTTGGGTCGGGTACGGCAGCCCGGAGAACGGCGGAACCACGTTGGCGCCCCGCCGGACCAGGTCGGCACCGACCTGACGGGAGGCGAACCGGCAGCCGACGAAGAGGGTCCCGGCCACCTCGACGCCGGTGAAGTCGGGGACGGGGACCAGATCCAGGCGGAGCCCCTGGATGGTCAGGCCGACCAGGCTTCCGGTGGCCAGCCGCCGGTCGAACTCGGCCCGGGTCTGGATCTCGTTGGTCCAGGTGTGCGGCTCGATGACGTCCGCGGGAGGTGGAGTGGGCATCGACCCATCCTGCCCGGCCGGTTCAACCCCGACCGGCGCGGCCCGGCGGGCCTGCTCCGGCGTGGGTGCGGTGCCGCCGAGGTGCGCGGAGATCGGACGGGAGCCCGGCGGCCTGGCCGGGCTCCCGCATATCCGGTTCCTGGGGAGGCTCCGGACCTCCAGTTGTAGTGGAAACCGTCGGGCGGCGGGATGGGCCGCAGGCGTGAGGCGACCTCTCGGCCGTTCAGCCAGCGGGGTTGCCGGACCCCCTCGCGCGCCCCGGTCCGGAGCGGGTTGAATGAGGTGATGCAGAACCTCTTGCCTGAGCCGCCCGCCACGCTCCTGCCCGCCAACGAAGAGGCCGACGCCATCCTGGCGACGGCCGAGCAGGACGGCAGGGACGAGGCGTTCGCCGAGGTGGCGGCCCGGTTCCCCACGCACAGCGCGGCCTGGGCGGCGCTGGCCGCCAGGGCGCTCACCGAGGGCCAGGTCGTTCCGGCGTACGCGTACGCCCGGACCGGCTACCACCGCGGTCTCGACCAGCTGCGCCGGGCCGGCTGGAAGGGCCATGGCCCGGTGCCGTGGTCGCACGAGCCGAACCGGGGCTTCCTGCGCTGCCTCTACGTGCTTTCCCGCGCCGCCGACGAGATCGGTGAGGCGGACGAGGCGGCCCGCTGCGCCCAGTTCCTCCGCGACTGCGACCCGGCCGCCGCCGACGCACTCGCCAGCAACTGACGCTGCCGGTGCACTCGCCAGCAACTGACGCTGCCGGTGCACCACGCTGACTGCCGGTGACGCTGGCGGCCAATTGACGCCGTCGACCGCCGGCCCGAACTGTGTCGGGCCGGCGGCCGGGGCGCAGACCTCTACAACCCCTCGGCCACCGCTGCGGCGATCTTCAGCCAGGCGTCTCGGGTCGCCGAGGAGAGCTGGGCGTAGCGGATCGGCTCTCCGGTGTCGATGAGCCGCTCGTACGGGGCCAGCAGCACCGCCCGGGTCCGCGCGGCGAAGTGCTCCTGGATCGCGGGCAGGTCGATCTCCTTGCGGGACGGCGGCATGGAGACCACGGTGACCGCCTGCCGGACCAGCCGTTGCCGCCCACTCTGCTCCAGGTGGTCGAGCATCCGGGCGGCGGTCTCGGCCGAGTCGTTACGCGCCGACATGGTGACCAAGAGTTGGTCGGTGGCGTCCATCGCGGCCTGCCAGTTCTGCGCCCGGACGTTGTTTCCGGTGTCTACGAAGATCAGCTTGTAGAAGCGGCTGACCACCTCGCGGATCTCGCCGAAGGCCGCGGCGGTGAGCATCTCGCCGCCGGTGGCCGACTCGTCGGAGGCGAGCACGTCGAACATGCCCTCGCCCTGCGAGCGGACGTACTGCGACAGGTCGCCGACCCGCCCGTGTGCGCCGTGGAACTGGCCCAGATCGCGCAGCAGGTCCCGCACCGTACGGGAGTGGAAGTCCTGCTGGGCGCGCATGCCGAGGGTGCCCTGGGTCTCGTTGTTGTCCCAGGCCAACACGTACCCGCCGCGCTTCTGACCGAAGGTCATCGCGAGCAGCAGGATGGCGACGGTCTTGCCCGCGCCGCCCTTCGGGTTGACCACGGTCACCTGCCGTAGCCCACCGAAGTTGCGGCGCACCATCTCGATGTCCCGCTTCAGTTCCAGCTCGTGCCGTCCCGGCGGGAGCTTCACCAGACCCGTCTTGTTGACCACGGCGCGGACACCCATCGTCGCGACCGGGTCGATCGGGCGTACCTGCCGCCGCCGGGCGAAGTCCTCGGCGGTCGGTGCGGTGCCCACCTCCGGGTTCCAGTCCTGCTCCGCGTACGCCGGCGGCATCCGGGACGCCGTTTCGGCCGGCTGGTACGGCCGGTGCGGCAGCGGGTGAGCCACCGGCGGCGGTGCGCCCTGCTGCTGCCAGGGCGCCGGATTCCAGGCCGGCTGCGGCGGAAACGGACCGGGCGGCCCGTTCTCCGGGGGCTGCGGTGCCGGGCCAGGGGATTGTGGCGTGACCGGCACCGGCGCCGACCCGGCGAAGCCTTCCTGGTGCGGCACGGGAGCCGTGCCGTGCAGCGGAGCGGCCGGCGACGGGTTGACCGGCTGCTGCATGCCGGCCTGCTGGGGTCCGGGCAGTCCGGCCTGCTCCGGTCCCGACAACCCGACCTGCTGAGCTGCGGGCGGACCGGGTACGGGCTGTGACATCGGCGGAAGCGGCTGGGCCGGGACGGCCCAGGTGGGCCGTGAACCCTCACCGGCCTGACTCGGCGGGTCGATCGGGGCGGCGACCTCGGGTGCGGACCGCTGCGGCGGCTGCGCCCACGGTGACTCTGCCTGCGGGCGGGGCACCGGCGGGGCGCTGACGCCCGGTTCGAGGGCTTGCGCGCCGGAGGCCGTCGGGACGTTCGTCGTCCCACCCGGGCCGCCGATCGCCGCCGCCGAGTTGTCGCCCTCGGGCCCAACGGAGAACGGCCCGGCGTTGGTCGTGGCCGGGACTGGGCCGGCGTTCGCCGTGGCGGGGGATGGGGCGGCGTTCGCCGTGGCGGGGGATGGGGCGGCGTTCGCCGTGGCTGGCGATGGGGCGGCGTCGGGAACGGCGGAGGGCGTACCGGCGTCGGCCGGCGTGCCGTCCCGGCTCGCGGCGAGCGAGGTCGGGCGGTCGAGGGTGAACGGCTGGTTGAGGTCGACCTGGGCGGCCTGCGGCTGGCGCCCGCCCGGCGACGGTTCCCAGCCGGTGCTGGTCGGCCCGCCGCTGGTCAGCGACGGATAGTCGGCGGCAGAGGGCGGCACACCCGGGTGGCCCATCCCCGAGCCAACCTGGCCCACCGCCGGATGGCTGGCTGCTGGCGGTTGACCCACCGTCGGATGGCCGGCTGCTGGCGGCTGGCCCGGCGCGGGTTGGCCGGCTGCCGGGGCTTGGCCCGTCGCCGGATGGTTCGGCGTCGGTGGGACGGCAGGCGGTGCCGCTGACGGTGCACCCCAGGCCGGCGCAGCGAAGCTGTCGATCTGATCCGGTGGCCAGAGTGGTTCGATGTCCCGTTCCGGCACCCCGTGCTGACCGGGCGCGGGCACCCGGTCGGCGTTTTCGTCCACCACGGTTCCTCCCCATTCCCCCTGCCTGCCGAGGATAGGCCCACCGGCCGATCCCGGCCTTCGGTGGCGGACTCGGCTCAGGTTGTCCAGACCGCCTGGGCGCTCGATTCAGCTCGTCCAGACCGCCCAGGCACCCGGCTCGGTCCACCAGGACCGCTTGCGGGTCAATTCCGCCTCCACGCCGTCGTCCAGGTAGGGCAGTGGGACCGCGTCGCGGGGCAGGACCGACACGGCTCGACCACGGGTCCGCCGGACCTCCAGGCGTACCCGGCGGCGACCCAGCCTCGACCGGGTGACCACCGGTACGGCCACCGCCACCTCGACCAGCCCGTCGGTCGGGTCGGCGTCGGCGAGCAGGGCGACGTCGTCGAGCCGGGCGTACCCGCCCGCGTTGCCGATGGCGCAGGCCAGCAGCGGTTCGTCGCCGTTGGACAGCACCGCGTCGTCCACCTCGACCCGGCCCCGCCAGTGCAGCGGGCGCCCGTCCTCAGCGGCGGCACCGAGCAGCGCGCCGTCAAGCGTCACCGAACCGCCGTCGTTGCGCAGCAGGTCGAGCCGGCGGACCGGCCCGTCGAGGACCGCGGCGGCCACCGCCGCCGGATCACGCGGCAGCCCGAGCTGCGCGGCGAGGTCGCGGTGCGTCGTGCTCCGCGCCGGATCGAGCGGCAGTACGCCGACCGGCGGCAGGTCCGGCACGGTCCGGTTGCCGGCCAGGTCGGCTGGTCGGCGGCTGGGCGGTGGCGCGTACCGCCGGACCATGCGGCGTAGCACGGCGCGCAACTGTGCGTCACCAGCGACCGCGACCACGAGCCGGGTCTTGGCATCCGGGTCCGGCCAGGTGAGGCCGTCCGGCCTGGGCGGGCCGTCCAGCCGGGCCAGCACCTCGTCGATCTCGGCGTCCGACCGGGCCGTCACCGGGTCGACCCGGGCACCCCGGGCAGTCAGGGCGTCCGCGCAGGCCAACACGGGTACGCGTGGAGTCTCGCAGCGTTCCTCCCGACCCTCGGCAGCGTCGGCCGCACCACCGCAGCAGGCTCCGCCGCTGCCGCACCCGGCCCCCGGAGCGTCCCGCTCCGAGCCCAGGGTGAGCAGCACCACGTCGTACACGGGTAGGGCCCTCCTGCCTCTCGGCGCGACCCCTGCCGGTCGTGCCGTCACTACTTGTTAACCTGACACCCCGGGCTCGCTGACCGGTCGCCATCTGGCACCCGAGCCTTCTGGAGGCGAGAAGATGCCAGCGATCGTGCTCATCGGCGCTCAGTGGGGCGACGAGGGCAAGGGCAAGGTTACCGACCAGCTGGGTGAGCGGGTCGACTACGTCGTCCGCTACTCCGGCGGCAACAACGCCGGCCACACGGTGATCACGCCGGACGGGCAGAAGTACGCACTGCACCTGATGCCATCGGGCGCGCTCTCCCCGAACGCGGTCATCGTCATCGGCAACGGTGTGGTGGTCGACCCGAAGGTGCTGCTCAGCGAGATCGACGGACTGGCCGAGCGGGGGGTGGACGTCGCCCGGCTGCGCATCTCCGGCGACGCGCACCTGATCATGCCGCACCATCGGGCACTGGACCGGGTGGTCGAGCGGTACCTGGGCAGCGCACGGATCGGCACCACCGGCCGGGGCATCGGCCCGGCGTACGGCGACAAGGTCGCCCGGATGGGCATCCGGGTGCAGGACCTGCTCGACCCGGGCATCCTGCGCAAAAAGTTGGAACTCGCGCTGCGCGAGAAGAACCAGGTGCTGTTCAAGGTCTACAACCGCAAGGCGATCGACGTCGACGCCACGATCGAGGAGTACCTCGAGTACGCGGAGCGGCTGCGACCGTACATCGCGGAGACCCGGTCGTTGCTCTGGGACGCGTTGGATCGCGGCGACACCGTGCTGCTGGAGGGTGCCCAGGCCACCATGCTCGACATGGACCACGGCACCTACCCCTTCGTCACCTCGTCGAACCCGACGGCCGGCGGGGCGTGCGTGGGCGCCGGCATCCCGCCGACCGCGATCACGAAGGTGATCGCGGTGAGCAAGGCGTACACGACCCGGGTCGGCTCGGGGCCGTTCCCCACCGAGCTCTTCGACGACAACGGCCAGCACCTGCGCAAGGTCGGCCGGGAGTACGGCACCACGACCGGCCGGGAGCGCCGGTGCGGCTGGTTCGACGCGGTGGTCGCCCGGTACGCCTGCCGCCTCAACGGGGTCACGGATCTGGTGATCACCAAGCTGGACGTGCTCACCGGCCTGCCCACCGTGCCGATCTGCGTCGGGTACGAGATCAACGGCAAGCGGGTCGACGACATGCCGATGACCCAGACCGACTTCCACCACGCCACCCCGATCTACGAGGAACACGACGGCTGGTGGGAAGACATCACCAAGGCGAGGACCGAGGCTGACCTCCCCGAGAACGCCCGCCGCTACATAGCCCGCATCGAGGAGCTGACCACCACCCGCGTCAGCGTGGTAGGCGTAGGCCCAGGCCGCGAAGAAAACGTAACCCGCCACCCCCTCCTCCCCTAACACCCCCACCCCCCACCCCTCCCGCCCCCTCCCGCCCCCTCCCGGCCCCGTTGATCATGAAGTTATTGCCCCCATTTCGGC